>NZ_JBHYVC010000040.1:10982-67095 GCF_042749965.1 Streptomyces sp. NPDC059454 | reverse complement strand
GGGGGGCGCGGGGGGGGGGGGGGGGCGCCCCGGCGGGTCCCCTGCCCGGCCCGCCCCCCCCGCCCCTCGTGCCCATCAGCCGGGCCGGGTTCCGGTCAGGCGGTGACGCCCGGGGCGCCCTCATCGTGACCGAACGTCTTTCACGTCTGCTGGAACAGCGCTCCCGTGGCCGTGCCGCTGACGGCACCGAGCGCCGGACCGACCGGCTTGTCGACGATTCTCGATGCCTACGCCCGGCTCACGCCTTCCGGCGCCGGCACACCAGCCACACCGCGACCGCTGCACTCGCTGCCGTCAGCAGCGTCTTGCGGTTGTCGCGCGCCAGTTGTGCCCCTTGGGTGGTCTTCTGCCGCACCGGCTCGGGCGCCTTGTCCTGCCACATCCGACCGGCCTGGGACGCCTTCGTCCGAGCCTGCTCGGCAGCCTGGGCGGCCTTGTCCTTGACCGGATCGGGCAGCCTCTCCTGCGCCTGGTGGACCAGGTCGACAGCCTTCTCCCTCAGCTCACCGGCCTTCGCCGCAGCCTGCTCCCTGACCTCGGTGGCCTTCTCCTGGGCGCGCGCCTTGACGTCGGCCTTCGCCGCGAGCACTTCGACTGTCTTCCCGAGCTCGGTACGGGTCCGCTCGACCTGCTCGCGCAGCTCCTGAGGACTGGAGGCGGTGGGCTCGTCGTGGGGCGGCTGGGTCATCGGTGCGCACTCTCCTTGATCTCGGCCACGTCGGCCTTCACGTTCTCGACCGTCTGCTCGGGCGTGGGCGGAGCGGCCCGGTCGACCTGCTTCTTTCCACTCATGGCCATCACCGCGGCGATCACACCCAGCACCGCTGTGACGATCAGCCCAGCTGCCCACACCGGCAGCGCCACCGCCAGTGCGGCGATCACGCTGGCGACCAGTGCCTGCGCCATGAGGAAACCGACGACGCCGGCGCCGCCGAACAGACCACCGCCCTTGCCGTAGCGCTTGCCCTTTTGCTTCATCTCCGCCTGGGCCAGGCGCAGTTCGCCACGCACCAGCTCGGTCAGCTGCTGCGAGGCCCGCTGCACCAGCTCGCTCACCGGCTCCTGGCCGGAGCGGCCGGTGTCCGGGACGGATCCCGCACGGTGTGGCGGCATGCTCGACACGAAGGTGATCCCCCTCTCTCTGAGTTCCTGCAGGCCGGGCTCAGTCAGGCGCCCGGCCCTGTCCGATGAGGGCGCGAGTACCCCGGCCAGGCGAGTTCACGGCGGGTGATGCGGCCGGTATTGCACGCACTGCGCCGGCGGGTGCCACGGCGGCGGTGTGCCGGGAGGGAAGGAGGCAGAGGAGGCGGGGCGGTCGTCGGCCTTGTCGTGAGGAGACCACGCCATCTCCCGCACCCGGATCAACCTGCACCGCAAAATCGTCAAGCATGCGGCGTTCACCGGGCAGTACCCGGTCGCCGTCCTCTCCGACTGCGTCGTCTACGCGGCGGGCGGACCCTCTCCGCTGGACTTCCTGCCCTACCGCGACGGCAAGCCGCTGCCCGGCGGTTTCAAGCTCGGTGTCAACCCGGGCCTGGTCAAGCACGAGGGCACCCAGACCGTCCTGTGGGGCGAGGAGGTCCGTGACCGGTTCGACGCACCGGAGCTCAACCTCGCCCGGTACATCAAGGACGGCACCGTCACCGACGTCGACAACGGAGAGTAGGAGAAGGCGACGATGAGCCTGTTCGGGGACGGCCTGGACGCCGCGGTGCAGAATGCGTTCACCCGCCCGGCGCCCAAGAGCGCGCCCGCGCAGATGCGGTACCTGGTCAAACAGCTCAAGGGCACCCGCGCGGTCGCCCAGATGCTGCGGATCTCCCAGCGCACCGTCGAGCGGTACGTGAAGGACCAGATCAAAAAGCCCCGCCCGGACCTCGCCGCCCGCCTGGAACGCGAGGTGAAAAAGCGGTGGCAGCCGCAGATCCGCGCCAAGGCCCGCCAGAAGGCCGCGACCACCGGCGGCATCGTCATCGACACCCGCGCCCGCCTCGGCTACACCGCCCCCATCGGGTCGACGGACGAGTCCCGCATCCGGCACCTGACCGTCGCCCTGTCCCCGCAGCACGCCGCCCGCCTCTTCGACGCCCAGGAAGCCGGCGCCGGCGACCAGCAGCTCCAGCAGATCGCCGCCGAAGGACTCAAGGAGATGTACTTCCAGGACAGCGGCCGCCGCGCCGGTTCCCTGGAAGAGGTCCGGTTCACGGACATCGAGCACCTCGAGTTCGACCTGTAGCAGCACATTCTTCGGCCTTTCGGCCGCGTCCGCCGTGGGTGTCCCTCGTGGGCATTCAGCGCTGTGCTTGGCCGGTCCGGGTACCGCCGGTACCGCCGTATGCAGTCCTGACCGGTTTCCGGCTGCGGCCTCAAGGCGGAGCCGGTCCCAGTGGATCAGTTCTGCCGCGTCGTCCACCTCCGGCCCGGTCGCCACGGCCTGCCGGGCCGCATCGAGGTCCCGGGGCGGGCCGGCAGGAGTGCGGTAGGCGGCCACGGTGTGGGCGACGTCGGTGATCCGGGTGGTCATCTCCTGGACGAGGGGATCGGCCCACGGCAGGGGCCTGCCCCCGAACGGCCTGCCGCGCACCAGTGGGAGGGCCTTCTCCGGATCCGTCAGTCCCGCGGATCCCGGATGATCGATTCCAAGTCAGTGGATCATAGGCGGTCAGTGAGCGTAGGACGGGCTGCCCGGTGTGGTCGTTGTGCCAGATCGCGGCGGTCGGCGCGGGGATGCGCTGCATGACGCGGGCGATCACGCCGCCTGATGCGCGGCCTCGGTGCTGTTTGAGGTCGAGTTGACCCTTGAAGGTCTTGTCGACCGACTCGATGACCTGCCGCAGTGGTTTGAACAGCGGGGCGCCGGGCCGTTCCGGCCCGCTCTTGCGGGCCGGCCGCAGCAACCGCATGTCCAGTTCGGCAAGCTGCTCTTCGAAGGCGCGGCCGAAGTGGTTCCTGTCGCCGGTCGGCGTCTGTCCAGGGCGGGCGGAATCCAGGCCCGGTCGGCGGCGAGCAGGTCCAGCAGTGCTTCGCGTTCGTCGGCCTTGGCGCCGGTCAGGGCGAATGCGACGGGCAGGCCCTGGAGGGTGCACACCAGGTGCGGACGCATGCCCCGGAAGAAGCGGCTGTGACGGGCGCAGTGCCCGTACTCGGCCCATCCAGCCAGGTCGGAGCGTTTGACGGTCTCGCGGGAGCGGCCGCATTCCACCGGGGTGGAGTCCACGATCCACACGTCGTCGCTCCATACCGAGGTGTCGGCGGCCGGCAGCCGGGTGACCTGCCGCAGCAGCGCGGCGGCCTTGCGCGGGCGCTTGTTGCAGCCGGGCTGCTGGGGCAGGTACGGAAAGAGGTGCCGCAGGTGACCGCGGGCGTGGCGGAGCCACCTGGCCCGGGAGGTGAAGCCGAGCATCGCCTGCATCATTGCCGGCGTGACGAGTTCGGCGTCGGCGAGCTGCGGGGCGGTCCCGACGGCCGCACCCCATGGCGCCGGATGCGGAGACGCCTTCAGCAGGTCCTCGGTCTTCACATAGGGTGCCGTCGCAAGGGTGTCCAGGTTGTTCGTCGCACAACGACCTTGGACGCCCTCGTTTTCGTCTCCGTCGCCCCCCTGGACTTTGATCATCCGGTGAGTCTTGTCCCGCCACCGGTGCACAGAAAGGATCGTGGCATGTCCAGCGACCGTCTCATGCGCATCCGCAGCGCCGAGTTCCAGGCCATGGCCGAGAGGGTCCTGCGGGTCACCGAGCTCACCTCCCGCCTGAACGCCCTGCCTTTCGAAGACGAAGCGGGCAAGGCAGGACTGTTCGAGCAGATCCTTGGCAAGCCACTGCCGCCGGGAGTCACGGTCTATCCGCCCTTCTACACGGACCATGGCCTGAACCTCGACCTCTCCGAGCGCGTCTTCATCAACCAGAACTGCACGTTCCTGGACTATGCCGGTATCCGGCTCGGCGAACGCGTGATGATCGGACCGAAGGTCACGTTCATCACCAGCGGCCACCCGGTTGATCCCGAGGAGCGGCGGCTGTACCTCACCGGCGCACCCATCGACGTGGCGGAGAACGTGTGGATCGGCGCCGGGGCCACGATCCTGCCCGGCGTCAGCATTGGCCGTGACGCCGTGGTTGCCGCTGGCGCGGTCGTGGCCGATGACGTTCCGCCGGCAAGCTTGGTGACCGGCGGCAAGGCAACCGTGCGCCGAAAGTGGTGACGGCCTCGTCGGGGCCACGCCGAGCCCGACTGCGGGCAGCCATGACCACAACGGCCGTGTCAGCGTTTGCAGTAGCCGCGCAGGTCGTCTGTCACGGTGGCGAACTGCTTCTGGGTCTGCTTCTCCGGATCGCCGGTCGTACCGGGCGCCGGCCCGGGCATGCTCATCGTGATGCAGTACCGGTCTACGGCGCCTGTGGCCCGGTGTCCGGGACCCTCCATCCGAGTGAAGGACGAGCGGAACCCTTCACCGTCGGCATAGCCGCGATACAGGGTGGGCTTGGGGCGCTGATCGGAGCCGGAGGTGGACCGGTCAGGCGCTGGGGAGCGGGAACAGCATGCAGGTACTCGTGGCATGGGCGAGTACACGGTCCGTCGCATCCATCAACTGGGCCTGGGCCAGGGCGGTTTGACGGCCGCTGCTGATCACCGTGCCGATGGCGCGTACCGTGCCGGTGTCCACGGTGATCCGGCGCAGGAACTTCACGGTCAGATCGAGTGACGTGTAGGCCGTGCCCGGCGGCAGTGTCGACTGAACGGCGCAGCCGGCCGCCGAGTCGAGCAGCGTCGCGTAGATCCCGCCGTGCACGCTGCCGATGGGGTTGTAGTGCTGCTCACCGGGGACGAGGGAGAACACCGCGCGCCCTTTCTCCACCTCGTCGAGCGTGAAGCCGACTGTGGCGCCCACGGGCGCGCCGGGCAGTTTTCCTGCCTGCAGGTCGCGGAGGAAGTCCAGGCCGGAGCCCTGTCCCGCGGCGGCCGCGGTGAGCGCGGGGTCCTCCCACTCGTACGTGCGTGTGCGTCCCACAGCCCCGCTCCTCCCGGTCCGGCTCCGCCATCTGGCTTCGAATAACGAAGCTATCTTCGTGCCATCTGGCTGTCAATCATGAAGTCAGGCTTCTACGATGGTGGCATGGAGTGGCTTGAGACGAGCACGGAGAACTGCCCGGTCCAGCTCACGCTCGACGTGGTCGGGGAGAAGTGGACGCTGCTGATCCTGCGCGACGCCTGCAACGGGGTGCGCCGGTTCGACGAGTTCCGCCGCCACATCGGCCTGTCCGAGGCCGTCCTCAGCGACCGCCTGCGGAAGTTGACCGCGGCAGGCATCCTCAGGGCCGTGCCGTACCAGGAGCCTGGCAGCCGTTCCCGCAACGAGTACCGGGTGACCCGCAAGGGCTGGGATCTGTGGCCGGTGCTTGTGGCGCTGAAGCAGTGGGGCGAGGCCCACACGGACGCGGGTCCTGAGCCGGTCCTCGACCTGCGGCATGCGGAGTGCGGGGCGCCGGTCCGGGTGACGGTCGGCTGCGAGCGGGGACACGGGGCCCTCACACCCGCCGAGGTCACCGCGCGGCCGGGCCCGGCGGCCCGGCCGCTGCCCTGAGGGTCGGATAGGGCAGTCGGTGTGACCCGCGGCACCGCCACCGTAGGATCGTGGCCCGGTCCGGCTCGTTTAACGGGGCGTCGACGTGTCCGGTTCTGCCCTGCGCTTCCTGTCCGCCGAGCTCCGTCAGCGCCGCCAGGAGCCCGGTACCCGCTGGCGGCGCCTGAGTGCCGGCCGTCAGGTCCCGCTCACTCTTGTCCATCTCCGCAACGGCCACCCGTGTGCCCAGCTCGCGGCCGGGTTCGGCATCGGGACCACGACCGCGTACCGGTACATCACCGAGGCCGTCGAGGTTCTGGCCGCTCTCGGGCCGACCCTTGCGGAGGCGGTCCGGACAGCATCGTCGAAGGCGTATCTGCCGCTGGACGGGATCCTGCTGCCGATCGACAGGATCGCCGCGGACCGGCCCTATTACTCGGGGGAGCACGAGAGACGTGGGCATCTGCCGGTCGGGGAGCCCGAGTTGCGGGTGGTGGAGCCCTTCGCGCTGTTCGCCGCCCGGCTGGGGCTGTCCTTTCACGCGGTGCGCACACAGCGGGGGTGGCCGCGCGGTGGCCGGCCGGGCACCGGCAGGCCGGTGTGTCCTACGAGGTGCACAGAATCCTCGCGTCGCATCCGGACCGGTTCGAGCCGGTCCGCACGCCACCGCTCAACGAGCGCACGGGGCTGCGCCAGTGGACGGGTGAGGCGGCGAAGGGGTGATGGGCTGGAAGAGCGAGGAGGCGCCGGTCACCGGGGTGGAGAAGGCGGAGGCCGTCCGGGAGCCGGCCGAAGGCGACGAGGCGGTGACCACGGAGGCATATGCGGCTGGTTGTCCGTACAACCATTCGTCTGCCCCACGGGTCGAACGCGCGACACAATGGCAATACTCGATGGGGGAGCTTTGAAGAAGTTCACGGCAGTGCTGGCCACGAGCCTGGTGGCCTCCTCTGCCACGTTGATCGCCGTGCCCGCTGCGCACGCGGGTGACGGCGACTCCCGCGGCCGTACGGAGACGGTGCAGGAGGGCGGCAAGATTTACGCCTCCTACGAGCACATGTCCTCCGGTTTCCGCCCGGAGGACGTCACGCTCAAGATCCACGAGAAGAACAAGTCCGAGGTCCTCGCCAGCGTCCGTCTCGAAGGCACCGACAAGTGCTCCGCCACGAGCGACTGCTACGAGAGTGTCTTCCGGTCCGAGCCGGTCACCCTGCCCGCCATGGGCTCCTATGTGATCGACGTCGTGGCCAGGGAAGGACAGTCGAACGAGGTCGTCCAGCATTCGACCGGCTACCTCAACTACGGTCTCAACCCCAAGCTGACCATCAGCAGCAACCACCCGTGGGTCTCCTACGACAACCCCACCATCAAGGTGTCCGGATCCCTGGTGGCCGAGGACCCGAACACCCACGAGGTCAAGCCGTTCACCGGGGTGGGCATCTACTACCGCGCCCGGGACACCCACGGCGAGGGGTGGGTGTGGACGAACGATGCGGGGCGCTTCACCACCACCGAGTACTACAACGAGTACAGCCCCGCCACCACCACCAAGTTCGAGTACATGTTCGACGAGCAGTACGAGTCGCTGAGCCTGCCCTTCCGTAAGCAGGAACTGAAGCTCAAGGTGGACACCCCCACGGGCACGGTCACCGCCCCGTACGGCAGTGAGATCCCCATCCGGGGCAAGCTCACCCGTATCGCGGACGACGGCACCGAGAAGCCCGTCGCCAAGGAGGTGCGGATCGGCACCGGCTCCAGCACCGACACCATCGCGGCGAGCGGCCAGGACGGCGTCCTGGCCACGGGGTACACCGTCAAGCAGAGCGGGCAGGTGAGTGTCCGGCCGACCGAGTCGAACTGGTTCACCGCGCCGGCCCCGCACTCCTTCACGGTGGCCAGGCCCTCCCGGACGAGCAAGCTGTCGAACGTCGAGGGCAAGGTGGACAAGTACCGCAAGGTCACCTTCACCGGCAAGCTCGGCGTCACGGAGGGCTCGTACCCGGCGGGCACCAAGGCGAAGATCTCCATCGACTACCGCCCCACGGGCGGGTCCTGGACGAGCACGGGCACCTTCGACGCCGCGTACGGCGCCTCCTTCAAGGCGTCCTCGTCGAAAAAGGCGGACTCGGGCGCCGAGTGGCGGCTCCGCATCGTCAACGCGGGCGTGGACAGTGCCGGCGTCAAGCTGGGGCGCAAGTACACGAAGGTCTGGAACGACGGTGTCTCGCCCGAAGGCGTGCGCAAGGGCTCGACACTCACCGCCAAGGGCGGCCTGATGCAGAAGTCGGGCTCCACCTGGCGGCCGTACGCCGGGCAGAAGATCCGCGTCTGGTTCAAGGCCAAGGCGGCCGGTTCCGCGTGGAAGGAGCTGGGCAGCACCAAGACGCTGAGTGACGGCACGTTCAGCAAGAAGTTCACCGCGAAGCAGGACGGCACCTGGCAGATGCGGTACACGGACACGGTCTCGACCCACTACGCGGACTACGGGACCGAGGACTACGTCGACGTCCGCTAGCAAGCGGCAACCGCGTACGAGGCGGCCTCCCGGAACCCATCCGGCGGGGCCGCCTTCGCTTGCGGTGGTGACCGTGTGTCACGTTCGCCCAGGCTTTGATGGTGCAGCTCACAGAAGGGCGTTGTCGCCGTGCCCAGGGACGAGAACCCGGCTTGAAGGCCCCGCACGCCCTCTGGCCTGCGCGGCTTGCCGTCGGTAACCGCTGTCGCCATGCGTTACCGCCGAATGTGAGCCAGAGTCGTTCACTTGACGGACCCTACGTCTCGGGCCGGTCACCTTCACGGCGATCGAAGCGTTCTCGGGCGCACGGTTCGTCGGGGGTGCTGATCATTGGGGTTCTGCGGGGGAGGACTCGTGCTCCTCGTCCTCGTCCGTGTCCTCGTCAGGGCGCCACGGCAGCCAGGTGAAGGGATCATCGGTGGCGAGCGGTCCGGCCGGGTCGCGCCCGGACGTGATGCGGTGTGGGGGAACGACGATTATTTGCGGCACTGCGAAATCATCGGTGATTTTCTGCGCGACCTGTTCGGGCCTCTTGAGCAAAGGCGAGGCACCGCCCATTTCTGTCTCCCGTCGAAGTCCGGACGAAGGTATGCGCCGCATATTTCGGTGGGTTTACTTCACGCCACCTCGCCGTGCCGGATTCGGCTCGATAGGCCATTTGGAATGACAATGAACAGGCTAAGGCATTCTCAAGGTCGAGGCAAGTGATAGCTGCAGCAGGAGAATGTTTGACCAGAATCGGTCGAGTTCCAGTGCCCGCTGTCGGGCATCTTTCCGTTCATTGCCCGCAGGTTGAAGACGCAGGACATTCGCCGGTTTGTGGCGCTGTCTGTTCGGACGGTCGCTCCTCCCCGGGGTGCCGGGGTGCCCGTATGGGGTGATGTGGCGGACCGGTTCATGTCCGTTTCGGCTTCCTGGCGGGTCACCGACGGCGATATCCACTCCGCCTGGTGTCGAGGGTGCAGTGCGGGAGCCGCGGGCGGTGTCCGCACGGTGGACGTCCGTCATCGATCGCCGGCTCCGGTGTCCCACGGGCCTCGGCGGGCCTGGCCGGGCTCAGCGGGACCGGGAAAGCGTACCCGTCGTAACGCGGCCGACCGGGGACAGACTGCAGTTCACGGCCCGCGCCGCCCGGATGGTGACACCCACCTCCAGTGGAACGTGCGTCGGTGCCTCGGTGAAGCGGTACCGCTGAAGCAGCGTCGCCACGGCGAGTTTCATCTGCAGCATGGCGAAGTGGTTGCCGATGCAGGAGCGCGGGCCGCCGCCGAGCGGGAACCACGCGTAGCGCGGCCTGGTGCTCTCCTCCTCCGGGTGGAAGCGGCCGGGGGCGAACCGCTCGGGGTCCGGCCAGTAGGAGGGATGGCGGTGCGTCACCCAGGGCGACACGTACACGTAGGCGCCGGCCGGTATTGCGTACCCGTCGACGACCGTCGACCGCACCGCCCGGCGGATGAGGACCGGTGCCGCCGGATAGAGGCGCATGGCCTCTTTGAGCACCCGCTCCACGGAGGGCAGGGCGTCCAGGTCGGCCGGGGCGGGCCGGCGTCCGCCGAGGACGGAGCGCACCTCGTCGCGGACGGAGTCCTGGACGTCCTGGTGCTGCGCCAGCAGGTACATGGTGAACGTGAGTGACGTGGCCGTTGTGTCCGAACCTGCCAGCAGGAAGACCAGTACCTGGTCGCGCAGCTCCTCGTCGGTGAGCGGAGTGTCCTCCTCGCTGCGCGCATTGATGAGCAGGGTCAGCAGATCAGTCCCCGCCGCGTTGCCCGGGGTGCCGCTGCGCCGGCGCTGTTCGATCAGGCGGTCACACAGCGCGTGCAGTTCCCCCTGAGCCGCACGTGCCCGGCGGTTGGCGGGTGTGGGGCAGGACCGGGGCAGGTTCACGGGCATGAGGCCGCGCCGGAGGGTGTACGTGCTGAGGACGGGCATGCAGCGCCGCACCACCTCCGCCGCCTGCTCGGCATCCGAGCCGAACAGGATGCGGGTGATCGTCCTTACGGTGAGCCGGCTCATGTCCTCGTTCAGATCGGGCCGCCCGCCGCGGTCGGCCTCCCATTCGGCGCACAGGACGTCGGCCTCGTCGCACACGGCCGTGGCGTATTCCGCCACCCGCTTCTTGGTGAACAGTGGGGAGAGAAGTCGCCGTTGCCTGATGTGGTCGTCGTCGAGGCTGCTGAGCAGGCCGTTCCCGAAGGTCTGCCGCATCTCCTGCGAGAAACGGTCGTCCTTGCGGAAGTTGGCCGACTGACCCGCCAGCACCTGTTGGGCGCCGGCTGCCGAGAAGACGAAGTGGATCGTCGTACGCAGCCCGGGTGGCCCGGACACGAACCGCACCACGTCACCGTGCTCCCCGCGGGCTCGCTCGTATGTGCCCAACGGGTCTCGCCGCAGGTCCAGCAGAGAGCCCAGAAGGGGCAGTCCGTCGACAGTGGGCACCTCGGCCGGGTTCGTCTCCATCCCTGGCATCCCTTTCCGTGGTTCGGCGTGGCAGGAGGCGACCGGTCCGGCCCCGCGGGGCATCGGCCCGTCGATCTCTCCTTCCATCCATTGCATGCCGGACCGCTCGCCGTCCGACAGGGGTGCCCGGCTCGTAGGTGTCCTCCGCGGCTCACGCTTGTGACCTTGTGTGCCGTGGTGCGGTCAGGACAGATGGCGACGGTGCCGCAAGTACCCTTCCGTCACCGGGTCGTTGGAGCGCCGTTCACACCGCGAGGCACTCCGGGGAGCTCTGGTAGGCGGTGTAGCCGCTCAAGCGGCCGAGGGTCGACCGTACCGACGGCCGCCGTCCGTAGGGCAGCAGCCGTGTGCGCAGATCCTCGAGCCGGTCGGCGGTGCGCGGGCAGCGGATCCGCCCGTAGTGGTCGAGCAGCTGGTCGGTGACGGCACAGGCCCGGTCCAGCCGTCCCTCCAGCAGATGGATCTCCCCGAGCCTGGCGAGCGTCAGCGCGCGGGCGCGGTGTGCGCGCGGCGGCCGGTGCCGCAGGGACGCGGCGAGCGCCTGAGCGGCCCGGCCGTAGTCGCCGAGGCTTTGGTGCACATGGCCCCGCTGGTAGTGCAGGGCGGCCACGGGATAGCCGCTGAAGGGGGAGCAGGGGTCGTCCTGTCCGCCGTGCAGCGTCATCGCGTCCGAGAGCTCCGAGAGCGACCGGCGTTCCTCCCCTGCCGTCGCGTGCACCACGGCGAGATGACTCATCAGGTACGCCCGGATGGGCGGCGGAGCGTCCTCGGGCGCGGCCGACCACGCCGAACCGGCGAGCACCGTGTCCCGATGCCCGAGCTGACCCGACAGCGCACTTGTCGCCCGCAGGGTGACGGCGTACTGCGTGCGGTCCCCGGCCTCGATCGCCAGCTGCGCGGCCACGTGGAAATACTGCTGGGCCACCCCGCTCTGACGGCAGTCCGCGCACATACGGGCCAGCAGGTGGGTCAGCCGGGACAGCTTTCCGAGGAGCAGCGAGTGGGTCCGCCGGTCGGTTCGGGCAGCGAGGAAGGCGGCGCCGTCCGTGGCCAGATAGGTGGCCAGCGCGGTGCGGCCGTGGGCGCCGCCGTAGGTGTCGATGGTCTCCGCGTAGTGCGTGATGGTGTGCGTCAAGGCTTCCAGATCGCCCGGTCCCAGTCGCCAGTCGCCCACGGTGGAACGTGGCTCGATCTCGGCCCAGGCCGGAGGGGTGCTGCCCAGCCGAAAGGGAAGGGCGCGAAACGTCGCCCGGGTCTCCGAACCGGTGTCGGCCGTGGTCAGCATCGCCAGTGCCTCCCGGCCCCTGCCGCCGGTCGCGCGTAATGCGTCCGCCGGTTCGTCCGGCACCTGCGCCAGTCCGGTCTCCTGGACGCTGATGTGCCTGCCGAGCCGCCGGGTCAGGATCTCGGCCACCAGCACGGGCACCGGGGCAGGGGGGCGGGAGCCGGCCAGCCAGCCGGCCACCGCCTTGCGGTTGTACCGGAGCACCCGCTTGTTCTCCGCGGCGGCGAGATTGACGGCCCGGGCAAGAGCCTCGCCCGACAATCCCGCCTCCCCTATGAGCCGCTTCAGCTGATGATTCGGATGGCTGCGTGCCACGAAAACTCCTCAAGCGCATTTTGGTGACAGAAACGGAAATCCGTCGTGACGGTTTTATGCCGGTGGCTGCCGTCGCGCTGTGACCGCCTGCCGGTCCTGTCTCGCGATCAAGACTCACTCATCGTCTGACCGCGTCGGCCGAATGCGTAACGGGTTGTTTCCGGCCACTTCCCGTATGTGACGGAGTCGTCGGAGCGGTGACGGGCAATACGTTCGGTCACGAGTTCACAACTTCACAAGGAGGCGACCCGTGGGACACCGAGACGTCGGGAATCCCTTGGAATCGTGTGGGATCCGCTGCTTGACTTCAGGTGTCGGCAGATCAGTGAATTCGGTTCCCGAATTGCGCGCCGTTTCTCGGTCGGGATCGCGCGGTGCGCCTCTCGGACCACCGGCACGGACAAGCACAGAGAAGAACGCGGCGCCCGCGAGGACCGGGTGCGCCGCCGGCACCGGAGCCGGGCCGAGCGCCTCGTGCGACCGCGCGAGCCGGTCCTGAGCGCGTCGGCGCCTGCGGTCACCGCACGACGCACCCCCTCGAAGATCGGCCCGGCGAGTCCGCGGGCCTCGCGGCGCACCGTCATGACCCGACCAGTGGGAGTGGAGACGACGTCCATGAACCAGACAGAGGTCCTCAGCGCCCCGGCTGTGGACACCGTCAGGAAGACGCTGGCCGAGTGCAGGGCCGCCACGCTTCCCGCCCTGCGCACCGTGGTGGAGGGCCTGCACCCCCGGCTGGCTCGCATCAGCGCCTATCACCTGGGCTGGTGCCGTCCCGACGGCACACCCGCCGACGGCCGCACCGGCAAGATGCTGCGCGCCGCTCTGGCCGTGCTCGCGGCGCGGGCGTTCGGCGGGAGCACCGCTTCCGCGGTGCCCGGGGCGGTCGCCGCCGAACTGGTGCACAACTTCTCCCTGTTGCACGACGACCTGATGGACGCCGACGAACTGCGGCGGGGCCGCCCCACCGCCTGGGTGGTCTTCGGGCGGGGGCCCGCCGTACTGGCGGGCGACGCGTTGTTGATCCAGGCGCTGCGGGTCGTCACCGAAGTCCGGGGAACCGCAGGGCAGCCGGCGGCCGGGGCGATGACATCGGCGGTGGACGCCATCATCCAGGGACAGGCCGCCGACCTGGAACTGGACGGTTGCCCGGTGGACGAAGTGGACACCGACGACTATCTGGCCGCGTGCGCCAAGACCAGCGGTCTCCTCGGCGGCTGTCTCGAAGTGGGCGCGGTTCTCGCTCACGCCCCCGCGACGGCGGCCCGCATGCTCCGATCCGCCGCCTGGGACCTGGGCGTGGCGTGGCAGATCGCCGACGACATCGAGAATCTGTGGGGTGATCCCGCCGCCAGCGGCAAGGACGCCTACGGCGACCTGCGCAGTGGCAAGAGGACCTACCCCGTCATTGCCGCGCTGCGCTCCGAAACCGCAGCCGGCTCCCGGCTGGCCGCCCGGCTGAGCGCCACCGAGACCCCCGCAGAGGCCGAACTGGCCGCTCTGGCCCGCCTCGTCGAGGAGGCGGGCGGGCGCGCGGCGGCCGAGCGGACCGCCCGCCACTACCTCGACCAGGCCCTGCACACGCTGAGCCGGGCGGGAGGAGAAGCCGGCCCTGTCGACACCCTGTCCGCCCTGTTCCGCCACGTGCTGGCCCGCCACGAACAGTGGACCACCCGGGTCCCGACCGCCCCCGCCCCGAAGGGAGCAGCCCTGTGAACGCGGCCGAGACCACAGACACGAGCACCCGCACCGCCCTCGCCGGTGACGCCGGTCCCGAGGCATGGCTCCACCACGCCAAGGAGGTGACCGACCCGCTGCTGCGGGAAGCGGTGGACTCCCTGCACCCGCAGGCGCGGATCGTCGTCGGCTACCACCTGGGATGGTGGGACGCGCACGGCCGGCCCGTCACCGACGGCTGGGGCAAGGCGGTACGCCCCGCTCTCGCCCTGCTCTCCGCACGGGCCCTCGGCGCCCCTCCCGGAACCGGCGCGCACTGCGCCGCGGCCGTGCAACTCGCGCACGACTCCTCGCTGGTGCACGACGACATCATCGACGGAGACGACACGCGCCGGCACCGGTCCGCCGCCTGGCGTGCCTTCGGCGTCGCCGACGCGCTGCTGGCCGGGGACGCCATGCTCGCCCTGGCGATCTCCCTGGCCCAGCACGACGGCCGGGGCGCATCGGCCGCCACGGCGCTGAACGAGGCCGTACAGCAGTTCATCGGCGGGCAGTTCGAGGACATCGGGTTCGAGGAACGGGCCGACGTCTCCCTCGCCGAGTGCACCACCATGGCAGCGCGGAAGACCGGCGCGCTCATGGGCGCCGCGTGCCGTCTGGGCGCCCTGGCCGGCGGGGCGGACAAGGGGCGGGCGGCGGAACTGGACGCCTTCGGACGCTCCCTCGGCCTGGCCTTCCAGCACGTGGACGACCTGCTCGGCATCTGGGGCGACCCCCGCGCGACGGGCAAACCGGCCGGCGCCGACCTTCACGCACGCAAGAAGAGCCTGCCTGTGGTGGCCGCCCTCGGCTCGGACGCTCCCGAGACCGCCGAGCTGGCCGAGCTCTACGCCCGCGACCCCGCCCTGGACGACGCCGACACCCTCCGGCGGGCCGCTTCTCTCGTCGAGCGCGCGGGAGGACGGCAGCGGACCAGCGACCTCGCGCGCCGACACCTGACCGAAGCGCTGGACCATCTCGACGCCACCCGCCTGCCCGCCGGCGACACCCGGCCGCTGCGCACGCTCGCCGCGTGGCTGGCCCTCCGGAATCACTGACACCGGTGCCCCGGTGCCCGGCCGCTTCGGCGGACCGCGCACCACCGCACCACCTCAGCCGGGCACACGCGGACGCGTACCACCGCACGGCCACTCGGCGGTGCGCACCGTGCGTCCCTCCGCCCGACAGGACCGGCCCCCGGTCGTCCACCCCGGTCGGGCCGACACCCCGACCGTTCTCCCAGTCCCTTGCCGCGCCCTTCGCGGGCCGGCGCCCCGCCCGGCCGACGGCCGGGAAAGGAGAGACATCGTGCACAGCCCGGTCTCCGATCCGGTCCTCGACACCGTCCTGCCCCGCTGGCCCTTTCCTGCCGCACCCGCCCGTGAACCCGGCGACATCGCCGCCGTCGAGACCGGCGGCGCGGAATGGGCCAGGCGCCTGGGGCTGATCGACTCCGGCGACCCCCGGCATCCGCTGCGCCGCCTGTGCGCGGGTGAGCTGGTCAGCCACGGCTATCCGCGGGCGGACACCGGCATCCGCGTACTGATCACCCAGTGGACGATGTGGTACTTCAACCTCGACGACCACTTCGAGGACGGAGCCGCCGGCGCCGGCGCCGCCGCCGCCGACCGGGCGGCGGCCCCGCTCAGGCGCCTGGTGGACGCCGCCAGGCACCGCGAGCCGCTGCCCGTCCCCGAGGACGCCCTCCAGCGCGCGCTGGCGGACCTGCTGGAGCGGACCGCGCAGCACATGGCGCCGGTGCAGTTCGGCGAACTCCTCGCGCACCTGGACGACTACTTCACCTCCCTCGTCGTGGAGTCCGACTACCGGGCACGCGGTGTCCTGCCCGGCGTCGACTCCTACATCGCCCTGCGCCGTGACACCGGACCGGTACTGCCCTTGCTGGACTTCGTGGAGCAGGCCGAGTCGGTACGGCTGCCGGCGCGCTTCTACGGCACCCCCGAGTACACCGAGATGATCGGCTGCGCGGCCGACATCGCCTCCTGGATCAACGACCTGTGCTCGGTGTCGAAGGAACTGGACCGGCCGGACGCCTACAACCTCGTGGTCCTGCTGCACCGCCTGGAGAACATGTCGCTGCAGGACGCCGCCACCGAGACCCTGGACCGCATCGAGCAGCGGGTGAGGTCGCTGAAGCAGGCGCTGAAGCAGGCCGGCGGCCCCACCGGAACAGGCGGTCCCTACACCGCCGGCGAGAAGGCGGCGCTGGAGACCTGGGCCGACGGACTGCTCAGCTTCCAGAACCACGTCGAGTGGTACCTGCGGCACAGCCGCTACGACCGGGACGAGCCCCGTTCGGAGGTCCCCGCGTGACCGGCGGCCGGCCCGCACCGGACAGTCCGTCCCCCGCGGCGTCCCCCAAGGCCGGGCCCCAGCGCCCCGGACGCCCCCACGTCGTCGTGGTCGGCGCGGGCATCGCCGGGCTCACCAGCGCCTTCCTCCTGCAGCGGCGCGGCTGCCGGGTCACCGTGCTCGAAAGCTCCGGACCCGAGTACGTCGGCGGCCGGATGGGTTCGGTGCGGCGCGGCGGGTTCTTCGTCGACACCGGTGCCTCCCTGCTGTCGCGGCGCTACCACGCGATGCTGCGGCTCGCGGAGCTGGCCGGCGTCGGCGACCGGCTGCTGCCCTCCTCCGACGTCATCGGACTCATGCGCGAGCGCCGGGTGCACCACGTACGGGTCGGCTCCCTGCCGCGTATGGCGGCCGGGCTGCTGCGGTTCGCGCCGTTCCCGTCCGACCTGCCCAAGCTGATGCTGGACCACCTGCGCATCCGGCGCTCGCTGGACTGGTACGACATGTCCGCGGCGGCCCGCCACGACGGCGAGTCCGTCGCCGGCTACGCGGTCCGCCGCGGGCTGAGGCCGGGCACCGTCGACCACCTGCTGGACCCCCTGTGCATGCTCGCCTCACTCCAGGACGTCGAGCGCACCTCGTCCGTCGCACCGTTCATGCTGCTCAACTCCCTGCTGGGCGGCGGCGGCCTGTTCACCTTCCGTGACGGGGTCGGGGTGCTGCCGCGGCTCCTCGCCGCCCGACTGCCCGTCACCTACCACGCCACGGTGCGCCAGGTCGAGGAGAGCGCCGGCGGGGTCGCGGTCACCTGGCAGGCACAGGACGGCACGGGAGAGCACACCGAGCGGGCCGACGGCTGCGTGCTGGCCGTGCCCGCCTCCCGGGCACCGGATCTCTACGGCCAGATGCAGCGGCCGTTCAGCGAGTTCTTCCGGCGCGTCGAGTACACCGGCAGCGTCCACGTGGCCTTCGGCCTGGACCGGCCCACCGCCGAACAGGCCGTGATGGTCAACGTCCCGCGGTCCGAGCACCCCGCGCTGGTGGGCGTGATCCTGCCGCACAACACCGCTCCCGGCCGGGTGCCGGAGGGGCGGGGGCTGGTGATGGCGCACTTCCGGGGCTCCTGGTCGGACCGCCACCGCGACCGGCCCGAGGAGCAGCTCGTCGATCACGCGCAGTCGGCTCTGCGGACCGTGGGACTGACGCCCGAGACCGAGAACCACACCGTCATGACGCATGTCATGCGTCCCGGCCACTGCGTGGTCTTCCGCCGGCCGGGCGACTACCGGGAGATCGCACGGCTCAGCTCGGCATGGCCGGCCACCTCCCGGGTCCGGCTGGCCGGCGGTGACTTCTTCACCCAGTCCAGCACGCATCACAGCATCTGCTCGGCGGTGCGGGCGTCCCACCAGATGTGGGAGCGGCTGGAGGCAGCGCCTCCGCCGGCCCGATCCCACCTGCGCGTACCCGTCTCCGCTCGGACGAAAGGAACACAGTGAACGCCACGGGCACCAAGGAACCGATCATCGTCGTGGGGGCCGGCATCGCCGGTATGACCGCGGCCTTCCGCCTTCAGCAGGCCGGGCACCCGGTGCGCGTCCTGGAGGCCGAGGACCGTGCCGGCGGCCGGATGCGCACAGTGGAACGCCGTGGGTACCACATGGACCTGGCCGCGATCCTGCTGATCGAGAACTACACGCAGATGCGCGACCTCGTCCGCGACCTCGGCATCGAGGACACCACCCTGCGTACCAACAACCTCGTCGGGATCCGCCGCGAGGGCCGCGTCCACCGGCTGCGGGCGAACCGGCCCACCGACCTCAAGCGCTCGGGCCTGCTCCCCTGGACCTCGCTGCCCGCCATGGTGCGGCTGCAGTCGGACCTCAACAAGTACGCGAGCCGGCTGCGCTGGGACAGCGACATGGGCGAGGCGGCCGCCCTCGACACCGAGACGGCCGCCGCCTACGCGGAACGCCGGCTCGACACCCGGTTCCGCGACTGGGTCGTGGACCCGATGAGCGCCATGTTCTTCAACTCGCCCCCCGACCTGTCGGTGGTCAACTTCCTGTTCTCGATGCCGGCCGTGAACTCCACCTGGTTCAACTTCCACGACCGGGTGGACACCCTCACCACGACACTCGCCTCCCGGCTGGACGTGGAAACCCGCGCCGAGGTCACCCAGGTGGAGGAGACCTCGGACGGCGTCCGGGTGCACTGGCAGCGGGAGGGCGAACCCGAGCACACCGAGGAAGCCGCCGCCGCGGTGGTCGCCCTGCCGGGGCCGGTCGCCGCCCGGCTGTGCCCGGGCCTGGCCCCGACGACACGGGACTACCTGGCGAGCGTGCCGTACGTACCGGACATCCACGTCTACTTCGGCGTCGACCGCGTCCCGGACGAGACGGCCACCTGCGTGCTCTTCCCGCAACGCGAGCACCCCGACCTGGGGGTCATCACCTTCAACCACAACTTCGCCCCCGGCCGCGCCCCGCAGGGCCACGCGCTGCTGACCAGCTACTACCGCTATCCGTGGGCGATGCGGCACTGGGAGGCCGACGACGAGGAGATCGAGGCGCGCACCCACGAGGTGCACCGGCAGGCGTGGCCGGAGATGGCCCGGCACATCGAGGAGCACCAGGACATGGCGTACGTGCAGCGGTGGAAGAACGCGGTCATCCTGCGCAAACCCGGTGACTACGCACGGCTGCGCGACTTCAACCGCGGCCTCGACTCCCGCTCGCGCATTCAGCTCGCCGGGGACTACCTCGCCTTCAGCGCGACCAACTCCAGCCTCGTCACGGGCGAACGCGCTGCCGAGCGGGTGAGCGAGGTCGTCACGACGGGCGCGGTCGCCGCCGGCCGCCCTTAGGGCCCGCCCCATCGACCACGGGGCGAGCGGGAGAAGCGCGTCGCAGGCCTCGTCCGTGGGCGGCCGAAGCGACGACACCGGCCGACCACCCCGTGTGGGGGACCGCCGCCCCGACCAGTCGCCTGCCGGAAGAAAGGAACGCGGATCATGTCCACGCACCGCACGTCCACGACCGACGTCCAGCGGGCCGCGACGGGCGAGGCGCACGGCAAGGCCATCCTGCTCGGCGAGCACGCGGTGGTCTACGGCGCCCCGGCACTGGCACTCCCGCTGCCGGCGCTGACCTGCCGGGCCACCGTGCGCCGCACGCCAGGACCCGGCACCGGTGTCTCCCGCCTGCGTCTCGTCGCACCCGGCCCGCACGGCACCCCGGAGGAGGCGGAAGGGGACGTACCCGAGGAACTCCGGCTGCTCCTCGACGCCTTCGTCGAACGGGCGGGCCTGGCCGCACCCCCTGCGCTGGAGATACGCCTCGACAGCCGCGTCCCGCCGTCCCGCGGCCTGGGATCCAGCGCCGCGAACGCCCGCGCGCTGGTGCGTGCGCTCGACGCCCTCTTCGGGACCGGCCTGGACGAACAGGAGACCTTCGACCTCGTGCAGGTGTCCGAGCGGTCGGCGCACGGCCTGGCCAGCGGCATCGACGCGCTGGCCACCGGCCGCGAGCGGCCCGTACTCCTCGAGGACGGGCGGCCCCGTACCCCGTCGGTCGGCGCCGGATTCCACGTTGTCGTGGCTGACAGCGGCAGTGGCGGAGGCACCGGGAAAGCCGTCAGGATGCTGCGGGACGCCTTCGCGCGAAACCCGGACCACCGCACGCGGTTCGTCCACCGGTCGACCGGGTTCACCCGAGCCGCGCTCGACGACCTGGCGGCCGGTCACCTCCCCGAGCTGGGCCGGCGCCTCACCGACTGCCACCGGCTCCTCGCCGACCTCGGTCTGACCACCGGCCGTACCGACGCGCTGGTCCGTGCCGCCCTCGACGCGGGCGCGCTCGGAGCCAAGATGAGCGGCGGCGGACTCGGCGGCTGCATCGTGGCCCTGACCACGACCGTCGAGCACGCCGGGTCGGTGTCCACCGCACTCGCCGACCGTACGGGCGCCCGTACGTGGACCACCGCCGTCGGGAAGGGAGACGGACATGACAGCCCGTGAGACAGCGGTGGCCGTGGCGCATCCCAACATCGCCCTGATCAAGTACTGGGGCAAACGTGACGAACGCCTGGTCCTGCCCTTCACGGACAGTCTGTCGATGACGCTGGACGTGTTCCCCACGACGACCGCGGTCCGGCTCGCCCCGGACGCGGCGACGGATCACGTCGTCATGGACGGCGCGCCCGCCGAAGGCGAGGTACTGCGCCGCGCCACCACCTTCCTGGACCTGGTGCGCGAGCATGCCGGGCGCCGGGAACGGGCCGTCGTCGACACCCGCAACACGGTGCCGGTGGGAGCCGGACTCGCCTCCTCCGCCGGCGGATTCGCCGCGCTGGCCTTGGCAGCCGCCCACGTCTACGGCCTGCCCGGCGACGCCGAGCAACTGTCCCGGCTGGCGCGCCGCGGATCCGGATCGGCCGCGCGATCCGTCTTCGGCGGCTTCGTCGTCTGGCACGCCGGCGATCCCGACGCACCCTATCCCGACCGTGCCTCCTACGCGGAACCGGTCGCGGACGCCCGCCTGGACGCCGCACTGGTCGCCGTGGTCCTGGAGGAGGGCCCGAAACCCGTGTCGAGCAGGGAGGCCATGCGGCGCACGGTCGCCACCTCGCCGCTGTACCGGGACTGGGTGACGGACAGCCGCGCCGACCTCGCCCGCATGTACACGGCGCTGCGCGACGGCGACATGACAGCCGCCGGCACGATCACCGAGCGCAACGCCCTCGCCATGCACGCCGCCATGGAGGCCGCGCGACCCGCCGTCCGCTACCGCACCACCGCCACGGACGCGGTGCTGGGCCACGTCCGCCGCCTGCGCGCGGAAGGCGTCGGCGCCTGGGCGACGATGGACGCCGGGCCCAACGTCAAAGTCCTGTGCGCTCCCGCCGACGCGCAACGGATCGCCGACCGGATGCGCGAGGTCACCGACGCCCGGGTGGTCGTGGCGCACCGCGGCCCCGGTGCCCGGCTCCGGCAGGTGACGGCCTGATGGCGGCCCTGACCACTCGCCGCGCACCCGGAAAGCTCATGGTGGCAGGGGAGTACGCGGTCCTAGAACCAGGACGGCCCGCCATCGTCGCCGCGGTGGACCGGTACGTCACCGTCACCGCCTCGACGGCCGCCGAGGAAGCGGACGTCGTGATCGGCTCGGACCTGCTCGGGCACGAGGTGCGGCTCCGCCGCGGCCCACAAGGGCTCGAGGCGCTCCCGGGACAGGATCCGGCCCCCGTGCGCGGTGTGCTGGTCCACATCGTGTCGGCCGTGGAGACGATCGGGCAACTGCGGACCGAACGAGGGCTCGGCCTCGCGCCGGTGCGGCTCTCGGTGCGCAGCGACCTGCACCGCGCAGGCGTCAAGACCGGCCTGGGATCCAGCGCGGCGGTCACCGTCGCGTCCATCCGGGCCCTGGCGGACCACTACGGCATGCGGCTGTCCACCGACGACCGCTTCCGGCTCGCGCTGCTGGCCGGCGTCCGGGTCGACGCGGGACCTTCCGGCGCCGATCTGGCGGCCTCGACCTGGCAGGGGTGGGTGGCCTACCGGTCACCCGACCGGCAGGCCCTGCTGAACGACCTGCACCGGCACGGCGTCACCCACACCCTGGAGCGGCCCTGGGCGCACGTCGTTGCCCGGCCGCTGCCGCCTCCCACCGGACTCGCCCTGCACGTGGGCTGGAGCGGCAGCCCGGCGTCCACCACCGCCCTCGTCGCCGACCTCGCCACCCGGCCGGGTTGGCACGGCGCTCCCCGTACCCGCTTCCTCGACGACAGCGAGCAGTGTGTCTCGGCCGCCGAGCGGGCTCTGCGAGGCGAAGAGACGGAAGCGCTCCTCGACGCCGTGCGCACCGCCCGGAGTTTGCTGACCCGGCTCGACGCGGAGACCTCCCTCGGCATCGTCACCGCACCCCTGCACCGCCTCTGCGAGGTGGCCGAATCCTGCGGCGCCGCCGCCAAGCCCTCCGGCGCGGGCGGCGGCGACTGCGGCATCGCCCTGCTTCCCGCCGACCGCTCCGCCGAACTGCTGCGACGGCGCTGGACGGCGGCCGGCATCACCCCCCTGCCGCTGCGGGTGACCGCAGGCGTCGCCGACGACGCCGGTCGCGAAGCCCGCACCGTCCCAGACGTCCCCCCTTCCCGCGAGGACACACCCGATGACCGCACACCACCGCAAGGATGACCACGTACGGCTCGCCCACGCCCAGCACACCGGCGAGGGCGAGCCGCCACCCGCCGGGCCACCGCGGCCGAACCAGTTCGACGAGGTGCGCTTCGTCCACCACGCTCTCGCCGGCACCGACCGCGAGAAGGTCTCACTGGCGACCCACTTCGCCGGAGTCGACTGGCCGGTACCGCTGTACATCAACGCCATGACCGGCGGCAGTCCGCGCACCGGTGAGATCAACCGCGATCTGGCCGTCGCCGCCCGCGAGACCGGACTGCCCATCGCCACCGGCTCCATGAGCCCCTACCTCAAGGACCCCGGCACGGCGTCCACCTTCACCCCCGTGCGCCGCGAACACCCCGACGGCTTCGTCCTGGCCAACCTCAACGCCGAAGCCACCCCCGAGCAGGCCCGCCGGGCCGTCGGCCTGCTGGACGCCGACGCCTTGCAGATACACATCAACACGGTGCAGGAGACCGTCATGCCCGAGGGCGACCGGTCCTTCGCGCACTGGGCCACCGGTATCGAACGCATCGCTGCCGCCGTCGACGTGCCCGTCGTCGTCAAGGAGGTCGGCTTCGGGCTGAGCGGGCGCACCGTGCGCGAACTGGCTTCCCTCGGAGTGCGTGCCGCCGACGTGGCCGGCAGTGGCGGAACCGACTTCGCCCGCATCGAGAACGGCCGCCGGGACCGGCCCGACTACGCCTATCTGGAGGGCTGGGGCCTGAGCACCCCGGCCGCGCTCCTCGACGCCCGTGACTGTGGCCTGCCACTGCTCGCCTCAGGAGGCGTACGCAACCCCCTGGACGTCGCCCGGGCACTCGCTCTGGGCGCACGCGCGGTCGGTGCCTCCGGCCCCTTCCTCACCACGCTCCTCGACGGTGGTGTGGACGCCCTCGTGCGGCACATCACCACCTGGCTGGACCACCTCACCGCCCTCATGACCCTGCTCGGCGCGCACAGCCCGGACGCCCTCGCCGACTGCGACGTGCTGCTGACCGGATCGCTGCGCACCTTCAGCCTCGACCGCGGCCTGACGACCGCGGAGAAAGGAGTCACCTCATGACCCTCACGGCAGAACCGTCCACCGACCTCACGGCGGCGGGCGTCCCCCTGCGCTGGGTCGGCCCCCTGCGCATCTCCGGCAACGTCACCGCCACCGAGACCGAGGTGCCCCTGGCCACCTACGAATCGCCGCTGTGGCCGTCCGTCGGCCGCGGCGCGAAGATCTCCCGGCTGGTCGAGGGAGGCATCCGCACCACTCTCGTCGACGAGCGGATGACGCGGTCGGTCCTGGTGGAGGCCGACGACGCGGCCGCCGCGTACACCGCCGCCCGCGCCGTCCAGGACGACCTTCCGCGGCTGCGGGAGATCACCCGCGCAAGCAGCCGCTTCGCCCGGCTCCTCGATGTCCGCCATGAGATCACCGGGCCGCTGCTGTTCATCCGCTTCGAGTTCGCCACGGGCGACGCTTCCGGCCACAACATGGCCACTCTCGCCTCCGACGCCCTGCTGGCGCATCTCCTCGCCACCGTCCCGGGCATCCGCTACGGCTCCATCTCCGCGAACTACTGCACCGACAAGAAGGCCACCGCCGTCAACGGCATCCTCGGCCGCGGAAAGAACGTCGTCGCCGAGATCCTCGTGCCCCGGCACATCGTGCAGGCACGCCTGCACACCACCGCCGACCGGATCACCGCCCTCAACATCAACAAGAACCTCGTCGGCACCTTGCTGGCCGGCGGCATCCGCTCGGCCAACGCCCACTACGCCAACATGCTCCTCGCCTTCTACCTGGCCACCGGTCAGGACGCGGCGAACATCGTGGAGGGCTCCCAGGGCGTCACCTACGCCCAGGACCGCGACGGGGACCTCTACTTCTCCTGCACCCTTCCCAACCTGATCCTCGGCACGGTCGGCAACGGCAAGGGCCTCGGCTTCGTCGACGCCCACCTCACCCGGCTCGGCTGCCGCGAGGACCGGCCCGCCGGCGAGAACGCGCGACGGCTCGCCGTACTCGCCGCCGCCACCGTCCTGTGCGGCGAACTGTCCCTCCTCGCCGCCCAGACCAACCCCGGCGAACTGATGAAGGTCCACAACCGATTCGAACGCGCCACGGGAGACGCCCATGTCCGTTGAGACCGCCATCGGCATTCACGACCTGTCCTTCCGCACCACCAGCCTCGTCCTGAACCACACCGAACTGGCCCGCTCCAACGGCACCGATGTCGCCAAATACCACAAGGGACTCGGCCAGCACGCGATGAGCGTTCCCACCGCCGACGAGGACATCGTCACCATGGCCGCGGCCGCCGCGCTGCCGCTGGTGCAACGGCACGGCCCCGACCGCATCCGCACCGTCGTCCTCGCCACCGAGAGTTCCATCGACCAGTCCAAGGCGGCAGGCGTGTACGTCCACTCCCTGCTGGCCCTGCCGCCGCACGTCCGCGTCGTCGAGGTCAAGCAGGCCTGCTACGGCGCCACCGCCGCACTGCAGTTCGCGGCCGGCCTGGTCCAGCGGGACCCCGATCAGCAGGTCCTCGTCATCGCCAGTGACATCTCCCGCTACGACCTCGACAGCCCCGGCGAGGCCACCCAGGGCGCGGCGGCCGCCGCCATGCTCGTCTCGGCCGACCCCGCCCTGCTCGAACTCACCGGCCCCTCAGGCCTGTTCACCGCGGACGTGATGGACTTCTGGCGCCCCAACTACCGCGCCACCGCACTGGTCAACGGCAAGGAGTCGGTCACGGCCTACCTCGACGCGGTCGAGGGCGCCTGGCGCGACTACCGCGACCGCGGCGGTCTGCCGCTGGAGGAGTTCCGGGCCTTCTGCTACCACCAGCCCTACACGAGGCTGGCCTTCAAGGCGCACCGGGCGCTGCTGGAGACGTGCGGAGCCCGCACGGACGAGGAGACCCTGCGCGCCGCCGTGGCCCCCACCACCGGCTACAACGAGACCGTGGGCAACAGCTACACCGCCTCCGTGTACCTGGCCCTCACCGCCGCCCTGGAGAACTGCCCCGACCTGGAGGGCCGGGCGCTGGGCCTGTTCAGCTACGGCTCCGGCAGCGTCGCCGAGTTCTTCGCCACCCGGGTGCGCCCCGGCTATCAATCGCACCTGCGTGCCGACGCGCACCGGGAGGCCGTCGGTGCCCGGCAGGCCATCGACTACGAGACCTACCGCGGGCTGCGCCGGCAGAGTCTGCCCACCGACGGCAGCTGGTACGAACTGCCGCACCAGACCCGCGGCCCGTTCCGGCTGGCGGCCCTCCGCGACCACCAGCGCATCTACGAGGCCGCCTGACGGCAGCGGCTCTCCGGCACACGGGCGGCGCGGGCTCCGGGACCGGCACCGGACGTCCGACGCGCCGCGGCACAGTCCGTCCCCGCCCTTCCGGACCGATCGGAAACGAGTCGACATGACACGTCCTTCAGCCGCTGTCCTCACCGCGGGAGCCATCGGAGTGCTCGGCACCGGTTCCTGCCTGCCCGGCGACGTCGTCACCAACGAGGAGGTGGGAACGCCGGCCGGGGTGACGCCGGAGTGGATCGTGGAGCGGACCGGCATCCGGGCACGCCGCTGGGCCAAGCCCGACGACGTCACCTCCGGTCTCGCCGCGACCGCCGCCCGCACCGCACTCACCGACGCCGGCATCGGCGTCGGTGACCTCTCCCTGATCGTCGTGGCGACCTCCACCCCGGACTCGCCGCAACCCCCCACCGCCGCCGCGGTCGCCGCCGAACTCGGCGCCCCGCCCGGCACGCCCGCCTACGACCTGAACGCCGTGTGCAGCGGCTTCGTGTTCGCCCTGACCACGGTTGAGCGGATGCTGCACGGCACCGCAGGACACGCGCTGGTCGTCGGCGCCGACATCTACTCCCGCATCCTCGACCCGGCCGACCGCCGCACCGCGGTCCTGTTCGGTGACGGTGCGGGCGCCGTCGTCCTGGGCCCCGTCCGCGGAAGGGGCGTGATCGCCACCCGCCTGGCCTCGTTCCCCGACCACCGTGACCTGATCCGCGTCCCAGCCGGCGGCAGCCGCATTCCGGCCACGCCGGAGTCCCTCGCGGACGGTCTGCACTACTTCACGATGGACGGCCGGGCCGTCCGTGCCTTCGTCGAGGACCACGTCGGACCGATGATCGACGACTTCCTCCACGAGCACGGTGCTCCGGCGTCCGGCGAGCGCGCACCCCGAGTCCACTTCGTGCCGCACCAGGCCAACGGCCGCATGCTCGAGAAACTCGCGGCCGACCTCGGCTTCCCGCCGGAACGAGCCCATACGACGGTACGCGAGTACGGCAACACCGGAGCGGCGTCGGTGCCCGTGACTCTTGACCACACGGCGAGCCGTCTGGCACCGGGCGACCTCGTTCTCCTGGCCGGCTTCGGCGGAGGCATGGCCGCCGGACTCGCCCTGTTGGAATGGGAACCCCCGCCCCCACGCCACACCTGACCCGGCTTGGCCTCGGCGAGGATGCCACCCCCGGGCGGGGACGCGATCCTCCATCCCGCTCCGACTGAATGAGGGGCGCTGTGGTGCGACGCCCTCCGGAAGTCTCCGAACGTCACAGGGCCGAGGTTCGCCGACGCCCACGTACGCGACACAGCCGGGTCAGGTCCCATCCGCAGCGCAGGGCCCGCGCCGGCCGCTCCAGCTCCGCGATCGCGTCGGGCGACGAATACCAAGACGCCATTTCACTTGGTTACCGAGCTTGTCGGCGTGATGTCGCGAGGCTGACAAGTAAGGGTGGTCGCGGTATGCCGGAAGCATGAGGCATCCGCAAGGCGGCGGTCTGACCGCCGAGCGGCGGGCGTTTCGCGAACGCATCCGCATGGAGGCGGCCGGGATGTTCGCCGCGGGACAGGCCAATGCGGACGCGGCCACGCCCGTTCACGAGGCGGATGCGCGTGACTTCGCCGAGGCAGTGGGAGGGCGGAACCAGGAGGACGCAGCCCGTCCCCTCTCGGAACTGGGCGCGGCAGAGCGGGCGAACGCGGTGGGCTGACCTCGGCGGAACGACGGAACGACAGTCGAGGCAAGCAGGAGCAGCCGAAGTGTCCGGTCACGAACAGCCGTGCTCGCGACCGGAGTCACGGCGAGGTACCGGCTCGACCGAGTCGCCGCTCGAGTTCGCCCGGACCGTCGATGCCGACCCAGTGGTACGGATACGGAAACAGGTTGGTCGGCCCGTCCACGGTGATCGGTTCCGGTGATCGGTGGCCGGTCACGACGCATCTCGTGACGCCACGAGCGGACGTCTCCGTACGGCGGGTCATCCCTCGGGGACGGCCGGCCGTCTGTTGCATGTGGCAGTGCCCGCAGCCCCGTCGGAACATGCTGATCGCGCCGCCGCGAACCCGCCGCGACGACGCGTCACGTACGGCTTCCTCGGCCCGACGTCCGGGGCGTGCGCGGGCCGTCACGCTGTGACCTGGATCGACTCCCGTGCGTACGGGACTGGTTGAAGTACCGGTCCACGCCGTTTAGAGTGCGCAAAGGTCCAGACCACAGAATGAAGTGGGCGGTCGTACCTCGGTGCGTGCCGTCGGCTTCGGAGTGCACGGGGACGGGGGAACGCAGTGGGAGCGGTGATCGAACGCTCCGGTGGGACAGGACGGCTGATCGTCCTGGACTTCGACGGGGTACTGCTCGACACGGAACGAACAAGCATCGCAGTCTGGCATCGGCTGCTGCGGGACAAGGCGGTGGAACTGCGCCGCGGAATCAGTGTGCGGCCCGACCGCACACTCGACCGGGACATGCTGCGCCGGGACCTGCTCGACACGGTCGGCCGGCACCGAACACAGGCATTGTGGAACGAGTTCGAACGGCTCAACCGTGCCGAGGCCGACCTCCTCGACGCCGGTGCCGGGGTCCGTCCCTTCCTGGCCCACTGCCGGGAACGGGGCCACCGCCTCGCCGTGGCATCGGGGAACTGCCACGACTGGGTGGAGAGCCACCTGGAACGGCTCGGTATCCGGTCCGCCTTCCGCTCGGTGCACTGTGCGGGCCCGGGAGTGCGGACCAAGCCCGCTCCCGACACCTATCTGGGGGCGCTGCGCGCCTCTCTCACGGACCCGCACCAGGCCCTCGCGGTCGAGGACTCCTACGCCGGGCTGGCCGCGGCACACGCGGCGGGCCTGGCCGCGGTCTGGGTGACCGATGCCCCGGACTCCGCTGTGCCCCCCGGCCCCGTCGCGCGTCGCGTACGCACGCTCGACGAGCTGATCGGCGTCCTCTGACGAACGGGCACCGCCCGGTGACCGGCGACACACGACCGTAGGCACCGCACGACCGACTCCGGCCCCGGGGCGACGTCTGAGCCGGCGCAGCCGCTGCTGCCCTCGCCCGGCCCTCACTTTGGAGACTGCAATTTCCGTGCTGCTCGCTTCATCCATGCGTGACCTGGACTTACTCGTGTCCGGTTGTGATCCATTCGACGCCGCCCGCGATGCCTCGCGGCTGCCGGCCCTCAACCGAGCCGGGGACGTCTCCGGCCTCGACGCACTCGCCCGGCTGTGGACCGGCCGGGTTCCTGACCGTGTTCACGACGCCGTGACCGCCAACGCGGCCCTGCGTGACCTCGGCTTCGTCCTCGCCTCCCTGGAGCGCCACGGGGTCGACTACCGGACCGTTCCGTACGCGGAGGAGACGCTGCTCAAGCTGGGCGCGCTCGCCGAGGAGGTGCCCCGGGACAGCGTCTACACCTACGCGCTGCGCAACCCTCAAGACGCCGTGCGGTCCTTCACCGGACTGCCCGAGGAGGCTCTGTTCATTCGGGAGGTCCGCACGGCCGGCATCGCCCTGCGCCCCGCCGTCGACGCGCTCCTGGAGACGCTCACCCTTCCCGTCGACGATCCCGCGCTGGTGGAGCTGCTGGCCGAGGCCACCCGCGGGTTCACCGTCTTCGCGCAGTCGCTGCTGTCGGTGAAGCGGGCCATCACTCCGGAGACGTTCTCCTTCGAGATGCGGCCGTACTTCCCGCCCATGACCGTCGGCGGGCAGGTGCTGTACGCACCGGGCGGGGCGCAGATGACTCCGCTGCTCGTGGACATCCTGCTGATCAGGCCGGAGCCGGGCGAGCCCCGGGAGGAGTGGTACGAGCAGTACCTGGCCGAGAACCTCCTCTATCTCCCCGCCGCCTACCGGGCGGCGAGCGACCGGGCCCGGCGGCACCGGCCGTTGCTGCCCCGCCTCGTGGACGAGGCCGCCCGGCACCGCCCCCACGGTCCCGAGGTGCAGCGCAACCTGGCCGAACTGCGGTCGTTGATGCGGGAGGTGCTGCGCTTCCGGCTGCCCCATCTGCAACTGGCCAAGGCCAACATGAACGTGCGTCCGGACGGCTCCCTGGGCAGCGGCGGCTACACCACCGACTCCCTCGACCACCTGGCGGACCTCACCCTCGAAAGGCACCGGCTGCTCTCCGAGGAGCCGGCCGCCGGAAGGGCACAGCGGTGACCTCCACGACCCCAAAGAGCTCGATGACCTCCCCGCCACCGTCGACAGAGCCCGTCGCGCCCGTCGGCTTCGAGCCCTTCGCCCCCGGCACCGTCCACCACCCCCTGGCCACGCCGTCCGGTCCCGTGCCGGCACCCGCCGCCGAGGTGCGCGTGCGCTATCCCACCCGGCTCAACGCGATGGCGCTGCAACCGGCGGCGATCGCGGCCGACAACAACCTGATCTACGACGCCGGAGAGGTCGTCCTCTCCGTCGCCCGGTTCCACCACGTCCACGTGCGGAGGCTCGCGCCGGGCACCGGCCTCGTCCTGGACCCGGAGGTACGACGGCCGGAACTGGTCGAGCACGCCGCCCGGATCATGTGCGCGGCCCTCGGTGTGGAGTGCGACCTGGCGATCGGTGCCGAGAGCGACCGGCTGCCCGTGCACGCCGGGTTCGGCTCCAGCAGCAGCCTCATCGCGGCGGTCGCCACGGCGGTCAACCACCTGTACGGCTGTCCGGTGGACCGCGCCGGCCTGCTGCCGTATCTCACCGCCAACCACGGGGAGGAGCACGGCAGCCGGCCCGGTCTGCTGACGCCGGTGCAGTGCATCGGTGGCTCGGCGGCCTCTGGTCTGTACCCGGGAGGCGTACAGGTCGTGGCGGGCCGCAGCACGGTGGTGCTGTCGGTGCCGGTGCCCGATCGTCTGTCGCTGGTGATCGGCGTGCCGCGGTCTCTCGAGGAGCGTCCCACCGACGAGCTGATGGCCGCCGAGATGGAGCAGTTCGACCGGTTCCGCGCGACCGGTGAACGGTGGGCGCCCACGATCGCGTTCCGGATGCTGCACGAGGCCATGCCGGCCGCGCTGCGCGGCGACCTCGGCCCGCTCGGGTCCCTCGTGTTCGACTACCGGTTCCGGATGGGCAGTATCGAGAACTGCGCCTTCTCGCATCCCGGCCTCGTCGAACTGGCGGGGCGACTGGAGTCCCTGTGGCACGACAAGGCGGCGACCATGCTCGCCCTGTCCTCCGTCGGCCCGGCCTTCTTCGCCCTCACCGACGACCCCGACCGGTGCGGCGACCGCTTCGCCGAGCTGGACATGGACGTCATACACGCCCGGCCGCACAACGGCACCTACGAGGAAACGGGGCTCGTCCCATGACCGACGTGACCACGGCCGCCGATCGGGCCGCCGCCTACTGGAACTCTCCCGGCACCGTCAGGGAGTTCCGCTCCCTCGACGTACAGCCCTATCTGACCGACCTGCTCGACAGCACAGCCGTCGACGGCCCCGCCCTCGACGTCGGCTGCGGCGGCGGCCGTAACACCCTTGCCCTGCTGGAACGGGGCTTCGACGTCCTCGCCGTCGACCTGCACGCGGAGATGGTGGAGGCGACCCGGGCCAGGACGGCCGCGTATCCGTCCGGCCGTGTCTCGGTCCGGCAGGGCCCCGCGCACGAGATCCCCGCGGAGGACGGGACGTTCGCCCTCGCGGTGTGCTACGGCGTCCTGCACAACGCGGTGGACCGGACCCAGTGGGCGGCGACGGTCACCGAACTGGCCCGGGTGCTGCGTCCCGGCGGGCTGCTGGCCCTGAACACCTTCACCTGCGAGACCCTGGATCCCATGCTGCGCGCGGGCATGGAGGACGGCCAGTACCTGCTGCCCGACAACGTCCCCATGGTGCTGCTGCCCGTCGACGAGGTGCTCGCGGCGTTCACCGCGGCCGGACTGGCCGCCCGGGGCGAGGTGCACACCTACGTCCGTGACCTGGACGTCGGGCCGCGCGCCGTCCTTCGCTGCGTGCTGCGCCGGGAGGGGGACTGACATGGCCGACCTGGACGACGGTTCGACCGAGGCCGACCCCTTCCCGCAGAACCCCTTGCCCAAGCGGGAGTTGGACGCGCTGCTCGACGCCCGCCTCGCGGAGGTGCCCGGCTGGCACACCCCGGACGACCCGGTGCGGCTCGGCTTCGCCATGACAGCACCGCACGACCTGGCCCTGGAGACCTTCGGCCGCTTCGCCGCACGCAACCCCAACAACGTCGGCCTGCACACCCGCTTCGGCGACGGCGTCCGCGGCACCCGACGCCTGGAGCGGGAGGCGGTCCTCGCGCTCGCCGGGCTCCTGCGCGCCGACGCCGCCGACGGGTACGTCACCAGCGGCGCCAACGAGGGCACCCTCGCCGGGCTGCGCGTCGGCCGCAACGCGCTGCGTGCCGCGGACGCCGGACGGGTCGTCGTCCTCGCGTCGACGCTCACCCACCACTCCGTGGCGAAGGCCGCGGAAATACTCGGCCTCGAGCTGCGGCTCTGCCCGGCGGGCCCGTCCTGGCGGCTGGAGGCCGCGGCGGTGGAGGCCGCGCTGGACGATCTCGCGGCACAGAGCTCGGCGGGCGACCGCACCGGGGTGATCGTGGTGTCCACCGCCGGCTACTACAACACCGGCCTGGTCGACCCGGTGGACGAGATCGCCGACGTGCTCGCACGACGGGCCGCGGACGGCGGCAACCTGAGGCTCTTCCACCACGTGGACGCGGCGCACGGCGGCATGATCCTGCCCTTCACCGCCCCGGAAACGCCCTTCGACTTCCGCAACGCGCACGTGCACTCGATCGTGCTCGACCCGCACAAGTCCGGCCTCATGCCCTACAGCTGCGGGGTTTTCCTGTGCCGCAAGGGCCTGATGGGCCATGGCGCGGTGCCCGCCCCGATGTCCGGCTTCCTCGACGAGACGATCACCGGGTCACGCTCCGGCGCGATGGCCGCCGCCCTGTGGTCGCTGGTCTTCGGGGTGGCGGCGGACGGCTACCGGCAGGTGTTCCGCCACTGTCTGGCCGTACGCGACCGACTGGCCGACGCGATACGCGCCGCCGATCCCGACGCGGTGGTGCTGCCCTCACCCGGCAACACCGTCGTCGTCGCCGGCTTCTCCCACGAGGGCGGCCGCCTGCCCGCCGAACTCACCGAGTGCTACCGCCTGGTGGGCAACATGCTGTCGTGGACTGCGCCGGACGGCACGGACGAGGAGCGGCTCTTCTACCACTTCTACGCCATGCCCCACCTGACCCGGGCCCACGTCGACGGCTTCGGCACCGCCCTCGCCGCCGCGGTCCGCGCACCCTCACCGTCGCGGTCCCGGCGTCCCGCCGGGGACACCGCGGCTCCCGGTCCGCCGGGCGAGCTGCGGGAGTTGCGGCGCAGCAGCGTCTGCCTGAGACACCTCGTGGTCCATCCTCCACAGCGCCGCGACCCGGACGGCTATCCGCACACGTACTCCTTCCACACCTTCCAGGACCGGGCGGGCCTCGACGAGGAACTGACCGCACGCCCGTGGGACGGCGACGGGGCGCACCAGGGCCTGTACGTCTATGCGCCCGACCTGGACAGCCCCTTCGCCAACGAGCTGTTCGGGGTGACCGATCCCCGGCGGTACGCGCTGGAGGTCCTCGACCGCAACCAGCAGAAGCTGTCGCTGGTCGGCGCCGCCCACTTTTCCGTCTTCGGCCCCGAACCCCGGGACACCGACCGGCCCGTGGTCCTCGCCAACTTCCACGCCGACGGGACACTGCGGTCCGTCGAGTACAAGTACGGGGACCGCCGGTACAACGACGAGGTGCAGGTCTTCCGCGACACGATCGTGGTCAAGGTCGGCAAGGACGCGCGCAGCGTGCACCGCGACGGCGACGACTACTCCTTCTCCCTGGACACCTCGCTGGAGCTGCGGGTGAGGGTGCCGGACGACGACACCGCCCCGCGCGTCGACCGGGTGGCCCGGCACGCCGATCCGGCGCTGCCACGGCGGCGGCATCTGCTGCGCGGCCAGTACCGCCGGTTTCCCAACCGGTTCTTCGACACGATCATCGAGATGACCGTGGGGCGACGGCATTCCTCGCCCGGCACACCTCACGTGCCCGCTCTGCCGGGCGGCGACGTGCTGGCCCGGTCCGCGGAGCTGGACCTCGTCCGTGTGGTGCCGGCCGTCGGGGAAGGCGATCTGCGGGTGACGCTCACCGCGGTCGACGGGCCCGGCGAGGCCGTGTTCTCGGTGCCGCTCGGCCTGGGCGCCCGGCTGTCCGCACTGCTGACGGGCATCCCGGTCGGTGACCCGGAGAGCCTGACGCCTGTCGAGGTGGTGACCTGGGCCGCCGGTCTGTATCCGCCGGTGCGGGCGCTGCGTGAGGCGGCCCGCTCCGAGGGAGGGCACCGGCACCTGTCCGCCTGTCCGAACGGCCCGTCCGGACAGGCGGAGCCGTCATGAGCACGGTCGCACTCGTCGTGCTGTGGGGCGTCCTGTCGTGGGGGGGCCTGCTCAGCGTGCGAGCGGCGTTCGCCGCCCGCGTCCTCGACCGGCGGCGGCACGCCGTGCCTGTCGCCGACGCGGCGCCGCACGTCGTCCTGCTGGTGCCGGCCCTTCGCGAACAGGAGTTGCTGGCCGAGGTGGTGCGGGCGGCGGCCGGGCTGTCGTACCCACTGGGTCTGCTGCATGTCGTCGTGGTGACCACGCAGCGGGAGGAGCGGGAGCGGGACGCCGTGGCGGCACGGGTGCCCGCTCTGGCGGACGATCTGGTCAGCGGCGGCGCCGAGGACGCGGCCGCCCGGCTCGCCGGGATCGTGCCGTCCGGCCGAGCCGCGGAGACCGTGCGGCGCACCCGCGCCTCCAGAGACCCGGCCGGCACCCTGCGTGCCGAGATCGACGCCGTCCCCACCACGCGTGAGGTTGCCGCCGCCCTGCTGCCGGTGATCGCGGCCGACCACCCCGGGGTCGGCCTGCACCACTTGCACTACACGGACGAGGGCGCCAAGAGCAGTCAGCTCGTGCACGCCGTCGAACAACTGCCAAACGTGCTCCCCCCGGACGCCGACCCGGCCTACACCTACGTGGGGTTGTACGACGCCGACTCGCAGCCGGACCTGAGCAGCCTGGAGCAGCTGGCGGCCACCGTGTCCCGGGGCGACGGACCCGCGCCCGACCTGGTCCAGCAGCTCCCGCTCCAGCTGCGCCGACCGCACGCGGCACGACGCGGCGGCACGGACGTACTGATGCGCGCCCACGCCCTGGCCGATCTGCGCCGCCGGACGGGCGTGGAGGCGTACCGCATCCTGGCCCGGCGCCGCATCCGGTCCGCGCAGCTGCCCGCGGGACTCACGGCCCTCGCGGAGCCGGTGGTGTACGGGGTCGGCGCCGGGCTGTTCGTCCGCCACGACACCCTGGTGTCCATCGGCATGTACGAGGAACCGGTCGACGATCTGCTCGTCGGCTACAAGCTGTCCACCGCCGGTGCCGTCATGGACGTCCTGCCCGTGTTCAACCTGGTCGACCGTTACCCCCGGCCCGAGGCGCTCGGGAAGGCGTACGCGCTCGTGGCCCATGGCTCGCTCGCCGGGTGCCGGCGGCTGCTGACCGATCCGGTGTTGCGCGCCTTCCGGCCGCGCAACACCGTCGTGCTCGTCAAGGAGGGCCTCGACACGGCATGGTGGTTCGGCGGTCCCGCCGTGGTGCTGGCCGCGATCGCGGCCCTCGTCGTCGACGGCTCGGGCGGTGCGCTGCTGGTGTGGGCCTCGACGGCGTGCGCGTACACGGTGCTGCACGCCACGTGGTGCGTGACGAAGGCGCGTCAGTGGCTGGCCGTCCATCGCGGGGCCGCCGCACGGACCGAGGCGCCCACGTGGCCGTCCGCCCTCGCACTGGTGCCCGCCTTCCTGCTCCAGCCGCTGCTGCACTGGGCAGGACCGCTCGGACACCTGTACCGGGCCATGCGCGGCGTGCCGCCCGCCCTCGGCAAGACCGAGCGGTGAGCCGAGGGCGGGCCCGGCCCGGAAGCCCCCGGGCCGGGCCCGCCCGCACAGACGTTACTCCCGTCGCCGCCCCTCGCCCCGCCACCCCCGACTTCAGCCTCCGACCCCGCCGCCCACGAGAAAGACCTGAGAATGACACCGCACCCCTCAGACCCGCTCCTGTCCACCGTGATCATGGCTCATCCGCAACGCGCGGCCGCGGCACGGGCGTTGAGCGAGGCCCATCCCGCGCTGGCTGCGCGGATCGTGACCGACCCGGAGCCCGGGGGGCCGCCGTCGGCGCTGCGCACCGCCCGCCGCGCCTGGCAGGCGGTGGCACCGGGCGCCACGCACCACCTGGTCGTCCAGGACGACGCGTTGCCGCTCCCGGGGTTCGCGAGCACGGTCGCCGCGCTGGCGGCGGCGCGGCCGGAGGCGTCCCTGAGCCTGTTCACGGAGTGGGGCTCGCGCACCGCGAACGCCGTCCGCGCCGCCGCGCTGCTCGGCCACGCGTGGGCGCCCGTGGTGGACGACTACCTGCCGTCGGTGGCCCTGGTGCTGCCCGCACCGCTTGCTCTCGGCTTCGAGGAGTACGCGGCCGCGAAGGCCACGCCCGAGGCGACCGACGACGTCACCCTGCTCGACCACCTGCGGGGGGTGGACAAACTCGTCCCCGTGGCCGGACCGGTCGACCACGCCAATCCGCCCAGTCTCGTGGGCAACGAGGTCATGGGCCCGCGCAGCGCCGCCTGTCTGTCCGCAGCCGCCGACCCGGGCGGCTCCGTCCTCCCGGCGATGACCGCCGTGCCGTACTTCTGCTGGTGGGAGCAGCTCGCCGTGGTCTACCTGCACGACCCCGCCGCCGCCGACGGCTGGCGCCGGGTGCCGGCGGAGGAGGCACTGGCGGAGCGGGGCATCGGGCGGGAACAGATCGTGGGAGCGCTGCGGCAGGCGCTGGAGACCCTCCCGCACCGCGCGTTCGTGCACGACCGGGTCAGTGACGTCCTGCTCGCCGAGGTGTGGAGCACCGCCTACACGCTCGGTGTGGTCACCCGGGACCTCGGCGCGCCCGACGGAAGATTCCCCGACCCCACACGGCCCGCCGCCCGCACGGCCCTGGCCACACTCGTGCCGGGCGCGCTGCGCCGGGTCGTCCCGGTGCGCTGGCTGACGGCCGTGGGGGAGCTGCTGCACCCGCTGGTGGAGGCCGCGGTGCTGCGGGGCGCCCAGGACGTCACGGCCAAAGGCACCGGCCCGGCGCCGTCCGGGAGCACTTCATGAGCGGTGCCGATCCGGTGATCGAGGTCACCGGCGTCACCAAGACGTTCCGCACCTGGGGCGCCGCCGGCGCCTGGAGCATCCGCCGCCCCTTCCACCGGCCGACGGAACGCGCGGTCGCACTGGACGACGTCCACCTCCGCATCTCGCGGGGCGAGTTCGTCGGGCTGCTCGGACAGAACGGGGCCGGCAAGTCCACCCTGATCAAACTGATGACGGGCCTGCTGCTGCCGGACACCGGCACGGTCCGGGTCTGCGGGCTCGACCCCTACGCCGACCGGGAGCGCAACGCCCGGAACATGGGCGTCACCTTCGGGCAGCGCACACAGTTGTGGTGGGACCTGCCCGCACGGGACTCCTTCTCCATCCTCCGCGACGTCTACGGGCTGCCCGACGAGGTCTGGCGGGAGACACTGACCGAACTCGACGACGTACTCACCCTCTCCGAATTCTGGGACACCCCGGTACGGTTCCTCTCACTGGGCCAGCGAGTGCGGTGCGATCTGGCCGCCGCCCTGCTGTACCGGCCGCGGGTCCTCTTCCTCGACGAACCCACCATCGGCCTGGACGTCATGGTCAAGGACCAGGTGCGGGAGCTGCTGTCACGGCTGGCCGCCACCGGCGACCACTCGGTGGTGCTGACGACCCATGACATGGCGGAGGTCGAGGCACTGTGCCGCCGTATCGTCGTCATCGACCGCGGACGGGTCGTGCACGACGGGCAGCGTGACCGGCTGGCCGTCGCCGCCGACGCCGAACAGTCGTTCCTCGTCGAGTTCGAGACGCCACCGCCGCCGCTGGACCTGGTCCGGGCCACGGTCGTGTCCGTCAAGGGGGCGACCGTGCGGGTCAGGCCGCTCCCCGGGGCGGACCGGGCGGAGGTCACCGCCGAGCTGCTCGCCGCGCACCCGGTCCGCTCGGTGCGCTACGAGGGGGCGACGGCCGAGGACGTCCTGCGCGCCCTGCACCGGCGCGCTCGCCCTGAGCCGGCGACCGGAGCTGCGGGGGTGGCCACGTGAGCCTCACCGACCGCTCCGCCCCCGCCTCGCAGCCGGCCGACCGGCCCGACCCGGCGTCGTGGCCGTCCCCCCGCGCACACCGCCTCATGACTCTGGTGCCGCGCACCGAGTGGGCCTACCGGCCGCGCATCGCCGCGACGGCCTTCGTGATCGTCACACAGGTCTTCCTGTACGTACTGTTGTGGCGCGCGCTGTACGGCGAGAGCGGCGAGACGGTCGTCGGCCTCGACATGTCCCAGGCCATCACCTACTCGGTGCTCGCCACGCTCATGGGGACCGGCCGGGTCATCATGGAGGGGGCCTCCCAGGAGACCGCGCAGAGCAAGATCCGTGACGGATCGGTGGTGTTCTGGTTCGTCCGCCCGCTCTCCGCCCGCCGCTACTGCGCCTGGCGCGGCCTGGGCGAGAGCCTGTACGCCACGGCCTGGCTGCTGGCCGGCCTGGCGGTGGGCGTGGCCTGCGGGCTGGTCGCGCTGCCGCCGTCCCCGGCCGCCGCGGCGGTCACCGTGCTGGCCTACGGACTCGGTCAGATCGTCTTCTACCAGATCGGCCTGCTGGTAGACCTGACCAGCTTCTGGACCATCACCTCCTTCGGTGTGAACCGGCTGGCGGCCTTCGCCCAACTGCTGCTGTCGGGCGGACTGATCCCACTGTGGTTCTTCCCGGACTGGCTGCGCGCCGTCGCCGTCCACCTTCCGTTCGCGGCGACCGTCAACGTGCCGGTCTCGCTGTACACGGGGCGTATCCCCGCGGCGGAGTGCTGGCCGTACGTCGCCGAGCAGGCCCTGTGGTGCGTCGTACTGGCCCTGCTGAGCCGCGTGATGTGGCAGCGCGCGGCCCGCCGACTGCTCGTGCTGGGAGGGTGACGCGGATGACGACGACTCCCGGCACCGCCGCGCCCGCCCGCCGGGTGGGCAGGCTGCGGCTGGCCGCCGTGATCATGCGGGCCGGTCTGCGCAGCCAGCTCGCCAACCGGGCGGACTTTGCGATGGCCGTCGCCAACGGTGTGACCTACCAGATCACGGTGCTTCTCTTCGCGACGGTCATCTTCAGCCGGTTCCCCTCGCTCGGCGGCTGGGGCCTCGGGGAAATCCTGTTGATCAGCAGTATCCGGATGCTCGGACACGGACTGTACATGCTGTTCTTCGGCAATCTCGGGCTGATCCCGCACCTGTTGCGGGAGGGCCGCTTCGAGGCCTTCCGCACGCGTCCGGCACCGGTGCTGCTCCAGGTGTTCACGTACGAGGCGCCGATCAACGCCCTGGGGGACCTGGTGGTGGCCGGAGCGTCGCTGACCGTGTGCCTGTCCCTGCTGGACGTCACCTGGTCGCCGGCCGCGCTGTGCTTCCTGGCGGTCGCGGTCGCCGCCGCCACGGTGATCGAGCTGGGGCTCAACCTGCACATCGCGGGTCTGGTGCTGCGGTTCCGGGGCAGTGAGTCCCTGTTCTTCTGGCTCGACAACACCGCGGGCAACTTCGGCAACTACCCGCTGAGTGTGTTTCCGGCGGTCCTGCAGGGCGCCTTCACGTTCGGCATCCCGATCGCGTTCGCCGGCTACTACCCGGCGGCATGGCTGACCGGTCACGCCGACACGGTGCCCGTCTCGCCCGTACTGGTCCATCTGTCACCGCTGGTCGCCCTGTTGGCCGTACTGTCCGGCCTTGCGGTGTGGCGCCGCTGCCTGGCGTGGTACTCCCACAACGGGTGACGCGCGAGGGGGCGTTGGCCCGTCGCCCCCGGCCGGGGGCGACGGATGCGAGGTCGACTACCGCGCCGGCGTCGCCAGGTTGAGCGAGTGCTCGAGGGGGTGAGCCGGTTCGGCGCGTTTCGGCTTCGGTGGTAACAGCGGCTCAGGTTGCGGCGGGCAGGCCGGCGATGCGGGTGATCATATCGGCGCGGTAGTTCGGGGCGGTGAGGAGGGGACGGCGAGGTCGGATGTGGGGTGAGATGCCGCTGAACGCGGCCAGGAACCGTTGTGCGGCACCTACCGATCGGAAGCCTTTCATCGCGCGCTCGCGTTGCCTCGTCGGCCGGTGGGAGTTCCCGGCCCGGTTGTCCGGGCCCTGGTGGGCGCCGATTCCAGTCAGCGGGTCCGTGGGGTGTCGCCGTCCTGATCGGCCGAGTGAAGCAGTTCGATGACACGTTCCTCGTACCGGACGCGGGCCGGGGAGAAGTCGTACGGCATCTTGCCGATGGCCTCCATCACGCTCATCCTCGCTCCGCCTTCCTCCTCGCCGGTGTGCTCGTCCTCCCGGTCCAGGAGGCTGTTGAGGGCCTCTTCCAGGCCGGATCTTTCGATGGCGGCTGCCAGGGCGGTCTCGTGAGCACACCGCTGGGCGGCCAGGTCTTCGATGCGGGGGTCGTCGGGGGACATGGTGTCGTCCAGGGCCGCCTCGGCCTCGGCCAGTCGGTCCTCCTCGGCCCGCAGTTCGGGGTGGATGGCCAGGACGATGAACCGGTCGGCCTGGACGGCGGCGCCCAGGGAGCCGAGGATACGCTCCGTGACCAGGAGGGTATCGAGATCGGCCAGGCGCAGGGCTTCGGGCGGCAGATCGCGCAGGCGGCCACTGACCAGCGGTGAGAGCAGGCCCAGGGGGCTGCCCACCTCGCGGAGACGGTGCACGGCGGCCCGCTGGGCCTCGATGGCGGCAGCCTTGGAGACGAGGGACTCCTCCAGCCGGGCCAGGGACTGCTCGATGCCGGTGGCGCCCTCGAAGCCGGCCCGGATGTCGTCCAGGGAGATACCCGCATCAGCCATCCTGCGGATCCACAGCAAGCGGATCATGTCGTCGTATCCGTAGCGGCGGCGGTCGTCGCTGCCGCGTTCCGGTTCGGCGAGGAGCCCGATGGCGTGGTAGTGGCGGATGGCGCGGGGTGTGGTTCCGGCGAACGCGGCGGCATCGCCGATCTTGACCCGGCGGGGAACAGCAGGAAGGGGCATGCGAGGGAACCTCTCAATGTCGTGCTCGCCGCCTACTGGACCACATGCCGCTACGGCACGTGCAAACCCCGCTGCCGTAGGCGCGCCCCGCGCTCCCGCACCATCAAAGTCGTACGGACCGCTGCACGGGCAGAGAAGACGTCCCGGATGAGCAGACCCGGGGAACAGCCTGAGGGGTGGGGAATTCGATCAACGAGCGCCATCAGGGCGGCAGCGTCCCTGGTCACAGGCGAGCGGTGAACCGGCCGTCGGGAAGTTTCCGAAGCCAGCCGCGGTCGGCCGGCCTGGCCGGCTTCCCGCACAGCGGCTCCAGTCTGGCCCGCACGCTGATATCCACCCCCAGCATCTCGCCGGCCTGCCGGGCCATGACCGGTCCGGCCAGTGGGGTGGAGAAGGCGAATCCCGGCAGCGAGGGGACGACCAGGTGGAGCGCATCGGCCGGATCACCTCCGTGGGTACCGGGGTCGGACAGCGGCGTCGGCGGCCTGCCCGGGCGTGAGCATGAAGGACAACGGCCGACAGTGGCGCTCGGCCGCAAGGTGGGTCCTGGTGGTCAGCCCGCCGCGCGAGCGCCCCGGCTCAGCCGCGCGGAGCCGGGCCTTGCGGCGGCGCACGCGGCGGCGTTGCTCGCGAGTCGCGTCGTCCGTCTCGTCGGTCGGGTCGGGCACCGCCAGTAGCGGTTTGTTCTGCCCCTTGGTGAAGCCCCTTTTTCCTCCGCGACGGCCTTCTCCGGATTCCGCAGCAACTCCGGGTCGACGACCATCCCGGCCGCGTGGTGGTGCGCGCGGGCCACCGTGGAGTCCACGCTGACCGGGCTGAGGTCGACCTGCCCCGCGTGGCGGCCTTGGCGATCATCCCGTCCATCCATGCCTGAAGGGTTCCAGCCGCCACCCACAGCTGGAACCGGCCGAGACGGTCGACCAGGATCCGTAGCGCTCAGGGACGTCCCGCCACGGACTCCCAGTCCGGTTCGGAACAGTCCCAGTGGCTACCCATGGCAATCGCTCGTGGTCCTTGGCCGAGCGACCTGCTCCTATGGTCAAATCCTCCCCCTGTTGCGTAAGGTCCATTTTGTACTATCACCTATTACCATTCAGGGGGCGGGCGGCGATGCCGGACACCAGGATCAGTGAGCTCGTGCGGATGTGGATCAACGGCTGGGTCGTCTCCCGCGGCAGCTCGGACCCGGTCGACGAGCCGTGGGGGTGGACGATCGACGTCGGGCGACCCGAGCACGTCGCCCGGCACGTTCTGCCGGAGCCCTCCGAGGCCGATGTGCGCAAGATCGTCGCCGCGACGAGCGCGCCCGGGACGTGGCTGAAGCTGTTCGCCGAGGACCAGGCGGTCCTGCCCTGGGTCGGGCCGGGCTGGCGGCGCGACAGCCCCGGTTTTCTGATGACCTGTCACCTGGTACCGGAGCGCCCCGAGGTGCCGGGCGGGTACACGCTCACCAGTTGGACCCGGGGCGGCGTCAGCCGGGTATTGGTCCGCACGCGTGCCGGGCACTTCGCCGCCCGTGGACAGATCGCCCAGGTAGGCGCCCATGCCGTGGCCGACCAGGTCGAGACCGCCGCCGAGCACCGGCGCAAGGGCCTCGGCGGCCTGGTGATGCGCACGCTGCAGAGCACCGCGTACGAGGCAGGTGCGGAGACTGGCCTCCTGGTCGGCACGCCCGACGGCCGGGCGCTTTACTCCTCGCTGGGCTGGACCGTGCGCTCGCCGATGACGAGCCTCTGGTATGAGCCATCGGATGCCACCCAATGAGCTGAATATGACACCACTGGCCCACCTCGCCGGACTCCACCTACGCGGCGCCATCCTGTGACTCCGCGGCCTCCAACCCCCCACGTGATCTGAACTCAGAACAGTCCCCAGGCCAGTTTCGGTCCTCACCTTCCGGCAGTCTTACGGCATGCTGGAGACCTCCGGGCGGCTGTTGAAGCTGCTCTCCCTGCTGCAGACCCACCGCGACCGGTCCGGGGCCGAACTCGCCGAACGCCTCGGTGTCAACCGGCGCACCCTGCGCCGTGATGGGTAGGGCTGGGAGTGTCCTCACGCGTTGCCCTGCCGAGACCTCCGCCACGCGGGTTCACCGCTTCGGAAGGCCGCCGATTTCGGGGACTTGCCCACCGTCCCCCGCCCTCCCCGGCCGCTCACTCCTGTCGTAGGGCCTGGCGCATCCAACGGAGGTGGTCCAGGGAGCGGCGGCGCATCCACAGGACCCAGGAGCACAGTGCGACCATGCCGGCCGCGAAGAGAAGGGGGAAGACCAGGGATCCGCTGACGGCCCCCAGGACGAACATGCCGACCGTGACGAGGCCCATGGCGCCGAGCCAGTACGGCAGCCACTTGCCCGCCCGCTCCATCTGGCCGAGCTGCTCGGCGGCCAGCCGTCGCATGGCCGCCTGCTCCTCGGGGTCCTGCGGCACCTCATGGTGCCGGATCTTCCGGTTCAGATCGGCGAGTCCGCCCGCGTCGGTGCCCACGGCCCGGGCGGCCCGGCGGCGCTGGACGGCCAGGACCGCGACGGCGATCCCGGTGTAGAGAGCGCTCTGGAACACCCAGACGGCCGGGTGCTCGTCCCTGCGGAACAGGGCCGTGATGCTCAGTCCCAGCAGGAAGACCAGGGTCGCCTGAGCGGTCAGACTGCGGTCGAGTAAGCGCTTGAGCGAGAGCACGGTGCAGACCTCCTCGAAGGGGAGTCGGGACAGCGTCGTAGCCTCCCGGATACCCCGCGCTCTCCCGTTCATCGAGGCCGTGCGCGGCCGCGCTTACCGGCGACTGGACGCGCGCCCGAGCGGGGGGTCTGTATAGCAAACGGTGGAACTCGGTCGGATTTCTTCAGCGGCGTTCGGTGCCATTGTTACCGCGGTCGGGGTGGTGGTCGCCGCGGTCATGGCGTTCTGGGGGTCTGGCCAAGGTGAGCCCAAAAGGGGCAGTGGGATGATCTTGGCCGGACTTCTATCGGGAAGTCACAGCATCGCCTGCCGCTGAGCGGCCTGGCCGTCCTCGAGCGCGACACTGGCATGCGCGGCCGTTTCGGACGGTCAGACGGTCCCGCGTGGGCTTGTCCGGGTCCTGATCAACCAAACGGAGAGCGCCTCTGAACTGGGACGACAGGGCTTGTCCAGGGTCCAGTTGCCGCAGAGGAAGAAGCACTCCCCGAGTGAAGAGGCGTAGTGGGTTCTATCCGCGCGTCCGGGGCGGTGGGGCTGGTGCTGTCTCGCAGGCCGGCGCGGTGCTGATGGCGGAGACCGTCCGCCGGACCGGCCCGGACGCCGCGTTGCCGACGGCGCTGGAGCCGTGGCGCAGGCCAGGGGCGGTGCACGATCCCGGCAAGGTCGTGCTCGACCTCGCCCTGGCCGTCGCGCTGGGCGGGGACTGCCTGTCCGACGTGGCCATGCTGCGGGCCGAGCCCGACCTGTTCGGCCCGGTCGCCTCCTACCCGACGGTGTCCCGGCTGGTCGACGTCCTCGCCGCGGCCGGTCCCCGCGCGCTCACGGCGATCCGGCAGGCATGCTCCGAAGTCCGGCAGCGGCTCTGGAAGTTGGCCGGTGGCGCGGCGCCGAATGCGGCCGGCGAGGTGGTCGTGGACATCGACGGCGTGCTGGTCCAGGCCCACTCGGGGAAGCAGGACGCCGCCGCGACCTGGAAGAGGACCTTCGGCCACCACCCGCTGGTCGCGTTCGTCGACCACGGCCCAGGTGGCTCCGGGAGCCGGTCGCGGGCCTGCTGCGGCCGGGCAACGCGGGCAGCAACACCGCGGCCGACCACATCGCCATCGCCCGGCAGGCGCCGGCCCAACTGCCGAAGCAGCACCGGCGCGGACGGCGGGCCCTGATCCGCACCGACTCCGCCGACGGCACCCACGACTTCCTGAACTGGCTCACGCAGCGGGGACGGTGGCTGTCCTGCTCGGTCGGGATGGTCATCACCGATGCCATCCATCAGGCCGTCCCGCTCGTCCCCGCCTCCGCCTGGACGCCCGCGATCGAACCTGACGGCACCATACGCGACGGTGCGTGGGTCGCCGAACTCGCCGGTGACGTCCTCAAGGGCTGGCCGAAGGGCATGCGGCTGATCGTCCGCAAAGAACGGCCGCACCCCGGAGCCCAGTTGCACATCGCCGACGCCGACGGCATGCGGATCACCTGCTTCGCCACCAACGCCACCGGTGCCCTGATTGCGGCCCTGGAGCTGCGGCACCGCCAACGCGCACGGGCCGAGGACCGCATCCGAGCCGCCCGCGACACCGGGCTGCGGAACCTGCCCCTGCACGAAGCCGACCAGAACCGCGTCTGGCCGGAGATCGTCCAGCTCGCCCTGGACCTGGTGGCCCGGATGCCCATGCCGGCCCTCACCGGCGAGGCACGGCGCTGGGAGCCCGAGCGCCTGCGGCCGGGCTCTTCTCCACCGCCGCCCAGCTCGTCACCACTGGCCGCCGCCTCTGGCTCCGCCTGGCCCGCCACTGGCCCTGGACCCAGGTGATCACCACCGCGTTCGAGCGACTGCAAGCACTTCCGGTCCCCGGTTGACCGGCAACGACGTCCTGTTCCGACGAGACATCCCCAGCCGGAGCCGTGGAACCCGGCGCAGGGTCGCTCCCTGTTTGATGGACGCGGTGCCCACTCCGGATTGCCCGGATCACGGCAGGGGCATGTCGCGTTCGATCCAGTCGGTGACGGATGGACGCGAGGGTCGCCAGCCGAGAGCCCGAGCGCGGGTGGCGCGGACGCGGCTGTTGGTGCCGAGCGCATAGCGGGCGAATCCCTCACCCCACGCGGCCCCGGCAGAGTCCAGGTCCCACGGCTCGACCGGCCCCAGGCCAAGACGGCGGGCGATTGCCTGTCCGATCTCGGCGAACGAGGCGTCCTCGCCCCCCTCCACGAAGTAGAACCCGGCGGCCGCGGGCTCGGTGAGAGTCAGCCGGTAGAGGTCGGTCATGTCGTCGAGATGTACGGTCGACCATCGGTTGAGGCCGCGTCCGACCACGCGGACGATGCCGCTGCTGAGGGCCTGGTTGACCAGCGGTGGGATCAATACCGTCTGCGGGCGGGGGCCCGTTCCGTTGCCGTAGATCAGCGAGTTGCACAGTACGACCGTGCGCAGCCCCGTGTCGCCGGCATCGACGACAGTGCGCTCGACGTCGTAGCGGGCACGGCGGATGGGATGGTTACCCGGACTGAACGCAATGGAGTCGTCGAAGACCGTGCCGGAGGCGCTTTGCCCCTGGGCGTCATCTCCGATGACGCTGGTTCCGCTGGTGTGGACGAGTACCTTTCCCGAGCCGCGCAGCGCAGCGATGAAGGTTTCGACGGCGCCGCGGTGATCGCTGTTGGCGGTGTTGATGACCGCGTCCGCCCGCCGGGCTTCCCGCTCGAGCAGGGCGGTGTCGTCGAGGTCGCCGACGACCGGCTCGATGCCCGCCGCGGCGAGAGCATCGACCACGCCGGGGGTGCGGGTCAGGCCGCGTATGGTGTGCTTGTCGCGGATCAGGCGCTGGGCGACGGCTCCGCCGATGTAGCCGCTCGCGCCCGTGAGGAAGACGTCCATGGTGAATCCTTGCCGGGAGGTGTTCGGGGCTGGGGTCTAGCTGCGGAATCGGCCGGCCGCTCGGAGGGCCTCGTCGAGTGGTGTGCGCTGCCGCTGGTCGCCGAACTCATCGATACGGGTGATGCGGCCATCGCGAACGGTCACCAGCAGGCAGCGGGAGATGCGCACCGGGGTGTCGTCCTCCAGCTCACCGGAGGCGGTCGCGGCCAGTGCGAAGCCGTCGTGGTCAACCGTGAGGGACCAGATCCGGTCGCAGTGGCCACGGACCATGTCCTTGGTCGCGCGGAGCATCCGTACCATCGCACCCGCGAACTCACCGCCGGACAGCGAGACGGTCTCGTGGTCGAAGCTGTGCCACACCTCGACGGTCTCGGCGAACAACTCGTGGAAGTCGGGGTCGACACGCGTCAGGCTGTAGGTCTGCACGAACCGGGTGGCAACCTGGTGAACGGGGCCGTCCGCAGCCATGGACGGCGCCAGGAGGCTCATGACCTCATGCATGGTCTGTTGTTGATCGGTCATGGATGAAATGTGCCTGTCGAGTTGAGCCTCCGGCCATCTTCTTTGCCGTTTCGGCAAGGACCGCTCACCTGGCTGCGGCCCTCGGCCGCGTCCCCGGCTCACGACCGAAGCGCTTCACCGAGGTCGCATCGGGCGCGCCTCCTTGCCCACGGGCTCAGGTCGGCCACCGCACAGGGCCCGGATGACCGGGAATCATGATGAGTGAGCTCTCCCATCAAGCAGCGGGAGCTCAAAGAGCCCTCCCTGCTGCAGATGGCCGAGCACCGACCGGGTCGACGGGGAGATGCGCGGCATACGGCACCGTGGGGAGCCGCCGGCCTTCACCACGACTTTCCCTCACCCCTCGCACGCCGGCTTCGCCGCCCTACAGGTGGCGGACTCCCGAGCCCGCGCACCGCGTCACGTCCGCTGGAGTGGTGTAAGTGATCTCTGAGGCTGATCCTTTGAAGTGGACACCCTGCTGGAGCCAGGCGAGGAGCGGACCGACCTGTCCCTGACCCCGCTCACCGGCCACGGTCCGGGCCTGCATCCACGGCTGGGCTGAACCGGGCACGGCCGCCCCTTTCCCGCCGCTTCAGAGGACCGGATCCGTTTCGGACGTCTGTTTGAGTGGCGGAGCAGGGGTAATCCGCAAGAAGGACGCTGCCAGCCGGGCAGCCGAGAACCGTGGGCCGTGCGAGGCCCTCCCCGTGCGCATCCCGGATTCCGCCGGGCCGGGCGTGCGGCAGGTCGCCGGTACGGGCCCACACCACCTGAGGGAAGGGGCTGGTGGCGGTGACCGTAGTGGCGCAGCAAGGCGGTGGGGGAGGGTCCAGCGGCCTCTACGACGTGCTGGAACTGATCCTCGACCGGGGCCTGGTGATCGACGCCTTCGTACGCGTCTCGCTCGTCGGTATCGAGATAGTGAAGATCGACGTGCGCATCGTGGTGGCCAGCGTCGACACCTATCTGCGCTTCGCCGAGGCATGCAACCGTCTTGACCTGGAGGCAGGCCCGCGCAAGCCTGCCGGAGTAACCGAACTGCCGGGACGTATCAAGGAGTCGGGGGCCCGCGGTGCGACGAAGGGTCTCCTGTCCGGAGCCGTCGAGACGATCTCCGACGCCTTCCAGCAGGCCCGCAGGGAGAGGCACGGGAAGTGACCGGCCGTGAAGCTGAACTGCCAGTATCCTGAAACAAGATGACTGTATGTCACATACGCGGCGATTCCGAGGCTACGCCCGTCGGTTCGGTGTGTCCGACGAGGCCGTTACCCGCATTCTGTGGAGCGTCCAGCCGGGGGCCACCCGACCCGGGGGAACGGGGTGGGCGCGGAGCGGAAGCGGGGCCGGGTGGCAGGCTTCGCCTCCATGGACAGGCAGCAGTTCCGGCAACTCATCGAGGCAGCCCGTCATCAGGCGTCCAACCCGGATGACGGCGAAGCGGTCGCTCGTGAGGCGACCTCGCGGCTGGTCTGCCGGCCGGTCGAGGAGATCGTCGTCGCTGAGCAGATGCTGTGGAACCCGCTGGAAGCAGTCAGGGCCGCCAACCGACTGCCTCGCCGGCCGTCGGCCCGACTGCTCACTCCGGTGGGCCGGTGGCCGGATCGTGGTGGCGCGCGATCAGGGCCCGGTCCTCCGTCGATACGAGGGCGTGCACCAGAGGTCGGTGGGACGCCAGCGCATGGGACAGCGCATCGGAGACGGTCACCGGCAACGGCTGTACCCTCTCGCTGTCACCGAACATGAGCCGAATGAGCTGTGCCAGAAACAGCAGGACGTCGTCGTGCGCGTCACCGGGGACCCGCCCCCTGTCCTGGCCGAAGACCGTGAGAAGGGTGTGCACGGCCGATACCAGGTGGGGGTGGCGCATGTCCATCAGCGGCCGCGTTCCCCGGACCGCCCGGTCGTAGAGATCGCCCAGCTCCCTGTCGCTCATGGTCGGGCGATCGGCCAGCAGCAGTTCGAGCAGGTCGTGGGCGAGTGACGAGGCCGGAGCACCGTCGACCGGACTGAACACGGTCACGGCCTGGCCGAGCCACCGGAACACCGGGTCCAGGGCATGCCGCATCACCGAGTCATTGGTTCCGCCGGACACGGCCGTCTTGTGCCACAGCTCGTCCCAGTACGACCGTGACCAACCTGGGCCTCCGCTGCCTCGCGGGTAGCGGAAGTGCCAGTTCATGTCGAGGGGCTGCGGTGGGGTGCCTGGCTCGGAGCGAAGCGATATCTCCAGGGCCCGGCCCTCGTCGTCCCACGTGTGATGCACGTCGAGGGACAGAGCGAAGTCCGTCCACTGGCTCTCGTTCATCGCCGAGCGCCACAGCAGGCAGTGCCGGTGCCAGGCACCCGGCGGGTCCGCGGAGGCCGGGAACAGCTCGGCGGCGGAGCAGCGCTCGGCGAGCAGCACCGTCAGGAGCACGAGGTTGGAACCGTACAGGCCGTGGCGTGTCGTGGTGCGCAGGAGAGCGGGCCGGTAGGCCGGGTGCTGGTCGCCGGTGCGGGTCGTGTGCTGGGGCAGGACCTGGATGAGGGTCCGGGCCAGCCGGCGCCGTTCAGTCGCGGACAGCCTGCCGGTCAGCGACCGCGCGAAGCGCAGCATTTGCCGGGACGCCAGGGAGGTGTAGGAGAGCAGCGCGTAGGCGAGGTCGTCGTCGATGCGGGCGTCCCCGAGGGAGAGCGCGGGGCGGGGTGCGAGCAGGTCGGTGAGCAGGTGCAGGGTGAGGCGTACGGCCAGATACTCGCCGAAGGTCGCGTGCAGGAACTCGTAGGTGGCGAGTACCTGGCCGTCCCGCACTGACTGGGCTCGCTGGACGAAGAAGAAGCGGCCGAGCGCCGTTTCGGCGGCGGTGAGCGGGGTGCGGAATCCCGGTGGCCGTACCGGCTGCCTGCCCAGTACGGCGGTGAGGTCCTGCTCGAGTTCGTCGGCCGACACCCACTGGCGGCCCCGGTTCAGCTGGGCGAAGGCCACGAGCGACAGGCGTTGCAGCTCCTGCTCGACGAGGGCGGCCGTGTCCTCGTCGGGGAGGGCATGGAGTGTCGTTTTGCCGACCTCGCGCCGGGCGAAGGAGGACAGCAGTTGCTCGTACAACTCGGTGACGTCGAAGTCGTCGTCGGCGCGCCGCAGAGCGCCCTCGGCGGCGTCGTACAACGCGAGCATCGTCAACAGCAGGGGCTGGGAGGCTAGGGACCGTATTGAGTTCCGATCAATGGGTGGCTCGGGTGAGGTCCTTGAGGCAGATCATCGAGGCGCGTAGGTGGAGGCCGGCGAGGTAGCTGTCGGGAGACTTGTCGTACCGGGTGGCGATGCCACGCCAGGCCTTCATCTTGTTGATCAGCCGCTCGACGGTGTTCCTCTCCTTAGCACGTCAGAGGGCCATGCCTCCCGTTGCGTCGATGACCTGGCCGGTTACCCAGCGTGCGTCGTCGGAGGCGAGGAAGGCCACGATGTCGGCCATGTCTTCCGGCCGCCCGATCCGGCCGAGGGCGGCAAGAGACGCCGCTTGCGCCTCGGCATGCGGATCGCCCAGCAGGGTGGCCGCGCTGGCATCGGTGAGGACGGTTCCGGGGGCCACCGAGTTGACCGTGATGCCCCGGGGGCCCAGCTCCTTGGCGAGGGCGAGACTGAAGTTGTCCAGGGCTCCCTTGGTGGCGCCGTAGGCGATCATTCCCGGCGTGGCCAGGCGGGCCACGGAGCTGGAGATGTTGATGATCCGGCCCCCGTCGCGCAGGCGCGGCAGTCCCTGCTGCGTGACGAAGAACGGTGCACGCACGTTCACGGCGAAGACCTTGTCGAAGGCGTCCTCGGTCAACGACTCCAGGGATGCGAAATCCCCGATGCCGACGTTGTTGACGATGATGTCGAGCTTCCCGTCGGGCACGTGCTCCGTGCCCGCGGCGTCGAAGGCGGCCCAGAGGCGGGCCGCGTCGCCGCGTTCGCCCAGCCCCGCCTGGAGTGCGAAGGCCCGTCCTCCGTTCTTGCGGATGTTTTCGACGGTCTCGCTCGCCGCCGTCTCGTCGCGGGCGTAGGTGACGCCGACGGCGGCGCCGTCCTGGGCGAGCCGCTCCGCGATCGCCCGGCCGATGCCCCGGCTGCCGCCGGTGACCAGTGCGACCTTGTCCTCGAGTGCTCTTGCAGACATGGCGGAAGACCGCCTCCCGTTCATCGAATCGTCTCTTGAGTGCTATGGAGCGCCTAGACCAGCGGCTTGTGTTCGGGCCACCACCGCTGGACGGCTTCGACAGCCGTCGTCGGGCTGACGTTGAAGCAGAGCTTCGCGCCGGGTGCCAGCTCGTGGGTGGTGTTGACCAGCACCTCCAACAGCGGGGTCAGCTCCGGGTCCAGCCGGACGCCGGCGCCGATCAGCACGATGTCGTAGTCCTTGGCGGTCAACGCGGCGCGAAAGACCGCCTCGGCCGTGCGGCCGTAGTCGAGCAGGCAGACATCGACACTGAGGCCGAGCTCCTCGAGCCGAGCCCGGCCCGCGGCCATTCCGGCCCGGACCGCCTCGGCGTCGATTTCAGGGAACGCCGCCCGTGACGAGGGCGCGTCGTCCACCAGCGCTGGATCCAGTCCGACGTTGAGCATGGACGGGGACATGTCGGTGTACCTCCGGTGACCTGGGGTTTCTCGGACCCACGGTAGGCGCCTGGAGGTCGGGCGGCCCTCCCACATTTCTGGGATACCGTGGCAAGGGTGAGTTCCCCGATGATCCGGCGCGAGACCGTGCGCGACATCGAGGCGATCTGCCGTCTCGACCTCGACTCCCGAATACTGCGCCGCCGGATCGCCGACCGGCTGACACGCCTCATCCCGGCCGACTCCTACTGCTTCAGCACGATCGACCCGATGACGCTGCTGACCGCCGACCAAGTCAGCGCCGGGCTCGTACCGGAGGCGGCCGCGGCCGCCGCGCACAACGAGTACCTGGTGGACGACGTCCTGAAGTTCGCGGCGCTGGCCCGCTCCGAGGTGTCCGCGGGCACGCTCGGTGCGGCCACTGGCGGTGATCCGGAATCCAGCCACCGCTACCGGACCGTGCTGCCGATGATCGACGCACGGCACGAGCTGCGGGCGGGCTTCGTGGTGGACGGCCGCTGCTGGGGCGTCGTCGCCCTCTTCCGCGGCGGCCGGCGGCCCGACTTCACCCCGGCCGACGTCGGCGTCCTGCGGCGGCTGTCCGCCCCGGTCGGTGCGGCCCTGCGCCGGGCCGCCCACCGGGCACCCGACGACACCGCTGCGGGCCCGTCCGAGGCCGGAGTGCTCCTGCTCGACCAGGACTTGCGGCTGTTTTCGGAGAACCTGGCCGCGAAACTCTGGCGGGACGAGCTGGGCCCGTCGCAGGCGGAACTGCCGTCCGCGATCCTGGAGGTGGCCGCACGGGGAAGAGGCGCTGAGCTGCCGGCGTACGGACGCATCCGCGGCCGCTCGGGCCGGTGGCTCTCCGTCCAGGCCTCGCCGCTGAGTGGTGGCCCGCACCCGGCGGCCATCGCCGTGACGGTACATCCGGCGCCGGCCGCCGACGTGGCCGAGATACTGCTGCTCGCATACGGGCTTACACCGCGTGAGCGGGACGTGCTGGCGCGAGTCGTCGCCGGTCTGCCGTCGCGGACCATCGCCGTGGAACTGCACATCACCGCGGCGACCGTGCAGGACCATCTGAAGAGTGTGTTCGCGAAGACCGGTGTCCGCAGCCGCAGCGAACTGGTGGCGACGGTCCTGGGCCTGTGACCGGACGAGTGATTACTGAGTTTTTCGTTAGGGACCGTATCCAGTTGTGATCAATCTGCGGGATTCGACCTCGCGGCACGGCGTGAGCCGGTAGACCTGGTGTCATGACGCAGGTGCAACTGAGCGACGCTGAATGAGAGTTCATCGAGTCCTATCTGCCGATCGGCCGGTTCGGTCCGTATCCCGAGCGGTTGCGGCAGCAGTTCGAGGGGGTGATCTGGCGGTTCAGGACCGGTGGGCAGTGGCGGGAGATGCCGGCTGAGTTCGGTGCCTGGCCCACCGTGCACAACCGCTTTAGGCAGTGGCGCGACGCGGGCGTCTTCCAGGCCCTGCTGGAGGGGCTGATCGCGGAGGCGGCCCGGCGGGACGAGGTGGACCTGTCCCTGGTCAGTATCGACTCCACCACCGTGCGCGCCCACCAGGACGCGGCCGGCATGCACCTGAGCCCAGACGTCCTCACCGCGCTGGAGAAGGCCGCGGCCGAAGAAAAAGCCAGGTCAAAGGGGGTGACAACAACGGACGAACCGGACAGGACATCGACACCGACCCCGGACGGCAGGAGTGGCGCCGCGTCCGGCGTCGGCACCGGCTGCGGCTGAAGGCCGCTTCGCTGGGCCGCTCCCGGGGCGGGCAGACCAGCAAGATCCACCTCACCGGCGACCGCAGGTGCCGCCCGCTGGTGCTGCTCCTGACCGCCGGGCAGGCCGCCGACAGCCCTCAGTTCATCCCCGTCCTGAACCAGATGCGCGTCCGTCTGCCCGTGGGCCGTCCGCGCACCCGGCCGGACGCCGTGGCGGGCGACAAGGCCTATTCTTCCCGTGCCAACCGCGCCCACTTGCGCAAACGCCGCATCCGTGCGGTCATCCCGGAGAAGAAGGACCAGCTGGCCAACCGCAAGAAGAAGGGCTCCCAGGGCGGTAGGCCCGTCGACTTCGACGCCGAGCTCTACAAGGAGAGGAACACCGTCGAGCGGCTGATCAACAAGATGAAGGCCTGGCGTGGCATCGCCACCCGGTACGACAAGTCTCCCGACAGCTACCTCGCCGGCCTCCACCTACGCGCCTCGATGATCTGGCTCAAGGACCTCACCCGAGCCACCCATTGATCGGAACTCAATACGGTCCCTAGTTCGGCGTGCCGTTCGAGGTGCTGCCAGGTGAGGGGGCCGCGGCCGTGCGCCGAGGGTCCGGTCGTGTTGGCCTCGTTCCACACGGCCAGCCAGGTCGTGATCTGCTCGGCGCGGAAGGGCTCCAGGCGCAGGACGACCATGCCGGTGGGGTATCGGGCACGGTCGGCCACGGAGGTCCGGCTCGTCACCAAGGCCAGCACGGGTCGTCCCTGATCCGCCTCACGCCGTTGGAACTGGGACACGCGCTCCAGGAAGTTGGTTTGGTGGACGCCGGTCGTCTGCAGCAACTCGTCGAAGCCGTCCAGGAGCAGAACGGGAGTACTGCCTCCTGCCGCGCGTACCAGTTCCGGCCAGCTGACCCGTTCGCCGGTGGAGGCGCGGATCGCCTGTTCGATCTGGTCCTGCAGTTCGTCCTCCACCCGGACGTCCCGCAGCGGCACGCGCACGGGGAGGAAACCGACGGAGGGGAGCCGTGCGGCGAGCACCCGGGTGAGGACGGATTTGCCGGCACCGGGCTGGCCCAGGATCAGCAGGGGCGCCTCGGCGAGTTGAGGAGAGGTGAGGGCCCCGGCCAGGTAGCGGGTGAGGTCTCGACGGAGGGGCAGCCGTCCCCACCACTCGTGGTCGGCCGGTGCGGCCTGCCCGGAGACGGCACTGACGCGGAAGTCCGGGTCGAGGTAGAGGTCCTGAAGGGTGGGGATCCTGATGCCGTCCGGCGCCGACGCGGCGTCCAGCACTGGGTGAGCGAGCGCCGCCCGGTGAGCGCGTGTCAGCGCGGAGGCCACGTCGGCCGGCGGGCGCAGCACCTCGGTGGTGCGGGTGAGGAGAGTCTCGATCCCGGACAGGGCACGGCCGACGTCTGTGTGGATCGCCTGCTGCGCCACGTGTGTGACCCAGAAGCCGAATTCGGGCGCCTCTTTGGCGAGCTCGACGTACAGACTCTGGTATCGGTCATGAGCCACGCGCGGCAGATCATCCATGAGAGCCGTACGGGCCCGAAGGCGCCGCAACGCGTCCATGTGTTCCCAAAGGGCAAGGCCTTCCAGGAAGGCGCAGAACCTGCGGGCGTAGTCCGCGTAACTCGCGAGCAGCATCGCGGTGAGCGCCGAAGCCGGTATGTGCGGTGCCGGGCAGGGCAGGTCCGTGGCGAGCAGCAGCGACACCAGATCCGACGTCTGCGGGGGCGGGCCCGATTCGGTTCGGGCAAGGGTGAGTTGCTCGTCCCGGGTCAGTCGCACCTAGGCGAGGGCGAACGGAAGCTCCAACTCCTCCATCGCCTCGAAGAAGGCCACCACGACGATGACCGTGTGCGCCGCGCGGAGCACATCGGTCCGCTCCGCACGCCCCTGGGTACGGTCCAGACGGGCGCCGACGCCGCGGATCGCGTCACGTCCGAGGCCGAGGAGGCGTCCGCTGGCGTCGGCCATGCCGATCACCGTGCCGCTGACCCCAGCGGTCGCCAGATTCAACGCCCCACCGAGCGTCCGATCCAATGCCGCCAGCCGCGGCGGTTCGGCACCGAGAAGCACCAGCGCGTCGGCGAACGCCAGGAGTCTGCGTGCCACGATGTTCCTCACTCCCGCGTCCGCACAGGCTCGGCCGAGGCCGACGCTACCGCGCGCGCCGGTAGTCCCGTCGGCATGATTGCGAAGGACGCGGAGAACCGCGAAGCCGGGTGCTCGGCATCGGCTGCGGCGGCGTCCATGTCACACCGGCGGCCTGTACTGTCCGGAAACTCGTCTCTGCTGCCCGGAGGGGTTCTGGCGCGGCATCACGGTCTGCTGGAACCCTGTCCGGGTGATCGTCTCACTGGTGTATCGGGTGGTACAGGACCGCACCGCGGACCCCTCGGATGAACGCGCACTGCGAACGGATCATTGGAACCCTGCGGCACGAAGCCCTCGACCACCTCTTGATCTGGAACGAGACGCACACGAGGCATGCCCTCGATTCCTACGCCCGGCATGACAACGGCCATCGCCCCCGCCAGGCTCGCGGACAGTCCCCTTTCCTTGCCCAGGCGCACCCGACGCCCATGGTCACCCCGTCCGCTCACCGGCTTCCACGCCCCCGAATACTCGGCAGCGTGATCAACGAGTACAGATACGCGACCTGACCAGCGGAGACGAATCTCCGAACGGCACAGGCGCGGGTACGCCGGGCAGCGCGATACGCCCCGGTGGGCTGACGGTGCCGAGGGTTCTCCATGACCGTTGAGTGCCGGAGTCGTACGACGAAACGGTGGGGAGCCGGCCACCGTGCGACTGCCGCGCGATCGGGTGTGTTCACACCAGGAGCGCAGGGAGCCCCGGGGGGGGGGGGGGGGCCGAACGGGGGCCCCCCCCCCCCGCGGCGGGGGGGCCCGGGGGGGGGGGGCCCCGCCCCCCCCCCCGGGCGG
>NZ_JBHYVC010000040.1:0-10972 GCF_042749965.1 Streptomyces sp. NPDC059454 | reverse complement strand
GGAGCCGCCCCCGGGGCGACTGCCGCGCTTTGGGTTTTGCCCAACCCTGGCGCGCGGGCCCCCCGGGGGGGGGTGGTGCACAAACGGGTCCCCGGCCCCCCACGGAGCTCGGTCGGCCGGGCGGCGGGTCACCGGCGCCCGGCAGAGGCCGGTGCGGTGTGCGGCGCTCTCCGGCTCAGCCGAAGTTCACGTCGCTGCACCACATGTAGGCCTGGTCGAGGTGCGAGGCCTGCCAGATCACGAACAGGATGTGGTGTCCGGTGTAGCCGGAGGTGTTGACGTTGAACCTGATGTCCTGCGCCGGGGCGAAGCGGCCGGTCTGCGTGATGAAGTCGAGGTTGCCCCAGCCCAGGGTCTGGGTCTTGGGGTTGAAGCCCTGCTTGCTCACGTAGACCCTGAAGTAGTCGGCACCGTGGGATGCCTGGTCGTACAGCTGGACCGTGAAGTTGTTGCTGATGCTGGTCGTCTTCCACTGCCCGGGCTTGTTCAGGCTGGCGTTCCTCGAGAGGTTGTTGCTGCAGAGCGTCCCGTCGGGGGTCCGTGCCTGGAACTGGCCACCGAGGCCGTCGCGGAGCGCACTCATCCAGTTCCACATGGTGTCGGGATTGGCCTGGAATGCCTGATAACACATGGGGTCTTCGGTCTGCATGGCCGGGCTCGTGTGGTTGCTGCCCCACGTCTTCCAGCACTGGTACGCGCGGGAGGCGGGGTTGATGATGGTGCCGTGAGCCTGGGCGGGGGTCGACCAGGCCAGTGCGCCGACAACCACGGCGAACACCATGACGAGCGCCTGGAGAGGCCGGCGGAGGGACGACCGCGAACGCTCGGTCAAAGGATTCTTTTTGCGCATGTGGGGGAACTCCTTCCAGTTGCAAGACTGTCATGGGAGCGCTCCCAAAGGTACGTCTTCTGAACGAAATGTCAATGAAGCAAACGGAGTTGATTACAGGGGTGGGCGGCGAGCGGAGAACCTGCCGTGAGCCGTGAGCCGTGAGCCGGAACCGTTCCCGGGACCGGAAGGCGAGGACGCGGCCTGGACCGGTGTGCGGGGCGATACCAGGGAGGGGCGTTCGCAGCAGGGCGACGGGACCTGGTTCTGGCGTGAGGACACTCCCGCCACGTCCGGAGCGGCCAGGGCCTCGACGAGCTCCTCCCGGTCGATCACCCGACGCTCCAACACCGCTTCCACCTAGGCGAATCCGGCCGCGATTCGTTCCGCCTGAGGGCGAAGCTCCTCCGCCCGCACCCGGGCAGCCGCCTTCCGCTCCTCCGGCAATCCCAACCATCGACCGCGTCAGCCGACCCACCTTCGCTGAACCAGAATTGAGCCGGCGAACCCTGTCACGGCGACACCGGGAACATGCCTGACCAAAGAAGCCCAACCATCACATACGGAGGGACATCGGCTTACCGCGACGCCGCGTCAATTCGCGGTCTTGCGGATCCGGACCAGCAGGGGAGACTGCCTCTACGACCGGGTCCGCCCGCTCCCCGGCAGCACCACGCCAGACAGGTCGGTCCACCGTCACTCCACCGGGATGAGATTTCATGAACCGAAACCGAGCCGCCGTCAGTGCGGTCGCCGTGACCCTGTTCACCGCCGGCCTCGCCGTCGGCCCGGCAACCGCCGCCACCGCCGCCGAGGCGAAGGCCCGCGTCGGAGCCGACTGGGCGACTCAGTCGATCGTCTTAACCGCCGCTGCAGGACAGACCAACAACCTCAGCATATTCTCCATGTACACCAGCGACGGGATCCGGCGGATCGGCTTCAGCGACGTGGTCCCGCTCGAACCGGGCGACCACTGTGCGTACTCCAGACCCGAGGACACCACCTCCGTCGTCTGCGAATTGCCTGCCGACAGCCCCCGGCCCGACAGGATCGACGTCTTCCTCGGCGACGGCAACGACACCATCGCCGCCTTCACCCCCGGGATCGGCACCGTCAGCGGCGGCCCCGGCGACGACGAACTGCACGCCCACACCGCACGCACGGTGCTGGGTGACGCGGGGAACGACATGGTCATGGGACCCGCCACCCTGCACGGCGGCGACGGCATGGACCACCTGATGGGGGACGGCAGCAACCAGCAGATGTGGGGCGGTCGGGGCGACGACATGATCGAGGGCTACGGCGGTGACGACACCGTGCACGCCGGCCCCGGCGACGACCACGCCATGGGCGGGGACGGCCGCGACATCGTCCTCGGCGGCCCCGGCAACGACACACTGGACGGCGAAGGCGGCGACGACCTCGTCTGCGGTGGCACCGGAAAGGACGCCCTCGAAGGCGGACCCGGCCGCGACATCGTCCTCCCGTAAGTGCGCCTCCATGCCCGAAGGCCCCGGCCCGCGGCGCGAACAGCGTCGCGGGCGCCGAGCCACCGCCGTCGGCGACCCGCCACCCGAGCCGCGTCAACCGCGAACGCCGCAGACGGCAGGTCCCCGCACGACACGAGGTGACCCGGCGGAACCGGACCGTCGAACCTGTCGGCCGACACGGGCGCGAGTCTCCACATCGCTCGGCCCACCCGATCCCGTGGAGACCCGGCAGGTCGACCGGCAGGGGATCATCGCGGTGGGCCGCTGCGTCCATCGGATCGGGGACCCAACCCGGTGAACCTATGCGGTCACAGCACCAGTAGGGCTTGGTCAGGTTCGTGTCGGTGTGGGTGTGTCGCGACGGCGGGCGGGACATCGGTACAGCGGCACCGACGAGCAAGCAGACACACCACTCACGAGTGAAGATGACCAAGTCCCCTATGCCTGTTGTGGAAGTCCTGGTCGCCCAGGACCTGGCGGCCATTGAGGGCGTCATTGTCAGTGGTGCTGTGCATGATCGGCGCGTCAGCTTTTCGCGGAAGTAGGGGAGTGCCGTGCCGATCACGAACCAGCAGGTAGCGAGACACGCGTTCTTGCGGCAAATGCACGACGACTCGTACTTCCCTGGTCACGTGGTCGGCCGGGGGAAGGCGATTCTGCTGCGGCTGTGTGAACGCGTTGAGGCCGAGCGGCCGTCGGACCTGGAGAGCCTGTATGCACTCACCCAGGCTGCGACAGAGGAGTTCAACCTGCTGGACAGGGAGTTCGTGGCGGCCGGGAGCGGGATCGAGACGGTGGCGCGGGAGTGGATCTGTGACGAGTTCTGCTTCGTCGCGTCGGCATACGGGTTCACGGAAGCGAATGCGGAGGAGCTGACCGCCGGCCGGGACTGGTGAACGAGGGCGGGAAGACCACCTCCGACCGAAGCCGTTAGGTGGGAGCCGCGATCAGCACAGCCGCCTCGTAGCGGACGGCGAGCTTGCCGTACCGCGTGGTGACAGCGCGGTGGCGCTCGAGGCGGTTGCACGCCTGGTCGGCCTTGTCCGGGATGGTGCATCGGATCCTGCGTCGGCGCGGGCGGGCGCGGTTTCCGCAGGAGACGTACGCCTTGCCGGCCCGCACACGGTCGGGGCGGACGCGCGGCCGCCCGCTCCAATGCGGGGCACGTGGACCTTGCCGGCGCAGGCTCGAACTGCGGTGAGTCCCCGCGCTGTCCTGCCGTGACCACGATCGCCATAAGTTTCCGAGGCGTTGCCGACTTGTCGGGTGAGGTGTCGGGTGATGGTGTGTCAGGGCACGATGGAGCCGGGGTTCGGCTCCGTGTTCAGGGTGCGGTGAGCAGGCCGACGGCTCCGGTGATGTGGTTCCAGACGGTGAAGCGGTGGTGCATTTCAGTGCGGTGGTCGGTGGCGGTCATCAGGTGGCGGCGGGGACGGAAGTGGGGTGAGATCCCGCTGAACGCCGACAGGAACCGCTGGGCCGCGCCGGCGGAGCGGCAGCCCTTCATCGCCCGTTCGTGTCCCGGCGGGACCGGACGAGGACGTCGAGCACGTTGCCGTCCTGGTCGACCGCCCGCCACAGGTATGGCCGTTCCCCGTTGATGGTGACGAAGACCTCGTCCAGATGCCACTCGTCGCCGGGCCAAGGGCGTCGGCGCCTCAGCTCACGGGCATATTCGGGCTCAGACTTCGCGCACCACTGCCGGATCGTCTCATGTGGGAGACGACCACGCCGCAGGCGAGCATGAGCTCCTCGACCTCGCGGAAGCTGAGCGGAAAGCGGTGGTACAACCACACGCAGTGCGCGATGATCCCCGCCGGGTACCGTAACCCCTTGTACGACGGCGCCACGGCGTTCCCTCCCGGTGCCCAACGACCCGAGAATCGTCCCAGGGACTCGGCCCGCCAGCCAAGTTGACAACGCCCGAGGCAGTACTCGTCAGCTGACCCGAAGACCGACCGCCAGCGTCAGTTCAAGGACCCGGTGTGGCGATGCGAGATCCGGAAACAGCTCCCGCAGCTGCGACATCCGGTACCGGACTGTCTGGGGATGGACGAACAACGCCGCCGCCACCTCCTCCCGCCTGCCCTGGTGCAGCAGCCACGCCCGCAACGTCTCCTCCAGTCGCCGTGCGGTCGCGACAGACAAGGTCCGCAACGGTGCGAGGGCTCGGGCACGCAGGTCTGCGAACGCCTCCATGTCGGCGCTCAGCACCAGCTCGGGCAGGTGGTCCTCGGTGTCGCGAATATCAGAGGAGAGGGAGCGCGCGCGTACGGCTCGTGCGTACGAGGCGGACGCACGAGTCCATGGCCGGGCCGGGCCGACCACGGCGGTGCGGTCGGTCAGCTGCCTCAAGAGATGTGACCGGTCCGCATCGGGGACGAGCAGCACGCCGGTGGCGTCCGGCAGATCGTCGAGGACGAGGGTGCTCGGGTCGAGCGCGCGGTAGGCGGGCCGAGCCTGGGCGGCGGGCAGCAGGACCGCGGTCAGCGAAACCGGAGGCTGCCACCCGGCCCGTTGGACAGAGGCCAGCAGCACGTCCGGGCTCGCGTCGGCGAGGAGGTCGCGGGCCAGGTGTTCCAGGTGGCGCTCGTGGGCCCTGCCCCGGGCGGCCAGTTCGTCGGCGTGACCCGCGGCGCTCGCGGCGGAGAGCTCGTCGATGTAGGCGAAGGTCAGCTCGGCGAACTTGGCGACCTCGGCGGCGGGCAGGCCTGCGGGCACGGCACCCGATGCCAGGCATCGCCAGGCCACGCGGGCGCCGACGCGGTAGGCGCTGAGCAGGGCGTCCATCGAACGGCCGTCGCGGACCTCGCCACGACCCAGCTCGTAGGCCGCGTCGCCGGCGTCGCCGCCTGTGGCGTTCCCGCTCGCGAGGTCCAGGTAGTGCCCCAGGGCGGTGCGGACGGCTCGGCGGATGGTGGCGCCCATGTGGCCCGAAAGGGCGTTGGCGTAGGAAGGGACCTCGTCGATGATCGCCTGGACGACCTCATCGGCGGTGGTCTTCAGCGCGGCCCGAAGTGCGGTGACCGTCGTCTCATCCAGGGCCAGTTCGCTGGCCCTCCGGATTGCATGGCTCACGTTTTGTTCCCTGCGAACAATTCAATCGACCAGATTTACGTCCTGCGGTCAGGACTTTACGCCTTGAGGCGCAGCAAGCTGGAGTCATGACGAGTACAGCCCTGCGCAGCAGGGCGTGGAAACTGCTGGAGATGGTCACGACGCCGCTGCTGCCGTCGGATTACCTCGACCTGGTCAGCCCACTGCGTGCGGGCGCCGACCTGCGTGGGCGCATCGAGGCCGTGCACCCCGAGACGGGTGACGCCGCGACTGTCGTGATCAGGCCGGGACGGGGCTGGCGCGGCCACACAGCCGGTCAGTACGTGCGGATCGGGGTCGACGTCGACGGGGTGCGCCTGTGGCGTGCCTACTCCATCACCTCGCCGACAAACCGCCAGGACGGCCGCGTCACGATCACCGTGAAGGCGATCCCGGACGGCAAGGTCAGCAACCACCTGGTCCGCAGGGCGAAACCGGGCACGCTGATCCAGCTCGACCAGGCGACCGGTGACTTCGTGCTGCCGCAGGCCAAGCCCGCCAAGGTGCTCTACCTGACGGCCGGCAGCGGCATCACGCCCGTGATGGGCATGCTGCGCGACACCGAGTTCGACGACGCCGTCATGGTCCACTGCGCGCCACGGCCGCAAGACGTGATCTTCCGCAACGAACTGCACGACCTGGTCACGGACAAGAAGCTGCGGCTCTTCGAGGTGCACACCGCCACGGACGGCATGCTCGACATCGCCCGTCTCGACGAACTCGTGCCCGACTGGGCCGAGCGCGAGACCTGGGCCTGCGGGCCCGCGGGCCTGCTCGACGCCGCCGAAGAGCACTGGAGCGAGCACGGCGTACAAGAGCGCCTGCACACCGAACGCTTCCGCCCCGGCATCGTCGTCGCCGGCGATGGCGGCGAGGTCACGTTCAGCGTCACCGGCAAGACCGTCGACGCGGACGGTGCCACGCCGTTGCTGGACATCGGCGAGGAGGCCGGCGTGCTCATGCCCTCCGGGTGCCGCATGGGCATCTGCTTCGGCTGCGTCACGCCGCTCAAGGCGGGCGCCGTCCGCGACCTGCGCACCGGCGAGATCACCGAGGCCGAGCCGGGCGTCCTCATCCAGACCTGTGTGTCCGCCGCTGCGGGCCCCTGCGACATCGAACGGTAGGAGCACCTTGACCGCCATTGACCCCACCGCCCACCTGACCGCGGAGCAGATCGAGGAGCTCGGCCGCGAACTGGACGCGATCCGCGACGAGGTGATCGCCGACCGCGGCGAGAAAGACGCCGCCTACATCCGCAAGGTCATCTCCGCGCAGCGCAAGCTCGAGCTGGTCAGCAGGGGCGTGCTGCTGTTCTCGATCTTCCCGCCCGCGTGGCTGATCGGCACCGCCGGACTGTCCGTGGCCAAGATCATGGACAACATGGAGATCGGCCACAACATCCTGCACGGCCAGTGGGACTGGATGCGGGACCCGAAGATCCACTCCACCACCTGGGAGTGGGATCACGTCTCGCCGGCCGACCAGTGGAAGCACTCGCACAATGAGCTGCACCACACCTACACCAACGTGATCGGCAAGGACAACGACCTCGGCTACGGCATCATGCGCGTCGACGAGGACCAGAAGTGGCACCCGTTCCACCTCGGCCAGCCGCTGTGGAACTTCATCAACGCCTGCTTCTTCGAGTACGGCATCGCAGCGTACGACCTGGAACTCGGCAAGAACCTGCACAAGCGCCGCCGCAAGAACCCGGAGTTCCGCGCGCGGGCCAGGGCCGTGGGCCGCAAGATCCGCAAGCAGGTGCTCAAGGACTACGTGATCCACCCGCTGCTGTCGGGTCCGTCGTTCCTCACCACGCTCGCCGCCACGTTCACCGCGAACCTGGTCCGCAACATCTGGACCCACTCGGTGATCATGTGCGGGCACTTCCCCGAGGGCGTACAGGTCTTCGAGCGCCGGTCGATCAAGGGCGAGACGCGCGGCCAGTGGTACCTGCGCCAGATGATGGGCTCGGCGAACATCAGCGGCAGCAGGGCCATGCACTTCATGACCGGCAACCTGTCGCACCAGATCGAACACCACCTGTTCCCGGACCTGCCGAGCAACCGGTACGCCGAGGTCGCGGTGAAGGTGCGCGCGCTGTTCGAGAAGTACGAGCTGGAATACGTCACCGGCCCGCTGCCCAAGCAGGTGTTCTCCGCGTGGCACAAGGTCTTCCGGCTCTCGCTGCCGAACAAGAAGCCCAAGGCCGACACGCCGGACCGCGAGCAGGAGCTCCTCGCGGCCTGATTCCCGGTATTGGTTCAGATCTTTCGGCCGTACCGGCGGCGCCGCCGGGTTCGGTGAGATCCGTTGCGGACGGTGGGCGACCGCGACGTCGGACCGTACGACACGGAATCCGGAGCAGCTCAGTGTCCGGCTGTGCTGCCTGGACGTGCGCCAGGAGCTCAGCACACTCAGCGGAAGGGACCGTCGGTCGCGAAGGCGTGGACTGCAAAGCGCTTGCCCATTCGACGGTATGCGGCGGCGGTGAGGTGAAGGCCGCCGCCCAGGTCTTCTGCCTCGTCCGGCCGAGCAGCTCGCGTCCGTCGAGATGGTGGAGGTGGGGATCGGACGCCCGTCGTGCCGCAGTGGTCCGGGCCGGCTCGGCACGGACCACCGCCAGCGACAATGCCCCGCCGGCCACATCGGCCGGGCCGCCCAGGGCAGCGAGCCTGCCGTCCGGGCCGGTCGCGGTCGGGCCGAGGGCCTCCTCCGGGGCCGGACAGCTCACCGGAGAGATCAACAGCAGCGGGGTGTCCGGGTGTCCGTCCCGGATCGTGTCCAGGAATCCGTGTACCGCCGGACCGAACGTCCGCAGCCGGAAGGCGGACAGGCTCACGATGTTGATACCCACCTTGAGGCTGATCAGGTCGGCGGGCGTATCGCGGAGCGTCCGGGCGACACAGGGGTCCGGCAACGCGTTGCCCGCCTGGCTGAGGTTGATCACCTCCACTCCTTTGAGCGCAGCTGCCGTCACCGGCCAGGTCCCGGTCGGGCCGTCGGCCTCGATGCAGTGGCTGATGGAACTGCCGTGGTGCACCCAGCGGCGCCGCCCGTCCGGCAGCGGTCCAGTACGTCGCCGTCAGCGCGCAGTGCCACCAGTTCCGTCGGGGTCTGCCGCGGCAGCCACAACTCGACGTCCTTCATGCCGGCCGGCGGCCCGGCGAGCCGTACGATCCCTGGCTCGCCCGGGATGAGTCGCTGTACGGCCCCGGGGCCCGCCATCCGCGGCACATTGCCCACCGGCGCCTGCTGACGCCGGGCCAAGGCGCCGTCCACCAGCAACTCCAGCATCCCGGTCGGGCGAGGGGGAGGTCTGAGGCGAGCTGGCCGGTGGAGGTGAGTACCTTGAACTCCACTACGCGCGCATCAGCGCGGAACACCAGCCGCACCCCCGAGGGCATCACGGTCACCCGGTAGACCGACGGGTCCTGGTACTGCTCCTTGGCCCACGCGGACAACCGACGCGGCATCACCCCTGCCTGGGTGATCCCCAGGCCCAGCGCGCCCCGTGACTCCACCGGCCCGCCCACCAGTGGAACCGCTCGCATCGCCACCGTCACCGCTGCTGTCCCAGGTCGATGTGGTCCGGAGATGACATCAGCCCGGTGCCTTCGTGGCTCATCGACGCCCTCCGAACTCCCAGTCGTGGACCTCGATATCCGCGTACCGGTCCGGATTCAGGACGGCTCGTGCCGTGTCCGGATCCGGAGCCCTGAGCAGCACCGCCGTACCCAGCCAGGTGTCGCCGTCGTCGGACAGCAGCGGCCCGTACGCGACCAGCTCGTCCCGCTCGGGCGGCAGGGCAAGGTCGGCGGCCGGACCCTCGCCGAGGCCGAGCACCAGGTACCGGTTGCCATCGGTCCGACCACCGGGGAAATCCCACATGGTGCGCCCCAGCACGTTGCGCCACCGGCGCAGCAGCACGTCCCGGTACGCGCCGGCCTGATAGTTGGGCTCGTCGAAGGCGAACGCGCGGGCGGCGGCGGGATCGGGCAGGTCGACGATGTGCACGCTGCCGGTGGGTGTTTCACCGTCATCGGCGAAGGTCGGGCCGCGAGCGATCAGCTCCTTCGCGTACCGGTCCATGTAGAACCAGTGCTCCTCCAGCAACTCCTCGCGCAACGCGAGGGAACCCGGCCGATCACGGTGGTAGCAGAAGAACTCCATGACCACAGACCCTTCCCTACCAAGTGCAGCAGCTCAACCAGCTTTCGGCGACGATGACCCCGCTCTCCGAATGAGGCAGCATTCCGCGATCACCTGGGTCTGTGCGGCGAAGGACGCCTCAGCCTCGTGATCGATGGCGTTCAGGCGCTGCCATCCCCGGCCTTGGGGATGGGCATGGATGAAGCCGAGCCCGCAGGCGTGCTCGGCCGCGAGGGCGGGGCGCGCAGGAAGCAGGCGCTGGTGAAGTCCACCGTGCCGTGCACGATCCGCTCGTCCTCCCGCGGCAACACCACCTCGGCGAGCAGCGCGGTGGTACGGCTGGTGCCGGTACTCGGCCGCCACAGCACAAAGGCGCAGTTCTCCTGCCCGTCCGTACGACGTAGGCGGCCGGTCAGGCGCTGGGCGACCTCGCTGGTCGTCGCGACCGAGGAACGGCTGATCATGCGGAGGGTCCGTTCTCCAGCTGCGCGAACAGGGAGCGCAGGTGCCGCAGATGGCCGTGGACGGTGCGGTCCTGCGCCCAGTCGGCGGGCGGCCGGCTCCAGTGAGCCCTCGCCAACTTGAAGTCGCAGGTCAAATGGCTGGTGTGAGGGGATCTCGGGGTGCTCACACTGGTTGTGGGCGGCAGGCTGTGGGGGAGATCGTCTGGCCACTCGACTTCTGGCCCTCAGGTGTCGATGCTCTGGTAGACGGGTTCGGAGGCTGCGATCATGGGTGAGCCATGTTCATTCGCCCGTGAGGTGATCTCTTGAGGAAGGTGGCACTGCGTCCTCACGCATTGTTGCCTCGGCAGTACGACCATCAGAAGGTTCTGGCGACGACCGTGGACGCCTGGCACCTTCTCGCTGCGCATCGGCGACCACCTCATCGCCACGGACGACGGCCCGCGCAGTCGCGCCGAGGTCCTCGCCGCGATCAGGAACCGGTTGCTGAGCTAGGCAACCGACACGATGTCCGTATCGTTCGTATGAGATCCCGTGTGTGATCCAGCCAGGAAGGCTCCGGCGCCGCCCTCGTCCGAACGGTGGCCAGTGGGAGGCCGTACGGTTGTCACCGGTGATCGTCACCCTCCTCATCGCCGGTCTGGCGGTCTCCACGCCGAGGGAGATCGCCTTCAGCCGCCTGCTGCCCGCGGCACCCGCCCTCGCCGCCGTCACCCTGGCGGCCCAGGGGCAGGCCCGGATCGGGGGCGACTTCTACGAGGCCGCCGGCACGCCGTACGGAGTCCGGCTGCTCATCGGCGACGTGCGCGGCAAGGGCCTGTCGGCGGTGGGGGCCGCCTCCGCGGCGATCAACTGCTTCCGGGAGCACGCGTACGACCAGCCCGACCTCAGGGCCGTCATCCGGCGGCTCCAGATCACCATGTCCCGCTACAGCGCCGCGG
>NZ_JBHYVC010000039.1:0-67335 GCF_042749965.1 Streptomyces sp. NPDC059454 | reverse complement strand
CTCCTATCCCGGTCTCCGTCTCCCGGGACCGGGTCAGTGCCTCGGCCAGCTCCTGGACGCTGTTGTAGCTGGCCTGGCGCGGCAGCCGCTCCAACGCCTCGATGAGCGTGTCGGGCGCGTACCGCCGGTCCAGGACGCGCATCAGCTCGCGCGGACCCGCGGGGAACGCCCCGCGGCCCAGGATCCTGGCCAGTTCCAGCCGCACCGACTCCAGTGACGTCGGGCCACGGCCCGGCGTCACCGGGCCGTACGCGACCTCGGGGTCGTCGTCGGCGAACGGCTCCGGGTCGTGCCATTCCTCGGTACGGGTGGGGTGCCCGGACCGCAGCAGACCCTGCAGTTCGTGTTTCATCTCGTCGTCGCGGTGGACGCTGAGCCGGTCGCTGCCTCGCTGCATGTCTCCCTCCAGATCCTTCGGGATGCGCACCGCGTACCCGAGGAGCGGAGGGCGACACCGGGGTTCGGGTGCCGGATCGTCACGGCCCGGGGTTTGGCCGCCGAAGGGCGGGAGACCCGCATTCCCACGCCCCCCACGCGCCTCCTGGAAAGGACAGGCCATGGCGGTGCTCGCCGTGCTCATCCCGCCCCTCATGCTCGGCGTGATCCTGATGCTGGGCCGCTACGAGGAACTCCTGCTGCCGCCCGCACCGCCCGAGGCCGATCCGCCCGAAACCCGGCTGGGGAGTTTGGGGCGGTGAAGCGGGGGCAGGCGCGGGTCCAGTGCTTCGGACAGGAGGCATGTCCGTGGAGGCGGTGTCACGCCGCTCCGGGCGCACCTGTCCCCCGACCGGTGCGCTCGCCACGGTGACCGTCCGTCCCCGAGCACCCCCCCCGAGGGAGCTGCGACGCGCCATGCCGACCCGAGCGACCGGGAAACACCCGCACGACGACGCCCCCGACACCGCGGCCGCCTTCCACAGACTCGCCGTACTGCCCCCCGGCCCGGAGCGGGAAGCGCTCCGCGACGAGATCGTCGAGGCCTGGCTGCCCATGGCCGACCGCCTCGCCGGACGCTTCCGCAGCCGCGGCGAGAGCTTCGACGACCTGCGCCAGGTCGCCGCGCTCGGCCTGGTCAAGGCCGTCGACCGGTACGACCCCGAGCTCGGCAACGCGTTCGAGAGCTACGCCGTGCCGACCGTCACCGGCGAGATCAAACGGCACTTCCGCGACCACATGTGGACCCTGCACGTACCGCGCCGGGTCCAGGACCTGCGCAACCGCGTCCGGCACGCCTCCCAGGACCTGTCCCAGACCGTCTCCGGCCGTCGGCCGACCGTGGCCGAGATCGCCGAGCACACCGATCTGAGCGAGGAGGACGTCCGTACCGGACAGGAGGCGCTGGAGAGCTTCACCGCGCTGTCCCTGGACGCCGAGCTGCCCGGCAGCGAGGACGGCTACTCGCTCGGCGACGCACTCGGCGCACCCGACCCGGCGCTGGACACCGTGGTCGACCGCGAGGCCGTCAAGGGACGGCTGGCCGCGCTGCCCGAGCGGGAGCGGGCCATCCTCTACATGCGGTTCTTCGGTGACATGACGCAGAGCAGCATCGCCGAGGAGCTGGGCATCTCGCAGATGCACGTCTCCCGCCTGATCAGCCGCTGCTGCGGCCGGGTGCGGGAGCAGGTCATGCGGGACGTCGACGAGACGTAGCCGTCCTTCACCCGCACGGGTCAGTCCGGTCCCGCCAATGGTGTCCGGCGGCGAGCGGTGCGGCGGTGACGGGGCTGTGATGGCTGTGGGGCGTGACCGCACGCCGTGCCCCCGCCGTCGCTCGAAGGAGCCCGCACCATGCGCCGCACCGCCCGTTCCCTGTCCCTCGCCGCCGCCACCGGTGCCGCCCTCGCGGCGCTCGCACCGGCCGCGTTCGCGGGCACCGCTTCGGACGACGGGGCCTCCTGGGGCACCGCCTCCCACTCGCCCTGCCCGCGGCCGGAGGAACACGAGTGGGAACCGGATGCCCTCGAACCCGCCGGACCCGAGGCGGTCGTACCGAAGAGCACGGCCCTGGACGGACTCGACGCCGAACTCGATACCGGACCGGACGCCGAGTTCGATGCCGGATTCGATGCCGAGCTCGGTACCGATGCCGATGCCGATGCCGACGCCGGTACCGATGCCGACGCCGACGCCGGACCCGGCTTCGGGGCGGAGATCCCAGCTCCCCAGGAAAGCGACCCCGCCGACCCGGAGCTCGCCGATCCGGAGGCCGTCGAACCGAAGACCCCGAAGCCCAGGCCCACCGCCTCCAGGACCCCCGATCCCAGGCCCACCGCCTCCAGGCCCACCGCCTCCAAGACCCCCGACCCCAGGCCCACCGAGTCGAAAGGCACCCCCTGCCCCACCGCCCCCGCGCACCAGGGCGTCCACGCCGGCGCGGGCGGCGCCTTCACCGACTCCGTGCCCGCGCTGGCCGCCGGCGGGCTGCTGATCGCGGGCGCGTTCGGCGCCGCCGCGCACCGCGTGTACCGGGACCGCGCCACCCGCGCGGACGGCTGACGCAGGCCGCCCCCACGTGTGAACAGCACGATCCACCCGGTACCCATGGCACGCGGCACGCTGGGTACTGACTGGCTTGGGCCTGTCGTCAACTCCCCGTCCGCCCGCCTTCCGGGCGGACGGCGGGGATGTGACGACAGGACCTGGAACACGAGTCGGCGCCGGGCACGACGCCGGGGAACCGCGCGGAGGTAGGGATGCGGCGGACGGATCCGGAAGGTCACGGCCCCGTCCGGTTCGGGCCGGTGCTCCCCGAGGACGGGTTGCCCGTCCTGCCCGAGCTGTCCGCCGTACTCGCCGCCGCGGCCTCCCGCGGCGGCGCCGACCCGGTCGGCGGCGGGCCCGCCCTGCTGGACGCGGCCTGCGGCTACGGCGACCGGCGCGGACTGCCCGCCGCCCCCGACCGGGTGGCCGTCGCCCCCGGCGCCCCCGCCCTGCTGGTGGCGCTGACCGCCGCCCTCGGCGGCGACGTCCTGGTGCCCCGGCCCTGTGCCGCCTGGTGGGCCCCCTACGCCCGCCTGCTCGGCCGTCCCGTCTTCCACGTGCCGGCCCCGGCCGAGAGCGGCGGCGTCCCCGACCCGTACGCCCTGCTGGAGACCGTGCGCCGACTGCGGGCCGAGGGCGGCGACCCACGCCTGCTGGTGCTCTCCGTCGCCGACGACCCCACCGCCGGCGTCGTCCCGCCCGAGCTGCTGCACGAGACCCTGGAGGCCGCCGTCGGCGAAGGGCTGCACCTGGTCAGCGACGAGACCTGGCGCGACACCCTGCACGACCCGCACGACACCGTGCTGCTCAGCCCCGCCGAGATGCTGCCCGACCGGGTCACCGTCGTCACCGACCTGGCCGGCGCCCTGCTCCCGCCGGGCTGGCCGGCGGCGGTGGCCCGCTTCCCGGCGGGTGAGGACGGGAACGCGCTCCACGCGCGCGTGCTCGACGTGCTCACCGCGCTCGACGCGCGCGTCGCCTCCCCCGTCGCCGCCGCGGCGGCGTACGCGCTGTCCGAGCCCGAACCGGTCACCGCGCGCGTCGCCGCCGCCGTACGCCTGCACGCGCGCGTGGCCGCCGCCGCGCACCGGGCCGTCGTCGCCGCGGGCGCCCTCGCCCTGCCTCCCCGCTGCGGCCGGCACCTGTATGCCGACCTCACCCCCCTGGCCCCCGCGCTCGGCGCGCACGGCGTCGGTGACGCCCAGGAACTGGAGGACTTCCTCACCGTCCGGCTCGGCATGCCCGCACCGGGCGGCCACCGCTTCGGCGACGATCTCGAGGCACCGCGCGTACGGCTGTCCACCGCCCCCCTGCTGGGCGACACCGCCGAACTGCGCGCGGAGGGCCTGAGTTCACCCGCGCCCCTGGAACTGCCGCAGGTGCGAAGCGCGTTGGCCCGGCTGACAACGGTCTTCGACGATCTCCGTGACGAGGCCCGGCGACGGGAGTCCCCTCGATGACGCGGCGTCCCGGGTCGACCATGAGAACGGCCGCCCCCGAACCCGGTGTCCGGGAAGCCGACGACCCGACCGCCCGGTACCCGCCACCGGCCGCACGCCGCCCCCGCACCTCACCCCGCAGCCGTCCCCCGCATCCGCCGCCACAGGCCCGGGCCCACGCTGATCAGCACCGCCAGCACGATCGCCGCCAGCACGCCCTGCCACGGCTCGTCGAACAGCGAACCGCCGAGGACCCCGATCAGCTGGTACGTCGCCGCCCAGGCCAGACAGGCCGGTAGATTGCCCCGCACGAAGCGCCGCACCGGCCACTTCGCGACCAGACAGGCCAGCATCACCGGCAGCCGCCCGGCCGGGACCAGCCGGGACAGCACCAGCACCGCCACCCCGTGGTCGGCCAGCTTCCGCTGCGCCTGCGCCAGCCGGTCCTCCGGGGCGCGTTCCCGGATCGCCTCCAGCCAGCGGGAGCCGTTCTTCGACCTCATCCCGCGCCGCCCCAGCCAGTACAGCGCGATGTCCCCGAGGAACGCCGCCAGTGACGCCGTCACGAACACCAGCGCCATCGAGAACGGCGCCGCCCGGTGGAAGGCGACCACGGCCGCCGAACTGACCAGCGCGCCCGTCGGCACCACCGGCACCAGCGCCCCGATCAGCACCAGCAGGAACAGCGAGGGATAGCCGACGGCCTGCTGGGTGAACTCGGGTGCCACGGCGGGCAGGGCCGCAGGCGCGGCCACCGACGACAGCGACGCGCCGGCCGCCTGGCCCGGGGCGGCGGGAAGGATCACCGCGCGGCCTCCAGGCGCACGCGCTCCCCGTGCCCCAGCCGGTGCACCGATGCGCCGGGCGCGTGCCGGGCCGCCTGCCGCTCGAACTCGTGCCCCGGCGCGTGGAACTCGTGCGGGCGCACGGCATCCATCCCGATCGGCCAGTACGTGCCGTAGTGCACCGGTACCGCGCTGGACGCCCCCAGCCGGGCCAGCGCCTCGGCCGCGCGCGCCGCGTCCAGATGGCCCTCGCCCAGGTACGGTCCCCAGCCGCCCACCGGGAGCAGCGCCACGTCGACCGGCCCGACCTCCTTGGCCATCTCGTCGAACAGGCCGGTGTCCCCGGCGAAGTACGTCCGTGCCTCGCCCTCCAGGACATAGCCGAGGGCGGGGGAGCGGTGCGGCCCGACCGGCAGCCGCCGCCCGTCGTGCCGCGCGGGCACGGCCCGTACGACCAGTCCGCCGACCGTCGTCACATCACCGGGCGCCACCTCGCTCACGCCGAGGTGCGTGAGCCGGCGCAGCCCCGGCACCGCGCGTTGTGCGCCCCGGGGCACGAGCAGGCGCGTACCCGGGGCGAGCCGGGCCAGCGACGGCACGTGCAGATGGTCGGCGTGCAGGTGGGAGACCAGGGCCACGTCCGCGTGCCGGGCCTCGGCCGGCGGCACCGCACCGCGCCGGCGCCGCAGATGCGCGAGCCGGCGGGCGAACAGGGGGTCGGTGAGCACACGGGTGCGCGAGTCCTCGACCGTGCAGGTGGCGTGACCCCACCACGTGACCTCCACCGGCACCTTCGCGCCTCCCTCGTGCGACTCCCCGAAGCCTACGCGCAGGAGTAGGGTCGGCGGCGAAAACCGGAGGTGAGGGGGGTGCCATGGGGCCGGTGCGGGTGACGGCGATCGCGAGTCTGACGCCGCTGGAGGAACTGGACGCCGATCCCTTCCTGGTGGATTCCCGCGGCCAGCACGCCATGTGCGCCCGCTGGGCCGCCGAGCACGGCCATGTGGTGGCCCGGGAACTCCTCGTACGGGGACTGCGTCCCGATCACTGCGTGCTGTGGGACGGAGTGCGGCCCGGGGCCGATCTGTTCGTGGCGCCCAGTCTGCGGGTACTGGAACGTGCGCTGTCCTCCGTGGAGGAGTTCACCGAGGAGTGCGCGCGGCGCGGGGTGCGGGTGGAGACGGTTGGCCGCGCCGAACCGTCGTACGACGCGGCGATGAAGGCCCGGGTGCACCGGCGGCTGTCGCTGCCGACGGCCGGGTACGACGGCCGCTGAGCCGCCGGCGGCCCGCGCGGCAGGGGACGAAACGCCTCGTCCGGCCGTTGTGACAGGGTGGAGAGGGCCAGGTCGGCCGGGACGTGAGGTGTGCGGGGCGTGGGTGGCGAGCGGTGGCGACGGGTCGCCAGTCAGATCGGTCGGAGTGTCGCCGTGTGGGCGGTCTCCACGCTCACCATGCTGCTGCTCGCCGGCATCCTGCCCGACTTCCGGCTGCGCTCGGCCGACGGCGACAGCGCCACGGACATCGCGGTCACCGCCGCTTTCGGCGCCGGCGCCTTCGGTCTGCTCTCCGCCCTGGTCTGGCCGCTGCTGGTACGTCTGCTGCTGCTCGTGCCGGCGCTCGTCCTCGGCCTGCTGGTGTTCTTCCTCAACGGCGCCCTGCTGTGGCTGGCCCTGCACGTCACACCGGTCGAACGCGGCGCCGCCGCCCCGGAGACGGCGGTCGTGGTCGCCGCCGTGATGTCCGCCGTCGCCTCCGCCACCGGGGCCGCCCTCGCCGTACGCGACGACGAGGCCTACCGCCGCCGCCTCTACCGCCTCGCCGACCGCAGACGGGGCTCCGCCCCGCCCTGCCCCACCACCCCCGGCACCGTCTTCCTGCAACTCGACGGCGTCGGCCACGACATACTGCTGGCCGCCGTCGACAAGGGACTGATGCCCACCGTCGCCCGCTGGCTCGGCACCGGCACCGGCGGCGACCACCCCTCCCACCGCCTCACCCCCTGGCGCACCGACTGGTCCAGCCAGACCGGCGCCAGCCAGCTCGGCATCCTGCACGGCAGCAACCACGACGTCCCCGCCTTCCGCTGGTACGAGAAGGCCCGCCGCGAGGTCATGGTCTGCAACCGGCCCACCAGCGCCGCCGAACTCCAGGCCCGCGCCATCGAGTACTCCGGCCACGCCGGACTGCTGGCGCACGACGGCGCCAGCCGCGGCAACCTGTTCGGCGGCGGCGCCGACGAACAGGCCCTGGTGCTCTCCATCGCCACCCGCCGCCGCGGCCCGGCGGCCCGCTCCCGCGCGGGCTACTTCGCGTACTTCTCCGACCCCGCCAACGCCGTGCGCACCGCGCTGTCCTTCGTCGCCGAGGTGGGCCGGGAGATCGGCCAGTCCACCCGGGCCCGGCTGCGGGAGCAGCGCCCGCGCGTCTCGCGCGGCGGGCTCTACCCGTTCGTACGGGCCTTCGCGACCGTCGTCGAACGGGACGTCGTGGTGGCCGCCGTGACGGGCGACCTGCTGGCCGGCCGCACCGCCGTCTACGCGGACCTGGTGGCCTACGACGAGGTCGCCCACCACTCCGGGCCCGCGAGCCGGGACACCGAGAAGGTCCTCCAGCGCCTCGACCGCGCCCTCGCCCTGATCGAGAACGTCGCCGAGCACGCCCCCCGCCCCTACCGGATCGTCGTCCTGTCCGACCACGGGCAGAGCCCCGGCGAGACCTTCCGCTCCCGCTACGGGCTCACCCTCGGCGACCTGGTGCGGGCCGGCTGCGGACTGCCCGTGCCGCGCCGCGCCGGGCGCACCCGCAGCGGCGCCGAGGCCCGTGCGGCGGTCCGCGCGGCGCTGCGCATCCCCGTCGAGGAGGGCACCGGGCACTACCGCCCCTCCCGCGGCTCCGAACCCGTCGTGCTCGCCTCCGGCAACCTGGGCCTGGTCTCCTTCCCGGACGTGCCGCACCGGATGACCAAGGAGGAGATCGACGCCCGCCACCCCGCGCTCCTTGCGACCCTCGCCAACCACCCCGGCATCGGCTTCCTCCTCGTCCGCAGCGAACGCCACGGCGGGGTCGTCCTCGGCGCGTACGGCGCTCAGATCCCGCTGGACGAGCTGGACGACAACCCCGGCCCGCTGGCCGCGTTCGGCCCCGGCGCCGCCGACGTCGTGCGCCGCACCCACACCTTCCCGCACACCGCCGACATCATGGTCAACTCCTTCCACGACCCCGCCGACGGCGAGGTCCTCGCCTTCGAGGAGCAGATCGGCTCCCACGGCGGCCTCGGCGGCGCCCAGTCCCGCCCCTTCCTGCTGTCCCCGCTCGCGCTGTCCGCGCCCGTCCACGGCGGAGCGGACCTCGCCGGCGCCGAACAGATCCACCAGGTGCTGCGCCGCTGGCTGACCGAGTCGGACGAGGCGGACGTGCCGACGGAGCCGGACCGGGAACGCGCGGCCTGACCGCACCGCCGGGCGCCGGAAATTCGGCTGCGTGAGCGATCGCCGCGGCCCACACTGGGCGTGTCCACTCCTTCCTCACCCCCCTGGAGTCGCTGCGTGCAGGCAGCCGTCACCGTCACCCCCGCCCGCATCCCGGAGCTGCTGCTCGGTCTCGCGACCGTGCGGCCGGTGTTCCTCTGGGGCGCGCCCGGCATCGGAAAGTCCTCCCTGGTCAGGGAGTTCGCCGAGTCACTGGGGCTGGAGTGCGTGAGCCTGCTGGGCACCCAGCTCGCCCCCGAGGACCTCATCGGCGTCCCGCAGATCCGGGACGGCCGCTCGGTGTTCTGCCCGCCGGAGGCGATCGCCCGTGACGAGCCGTACTGCCTGTTCCTGGACGAGCTCAACGCGGCCACCCCGGACGTGCAGAAGGCGTTCTACTCGCTGATCCTGGACCGCCGCATCGGCGACTACGAGCTGCCCAAGGGCTCCATCGTCATCGGCGCCGGAAACCGCGCCACCGACAACGCGCTCGCCCGCCCCATCGCCTCCGCGCTCGTCAACCGCCTCACCCACGTCCACCTGGAGGCGTCCCCGAAGGACTGGCTGGTGTGGGCGGGGAACAACGGCATCCACCCGTGGATCACCGACCACCTCACCGACCGCCCCGACCACCTGTGGTCCAAGCCGCCGAAGACCGAGGAGCCGTTCTCCACCCCCCGCTCCTGGCACATGCTCTCCGACGCGCTGCACTCCTTCGGCCGCGACCTCGACGAGGAGACCCTGAAGGTGCTCGCGCACGGCACGCTCACCCCCGCGCACGCCACCGCCTTCTGCGGCTACGTCAAGATCGTGCGCAGCCGCTTCGGCATCGACGCCGTCATCAAGGGCGAGGCCCGCTGGCCGCACCGCCTGGAGGACCGCGACCTGCTCTACTACCTCGCCGAGTCGTTCCGCGGACGCCTCGTCAAGGAACTCCCGGCGACCAAGGAGCACATGTCGGCGAACGGCCGGCAGACCGCGTACCGCGCCAAGTCGCTGCTGGTGCAGCTCGCCGAGATCTCCGTCGAGGTCGCCCAGACCGTCATCGCCTCCGACGGCGACGGCAACCCGGTCCTGCCCTCCTGGTTCCTCGTCGAGGCGGCCCGCGACATGCCCCGGCTGGTGGAGGCGCGCCGGTGAGCCGCGCCCGCACGAAGGGACCGAAGAAGCGCGACCTCGCGCAGGAGGCGTTCGACGCGGGACTGCAACTGGTGCGGGCCAACCCGGCGCTGGCAGCCGTCGAGTTCGACGTCTGCCGCCGGGAGAACTGCGAGCTCGCACCCCGGGAGGGACTGGTGCGGGTGGACTCCGAGGCCGTCCTGCACGCCCACCCGGACCGTATGGCCGACCCGGACGCCTGGGCCTGGGCCCTCGCGCACGCCGTCCTCCACCTCGGCTTCGGCCATGTCCCGGCCGCCAAGGGCACGCGCGAGCAGCCGGACCACTGCGAGCTCGCCGCCCGCTGCGTGGTCGTCAACCGCTTCCTGCTCGGCTTCCCCATCGGCACGGCGCCCGACCACCTGCCCGCCGCCTACCCCGACGGCGACGAGGAGCGGCTCGCCGCCCGCTGGCGCCGGGACGGCGTCCCGGCCGTGTACGAGCGCTGCGGCACGGCGGCCGGCGAGGCGGACCTGTTCCTCCAGGAGTGGCACGGCTGGTACGGGCAGCCGCCGGACCACCAGCTGGCGTTCGCCACCGCCCTCACCCGCACGGTGTCCGCAGCGATGGACATGGCGGGCGGCCGCCGCGACAGCCTGGACGGCAAGCCGGCCCCACGACGCCCCTGGGAGCGGGCGCTGAGCTGGTTCGTCTCCTCCTACCCCCTGCTCGGCGGGATCGCCTCCGGCATCACCCTCGTCGCCGACGCCGAACTCGCCCGCGCCCACGGCATCTCCGTCGCCGCCGTCAACGCCGAGGCCGGCGAGATCTACGTCAACCCGCTGCGGCGGTTCGACGACGAGGAATGGCGGTTCGTCCTCGCGCACGAGATGCTGCACGCCGCCCTGCGCCACGGCGACCGCTGCGGCGGCCGCGACCCGTACCTGTTCAACGTCGCCTGCGACTACGTCATCAACGGCTGGCTGGAGGAGATGCGGGTCGGCACCATGCCCGAGGGCCTGCTATACGACAAGGAGCTCGCCGGCCTGTCCGCCGAGGAGGTCTACGACCGGATCGCCGTCGACCTCCGGCGGATGCGCCGGCTGGCCACCCTGCGCGGCAAGGGGCTCGGCGACGTCCTCGGCGCCCCGCTCGGTCCGCCCCGGGACTGCGTCGACCTCGACGGCTTCTACCGCCGGGGTCTCGCCCGGGGCCTGGACCTGCACGATCAGCAGGAGCGCGGTTTCCTGCCCGCCGGCCTGGTCCAGGAGATCCGCGCGCTCAGCCACCCGCCGGTGCCCTGGGACGCCCGCCTCGCCCGCTGGTTCGACGAGTTCGTGCCGAGCCCCGAGCCGCTCCGGTCGTACGCGCGTCCCTCCCGGCGCCAGGCGTCCACCCCCGACATCCCCCGCGCCGGGCGCTATTTCCCGCCCGAGGAGATCGCCCGCTGCACCTTCGGCGTCGTCCTGGACACCTCCGGCTCCATGGACCGCGTCCTGCTCGGCAAGGCGCTCGGCGCCATCGCCTCCTACGCCGAGGCCCGCGACGTACCGGCCGCCCGCGTGGTGTTCTGCGACGCGGCACCGCACGACGCCGGCTATGTGCCGGTCACCGAGATCGCCGGGCGGGTGCGGGTGCACGGCCGGGGCGGCACCGTCCTGCAGCCCGGCATCGATTTCCTCCAGCGCGCCGACGACTTCCCGCCCGCCGCGCCGGTCCTGGTCATCACCGACGGCTGGTGCGACGTGCTGCGGGTCCGGCGCGAGCACGCCTATCTGATCCCGCAGGGCGCGCGGCTGCCGTTCACCGCGAGGGGGCCCGTCTTCCGGGTGAGTTGAGCCGTGATGTGATCGGATGGGGGCGGGCATCCGGTGATCCGGGCGCCCGGACCGAGCACCGCCGGACACCCGGCCGGACATTTTCGAAAGGATGCGTCATGGCAGCCACGCGCTCCGCACACACCGTTTGGGAAGGCAGTCTCTTCAAGGGCAGCGGGGTCGTCGCCTTCGACTCCTCCGGCAGCATCGCCGAGCAGCCGGTCACCTGGGCGTCGCGGGCCGAGGAGGCGAACGGGAAGACCAGCCCGGAGGAGCTGATCGCCGCCGCGCACTCCAGCTGCTTCTCGATGGCCCTCTCCAACGGTCTCGACAAGGCCGGCACCCCGCCGACCAGGCTGACCACCTCCGCCGACGTCACCTTCGTGCCCGGTGAGGGCATCACCGGCATCCACCTCACCGTCGAGGGTGCCGTCCCCGGCCTGGACGAGGCCGGTTTCGTCGCCGCCGCCGAGGACGCCAAGGTGAACTGCCCCGTCAGCCAGGCCCTGAAGGGCACGGACATCACCCTGACGGCGAAGCTCGCCTGACCCGCTCGCCGTACCACCGCAGGCCGCCCCCTTCCGGGGCGGCCTGCGGCACGTCCCCTCCCGGAGAGCCGACCGCCATGACGCCACGCCCCGCCGTCTCCGCCCACCGGGGAGGTTCCGAGCGCGCCGCCCCGGCGACCTGGGAGGCGTACGAGGACGCGCTCGCCTCCGGCGCGGAGTACGCCGAGTTGGACGTACGGCGCACGGCGGACGGGGTCTTCGTCGTCCACCACGACGCCCGCGTACACCGCACCGGCCCGTCGCTGTCCACGCTCACCCACGCCGAGCTGAACGAGCGCGCCGGGTACCCGGTGCCCGTCGTGGACGAGGTCATGGAGCTGGTCGCCGGGAAGCTCGTCGCCCATCTGGACCTCAAGGAGACCGGCCACGAGCGGGAGCTGATCGACCGCGCGGTCGCCCTGCTCGGCGAGGACGGACTCGTCGCCACCACCCTCGAGGACCGCTCCGTCGCCGCCATCACCGCCGCCCGTCCGCGGGTGCGCACCGTGCTGTCCCTCGGCCGGGACGGCAAGGACATCGCCCGGGGCCGGCTGGTGCGGACCCGGATCGGTGAACTGCTGCCCATGCGCCGCGTCCGCGCCTGCGGCGCCCACGGCGTCGCCGTGCACTGGCGGCTGGCCCGCGCCACCGTACTGCGCGAGGCGGCGCGCGGCGGACTGTTCACCATGGTGTGGACGGTCAACGAGGACGCGGCGCTGCGCGGCTTCCTCGGCGATCCGCGTGTGGACGTGCTGATCACCGACCGGCCCCGGCGTGCCGTGGTCCTGCGGGACGCGGAACCCCCTTGTTGACAACCACCCGCTCAACCTATTGACAACAGGCCGCTCAAGTTTTGTGCTGGAAGTCCGGAGAGGTGCCCTGGCGGAAGGGGACAGCGATGGGACGTGCGGTCGGAATCGACCTGGGAACCACGAACTCGGTGGTGGCCGTGCTGGAGGGCGGTGAGCCCACCGTCATCGCCAACGCGGAGGGCGCCCGCACCACCCCCTCGGTGGTGGCCTTCGCCAAGAACGGCGAGGTGCTGGTCGGCGAGGTCGCCAAACGGCAGGCCGTGACGAACGTCGAACGCACCGCCCGCTCGGTCAAGCGGTACATGGGCGACGCGCACTGGCGGTTCCCCGGGCAGGGCTCCGTCGACGGCACCCGCTACACGGCGCAGGAACTGTCCGCCAGGGTGCTGCAGAAGCTGCGCCGGGACGCCGAGTCCTACCTCGGCGAGGACGTCACCGACGCGGTGATCACCGTACCGGCGTACTTCGACGACACCCAGCGGCAGGCCACCAAGGAGGCCGGGGAGATCGCCGGCCTGAAGGTGCTGAGGATCATCAACGAGCCCACGGCGGCGGCCCTGGCGTACGGCCTGGACAAGGAGAACGACCAGACCGTCCTCGTCTTCGACCTGGGCGGCGGCACCTTCGACGTGTCGCTGCTCGACATGGGCGAGGGCGTCATCGAGGTGAAGGCCACCAACGGCGACACCCACCTCGGCGGCGACGACTGGGACCAGCGCGTCGTGGAGTACCTCGCCAAACGCTTCAAGGGGCAGTACGGCGTCGACCTGGCGCAGGACAAGATGGCCGTGCAGCGGCTGCGGGAGGCCGCCGAGAAGGCGAAGATCGAGCTGTCCTCGTCCACCGAGACCTCGATCAACCTGCCCTACGTCACGGCCTCCGCCGAAGGACCCCTGCACCTCGACGAGAAGCTCACCCGCGCCCAGTTCCAGGAACTCACCGAGGACCTCCTCGAGCGCTGCAAGAAGCCCTTCCACCAGGCCGTCAAGGACGCCGGCGTGCAGCTCTCCGCGATCGACCACGTCATCCTGGTCGGCGGCTCCACCCGGATGCCCGCCGTCACCGACCTGGTCCGCGAACTCACCGGCAAGGAGCCGCACAAGGGCGTCAACCCCGACGAGGTCGTGGCCCTCGGCGCCGCCCTCCAGGCGGGCGTCCTCCGCGGCGACGTCAAGGACGTACTCCTCCTCGACGTCACCCCGCTGTCCCTGGGCATCGAGACCAAGGGCGGCCTCATGACCAGGCTGATCGAACGCAACACCACGATCCCCACCCGGCGTTCGGAGATCTTCACCACCGCCACCGACAACCAGCCCTCGGTCGGCATCCAGGTCTACCAGGGCGAACGCGAGATCGCCGCGTACAACAAGAAGCTCGGCGTCTTCGACCTCACCGGCCTGCCCCCGGCCCCGCGCGGCGTCCCGCAGATCGAGGTGGCCTTCGACATCGACGCCAACGGCATCATGCACGTCTCTGCCAAGGACCTCGCCACCGGCCGCGAACAGAAGATGACCGTCACCGGCGGCTCGGCCCTCCCCAAGGACGACATCGACCGCATGATGCGCGACGCCGAGAGTTACGCCGAGGAGGACCGCAACCGCCGCGAGGCCGCCGAGACCCGCAACCAGGCCGAACAACTCGTCTACCAGACCGAGCGGTTCCTGCGGGACAACAGCGACAAGGTGCCCGGCGAGACCAAGGCCGAGGTCGAGTCGGCCGCCACGGAGGTGAAGCGGCTGCTGGAACAGCAGTCCTCCGACACCGCCGGGCTGCGCGCCGCCGTCGAGAAACTCGCCTCCGTCAGCCAGAAGATGGGCCAGGCGATGTACGCGCAGGCCCAGCAGACCCCCGCGGAGGGCACCGGACAGCACACCCCGCCGCAGGACGACGACGGCGTCGTCGACGCGGAGATCGTCGACGACGACAAGGACACCGGCCGGCGGGAGGACGGCGCGGCCTGACCGCCGTACGCCGCACCGGTCAGGGCTTGCGGGCGACCCCCGCGTACACCGGCACGATGCCCTCCGCCTGCGCCGCCACGTCCTCCGCCTCCGGACGCCACCCGTGCACCGGGATCACCCCCGGACCCAGCAGTTCGAGGCCGGTGAAGAAGCGTGAGAACGCGGCCAGCGAGCGTGGGTGGAAGGGCGTACCGCCGCGCCGGAAGTGCTCCGCCGCCTGCCCGACGGCGTCGGGGCTCAGATCGGGCGTGACCTGGGAGAGGATCAGAAAGCTGCCCGGCGCCAGCGCGGCCGTGTACCGCTGGAGCAGGCCGTACACGTCGTCGCCGTCCGGATCGTCGTCCAGGTAGTGGGTCAGCGCGACCAGCGACAGCGCCACGGGCCGGCCGAGGTCCAGCGACTCGGCGGCCCGGTGCAGCAGCGTGTCCGCGTCCCGCACATCGGCGTGCACGTACCGCGTGCTGCCCTCGGCGGTGCCGTGCAGCAGGGCCTCGGCGTGCCGCAGCACGATCGGGTCGTTGTCCGCGTACACCACGCGGGACTCCGCGGCGACGCCCTGCGCCACCTGGTGCAGATTGGGTTCCGTGGGGATGCCCGTGCCGATGTCCAGGAACTGGCGTGTCCCCGCCTCGGCGACGGTGCGCACGGCCCGGTGCATGAACCGGCGGTTGGCCCGCGCCCCGCGTAACACCGTGCCGTCCGACGCGAGGATCCTGCGCGCCAGTTCCTCGTCGACCGGGTAGTTGTCCTTGCCGCCGAGCCACCAGTCGTAGACCCGGGCCGGATGCGGCCGGCTGGTGTCGATGCGGGCGGGCGGGGTGTCGGATCCGGTCATGGGCGGTCTTCTCCTCATGGGCGCGAAGGCGTGCTCGGGCGCGCGGTTCAGTAGTGCTCGCGGCACTCCCGCAGCAGTTTCTCGGTGCGCTGTGTCGAGGCCGCCCGCGCCGTCATGTGGTCCAGGACCTCCAGATGCGCCGACACCTCCTTGCGGGAGTCCAGGTACAGGGCGCCGGTCAGATACTCGGTGAACACCATGTCCGGCAGCTCCGGCTCGGCGAACCGGAACAGCGAGAACGGCGCGTACGTCCCCGGGTGCGGGCCGTCCGCGAACTCGGCGATCTGCAGCGTGATCCGGTCCCGCGCGGACCACTCCAGGAGCTTGTCGAGCTGCTCGCGCATCACCCGGCCGTCGAGGCTCACCGGACGGCGCAGCACCGTCTCCTCCATCAGCACCCACAGGTGCGGCGGGTCGGGGCGCTCCAGCAGCCGCTGGCGCTCCATGCGCAGCGCCACGTGCCGCTCGACCGCTCCGGGACCGATGTTCCCGATCGTCCCGGCCTCCAGCACGGCACGCGCGTACCCCTCGGTCTGCAGCAGTCCCGGCACGAAGTGCGGCTCGTAGGAGCGGATGATACGGGCGGCGCCCTCCAGGCTCACGTACATGCTGAACCACTCGGGCAGCACGTCGCCGTACCGCTGCCACCAGCCCGGCCGGTTCGCCTCCTCGGCGAGCTCGACGAACGCGGCGGACTCGCCCTCGGGCACCCCGTAGGCGCTCAGCAGCAGCTGGACGTACGGGATCTTCAGCGCGACCTCGGCGGTCTCCATCCGCCGTACGGTCGCGGGCGCCACCCGCAGGACGCGGGCGGCCTCCTCCCGTGAGAGGTCCGCCGCCTCCCTCAGTTCCTGCAGCCGCCTTCCCAGGACCACCTGGCCCACGGTGGGTGCGGCCCGCCGCTCACTCACGCCACGCCTCCCCAACGCGCCCGGGCATGCGCCCAGTCTGCCATGTTCCTCCGACACTCTCACGAGCCGCAGGTGACCGCCCTGTTTCGCTGGTCCTCGCCGCATTACCCGGCAGGTAATCGACCGGGTTCGGTCCGCGGGGGATCGTGGGCGCACCGGGTTCCGGGCCGGCGCACTCCGGCCCGGGACCCGGCCACCGATCCCGACGGAGGATGATGCGTCATGTCCACGACCCAGCTCGCCGTGCTCGCCCGGACCGTGGAGCCGCAGCGGATGCTGCGCCGCTTCCTGGCCCTCGACGCCGTGGTGACCGGCGCCAACGCGCTCGCCTACCTCGCCCTTTCGGGACCGCTCGGCCGGTTCCTCGGGGCCGGTTCCGGCCTGCTGCTCGGGATCGGCGCGTTCCTCGCCGCGTACGCGGCCGGCGTGGGCCTGCTGGCCGCCCGGCCGCACCCGCCGGCGTTCGGCGTGCGGATCGTCGTCGAGGCCAACCTCGCCTGGACGGCGGTGAGTCTCGCCGCCCTCGCGCTGTGGCTCACCCCGACCGCGGCGGGCGCGGTGTGGACGGTCCTCCAGGCGCTCACCGTGGCGGGCTTCGCCCTGCTCCAGCACATGTCCCTGAAGGAGCGTCAGCTAAGCCAGGTCTGAAGGTACTTGGCCGTCGCCGGGTCCGCCGGGAGCAGTGTCTCCACGGCCAGCTCGGCGACGGTCACGTCCATGGGCGTGTTGAACGTGGAGATCGACGACACGAACGACAGCGTCCGCCCCTCGTGCTCGATCAGCATCGGCAGCGCGAAGTACGCCACCGGCTCGGCCGGTTCCTCCTGGCCGGCGGTGTCCGGTACGGGGAACGCCGCCACCTCGTCGTACAGCGCCCGCAGCCGCTCCGAGCGGTGCAGGGCGATCTGCCGCCGCATCTGCTCCAGCAGGTGCCCGCGCCACTCCCGCAGATTCCGGATCCGCGGCGCGAGACCCCGCGGGTGCAGGGTGAGCCGGACCGCGTTCAGCGGCGGCGTCAGCAGGGACTCCGGGACGCCGCCGAACAGCGCCATGACCCCCCGGTTGGCCGCCACGACGTCGTACATCGCGTCCACCACCAGCGCCGGATACGGCTCGAAGCCGCCGATCAGCCGCTCGATGCCCGCGCGCACCACCTCCAGCGCGGGGTCGTCCAGCGGGGTCTCCGGGTAGTGGGGCGCGTAACCGGCCGCCAGCAGCAGCGCGTTGCGCTCCCGCACGGGTACGTCCAGGTGCTCGGCCAGCCGCAGCACCATCTCCTGGCTGGGCCGGGAACGGCCGGTCTCGATGAAGCTGATGTGCCGGGCGGAGGAATCGGCGCGCAGGGCCAGCTCCAGCTGGCTGACCCGCCGCTGCTCCCGCCAGGCGCGCAGCAGCGGGCCCACGCCCTCGGTGCGGGAAGCGGTACCGGACGTGACAGTGGTCATGTCAGGACGGTAATCGAGAAACGGCCGTACCGGGGAGCCGCCCCGTCTCCGACCGGGCCCCGGGGGGTCTTCTGTGACAGCCTGGGAGTCCCGCACGAGACCCGCACCGGCGAAGGAGCGCAGCCCATGCCCGTCGAACCGCTGTCGCAGAAGGAGATCGAGGACCGGCTGGCCGAACTGCCGGGCTGGTCGCTCGACGGTGACCGGCTCACCCGCTCCTACCGGCTCGGCTCGCACGTCGCGGCGACCGCGATGGTCGTCCACATCGCCCAGGTGCAGGAGGAGCTCGACCACCACTCCGACCTCACCCTCGGCTACGACACCGTGGCCCTGTCCGTGCACACCCACAGCGCGGGCGGCGTCGTCACCGAGAAGGACCTCGAGCTCGCCCGCAGGGTGGAGGACCTGGCGCCCGCACACGGTGCACACTGAGGCGCGTGCTGGACTACGACGAGGAAGCGGAACGGTACGACGCCTCACGCGGCGGTGAACCGCGGGCGGCGGCCGCCGCCGACGCCGTGCTGGGCCTCGTACCGGGCCGTGCGCGGGACCTGCTGGACGTGGCGTGCGGCACCGGCATCGTGACCCGGCGGCTGGCCGCCGCCCGCGCCGGTCTGCGGGTGACGGGCGCCGACCTCTCCCGGGCGATGACCCGGACGGCCGTCGCCCGCCTGCCGGGCGCAGTGGTCCGCGCCGACAGCCGCCGGCTGCCCTTCGGCGACGCCCGGTTCGACGCCGTGGTCAGCGTGTGGCTGCTGCACCTGATGTCAGGACCCGAGGACGTACGGGCGGTCGTCGCCGAGTGCGCCCGTGTGCTGCGGCCCGGCGGGGTGTACGTCACCACCGTCCACAAGGGCGCCTCGCACAACGTCGGCAGCGACATCGACGCGATCCTCGCCGCCCGCCCGCGCAGCCCGGTCCCCGACGCCCCCGACGCCGTCGGGGCCTGCGCCGCCGCGCACGGTCTGCTCCCCGCGGGGGAGGCCCGCTTCCGGGGCCACGGGCAGGGCCGCAGTCCTCGCCGCACCATCGCCGACCTGCGACGCGGCTGGTTCGTCACCCTGCCGCCCGGTGAACCCCTCGCCGAGGAGTTCGCCGCCCGCCTGGCCGCACTCCCCGACCAGGACCGGCCCCGCCCCGACCCCGTGTTCGCTCTCCGCGCGTACCGGAAGCGGGAGGACGGCAACCTGGAGCGCCCCGGCGGCGACTGAGGGACGGAACCCATCCGTCCTCCCAGGAGGTCCGCCCCGTGACCCACCCCCACAGGCACCGCAGACGCCGTGTCGTCCTGCCCGCGGCGCTCGCCGCGGCCGCGCTGGCCGGCGCCGGTCTGACCGCGCTGTCGGACGCGCCCGCCGAGGCCGCCACCGCACGGCAGGTCGAGAAGCTGGACCGCGGCGTCGTCAGCGTCCACACCGGCAGCGGCAACCTGGTCGGCTGGCGCTGGCTCGGCACCGACCCGGACGACGTCGCCTTCAACGTCTACCGGGCCGGAACCAAGGTCAACTCCACTCCGATCACCGGCTCCACCACCTACTTCCACTCCGGCGCGCCCTCCCACGCCGACTACACCGTCCGCGCGGTGGTGAACGGCACCGAGCAGGGCGACTCGGTGCACGCCGTCCAGTTCCGCACCGGCTACAAGGACGTGCCGATCAGCCCGCCGGCCGGCGGCACCACCCCCGACGGCGTCTCCTACACCTACGAGGCCAACGACGCCTCCGTCGGCGACCTCGACGGCGACGGCGCCCTCGACATCGTGCTCAAGTGGCAGCCCACCAACGCCAAGGACAACTCCCAGTCCGGCTACACCGGCAACACGATCGTCGACGGCGTCAAACTCGACGGCACCCGGCTGTGGCGCGTCGACCTGGGCCGCAACATCCGCTCCGGCGCCCACTACACGCAGTTCCAGGTGTACGACTACGACGGCGACGGCAAGGCCGAGGTCGCCATGAAGACCGCCGACGGCACCAAGGACGGCACCGGGACGGTCATCGGCAGCTCCTCCGCCGACCACCGCAACTCCAGCGGGTACGTCCTGACCGGCCCCGAGTTCCTGACGATGTTCAACGGGCAGACCGGCAGGGCGATGGGCACCGTCGACTACGTCCCGGCCCGCGGCACGGTCTCCTCCTGGGGCGACTCCTACGGCAACCGCGTCGACCGCTTCCTCGCCGGCACCGCGTACCTGGACGGCGCCCGCCCCTCCCTGATCATGGCCCGCGGCTACTACACGCGCACGGTCGTCGCGGCCTGGGACTGGCGGGACGGCCGGTTCACCCGCCGCTGGACCTTCGACACCAACTCCTCCAGCAACAGCGGCAAGGGGTACGACGGCCAGGGCTCCCACGCCCTCTCCGTCGGTGACGTCGACAACGACGGCCGGGACGAGATCGTCTACGGCTCGATGGCCGTCGACGACAACGGCAACGCCCTGTGGACGGCCAGGACCGGCCACGGCGACGCCCAGCACCTCGGCGACCTCGACCCGTCGACCTCCGGCCTGGAGTACTACAAGGTCTCCGAGTCAACGAGCCAGCCCGCCGCGCTGTACATCAACCCCGCGAACGGCGCCGTTCGCTGGAAGCTGGGAGCCTGCTGCGACAACGGCCGCGGGGTCGCGGCGGACGTCTGGTCGGGCAACTCCGGGCCGGAGATGTGGTCCTCCTCCGACAGCTCCGTCCGGGACGAGGGCGGCGCCACCAAGGGCCGCAAGCCCTCCTCCGCCAACTTCCTCTCCTGGTGGGACGGCGACCCGGTGCGCGAACTCCTCGACGGCACCCGCATCGACAAGTACGGCACGTCCTCCGACACCCGCCTGCTGACCGGTTCGGGCGTGGCGTCGAACAACGGCACCAAGGCCACCCCGGTCCTGTCCGGTGACATCCTGGGCGACTGGCGCGAGGAGGTCGTCTGGCGCACCGGCGACAACAAGAACCTGCGCATCTACTCCACCCCCCACGACACGGACCGCAGGATCACCACCCTCCTCCACGACACCCTGTACCGCACGTCCCTGGCCTGGCAGAACACGGCCTACAACCAGCCCCCGCACACCGGCTTCTTCATCGGCGCCGACATGCCCACCCCGCCCAGGCCCACGGTCTTCACCCCCTGAGCGAACGCGCCCCGGCCCCCCCGCACCGAGTGCGGGCGGGCCGGGGCGCACCGGGTCACCTCACCGTGCAGGTCTCCCCGCCCAGTGTGAAGGCCGTGGGCTCGGTGTTGGCCGCCGATCTGCTCGCTGTGAAGCCGAAGGCCGCCGACGAGCCCGCCGCCACCGTGCCGTTCCAGCCGGTGTCGCGGACCGTCACCGCCGCACCCGACTGGATGTGGGACCCGTTCCAGAGCTGGGAGATCTTCTGGCCGTCCGCGAAGGACCAGGTCAGTGACCAGCCTTTCCAGGGGGCCGAGCCCGTGTTGGTCAGCCGGACGTCGGCCTGGAAGCCGTCGTTCCACTGGTTGGTGATCGTGTAGGTCACCTCGCAGGCGCCGGCCGGGTCCGGGTCCGTACCGCCGCCGGTGTCCGACGTGTCGCCGTAGACGACGCCGCGGCCGTTGGTCGCCACGTACACGCGGCCGTAGACCCGCGGGTCACCGGTGATGGCCGCGCCCGTCCAACCCCACTGGTGGGCGTCGTCGTTGACGCGGGTCCAGGTCGAGCCCCTGTCCGTGGAGCGGAAGATGCCGCGTACGCCGTCGATCTCCGCGCTGGTGAAGAGGGTCTGGTACGAGGCGCCCGGCGCCGCCTTGCCGAAGCCGACGGTGTCGGCCTCGTCGACGTCCGGCAGCTTGGTGAAGGTCGCGCCCGAGTCGGTGGAGTGCCACAGGCCGTACGGCCCGTCGCTCGCCCCGCCCGCCAGCCAGACCTCGCCCTTCGCACCCGGGAGCGCCTTGAAGCGCACGCTGTCACCGGCCGGGAGCCCCGTCGCGGACGAGGCCGTGAACGTCGCGCCGCCGTCCGTACTGACGTAGAACTTCCCGGACTTGAAGCCGTAGAACGTCTTCGGGTCCACCCGGTCGGACTCGACGACCGCCCCCGCCGGGATGCCGCTCGACGCCGACCAGGACGTGCCGAACCCGGTCGCGTGGTGCACGCCCGCGCCCTGCGGGCTCCACACGAACCGGCTGCCGTCGGCCGCCGCGGCGACCGTGCCGCCGCCGCTCACGCCCGAAGGGTCCGTCCCCGCGAACCAGTTGGCGCCGTTGTCGGTCGAGAACGCGATGTGCGGGCCGGAGTCCAGGTTGCCGGCCCGCACCACCGTGCTCGGGTTCGACTCGGCGAAGTCCAGACTCGTCGTCGACGTGAAGTTCGGCTGGGTGAACATCATCGGCGGCACCTTGGTCAGGTCCGTGTGCCGGAAGCCGCCGACGTCACCGAGCGCGCTGATCAGCGGGGCGCCCGACGGGGGAGAGATCAGGTCGTTGACGGCCGTCTCCTCCAGGCCCCGCACCATCGGGGTGATGGTGAACGACGTGTCGTCGTCCCAGTTCGTCAGGTTCTCCGTGCCGTAGACCGTCGCGCCCGTCCCGTACATCATCCGGTCGGAGTCGAACGGGTCGATCTCCAGCGCCTCCGTCATCCAGCCCAGCTTCGGCGTCTGCTCCGGCGGCGACGGGTTCGCGCCCCAGGTCAGCCACGGCGACGACGAGACGTCCATCGTGTAGCGGTTCTCGCGGTTCGGGTAGGAGGTGTAGCTCCACGCCTGCGTCCACGTGCCGCCGCTGTCCGTCGAGCGGAAGATCTGCGTGTCCGGCCACCAGGAGCTGTACGCCGTCGCCATCACCGTGCCCGGGTTCTGCCGGTCCACGGTCAGGCCGCTGAAGCCGTAGTAGGTGTCGGCCTCCGCCACCGGACTGATGTCCGTCCAGGTGCCGGTCGCCGTCGCGTACCGGTACAGCCGGCCCTTGCCGCCGTCGTACGGGCCGCCGGTGTCGCTGTAGGCCAGGTACAGGTAGCCGTTCTCGGCGTCGAGGACGCCCTTGTGCGCCAGGTAGCCCGTCGGCTGCCCGGCGATCCGCTGCCAGGTCGCGCCCGCGTCCGTCGAACGGTAGACCGCGTTCTCCTTGTCGGCGACCCCGACGTAGACCGTCCTCGTCGCCGTCCCCGCGCTGCCCGTCGACTCGTCGAAGGTGACCCAGGTGATGCCCTGGTTGTCGGACGCGTACCCGGACGTGTCACTCGGGTCCTGCGCGTAGTTCCCGGGGTTGGGGAACGCCGTCACCTCGGACCAGGTGGCGCCCGCGTCGGTCGACCGCCAGAGCCCGTGGCCGCTGGGCGCGCCCAGGTACAGCACGTCGTTGTCGTGGGGGTCGACCGCCAGCCGTTCCCCCATGCCCCGTCCCGGCATGTTCCCGCCCAGCTTGAACGGCAGGTCCGCCTTCTTCCAGCTCGCGCCCCGGTCCGTGGAGCGCAGCACCGCGCCGTTGCCCGGGTCCCAGTCGTTGGTGTACGTGCCGACCGCCGCGTACACCCGGTCGGGGTCGGCGGAGTCGGAGGCGAGGCTCACCACACCGGTGTGCCCCCAGTCGTCCCAGCCGACCGAGTCCAGCAGCGGCGTCCAGGTCTTCGTCGGCTCCTGCCAGCGGTAGGCGCCGCCGATGTCGGTACGGGCGTAGGCCAGGTCCTTCTCACCGCGGTTGAAGACGATGCCGGGCACGAAGCCACCGCCGTCGATGCGCGCGTTCTTCCAGGTGTAGGTGTCGGCGGCGAGCGTGGTGGCCGGCTCCGGTGCGCCGGCGGCCAGGGCGGGCGGGCCGCCCGCGAGCAGACCGGCCGCCAGCGCGAGCACGGCCGTGAGGACACGGGTTCTTCGCACGGAGGTTCCTTCCTCTTGGGGGGAGGGGGAGTGGGGAGAGCGTGCGAGGACCGGGCGGCCACCCCGTGCGCGAGGAGACCGCCCGGCCGTGTGTGGCCCCGGCGTCAGGAACCGGGGCCGGTCCGCGGAGCGTCGGCGGGGGCTATTCGAGAAGCTCCGCGTACGAGCCCATGGCCAGGGCGATGTCGGCCTGGGCCCAGAACCGGTGGTACGTGAAGGTGGGCGCGGCGCCGCCCGCCAGATAGGACTCGATCTTCGACCACGCCGGGTCGTCCTGGTAGAAGGACCGGATCGACTCGAACGTCGACGACGAGTTGATCGCGTCGCCGTTCGGCATGGTGCCGCTCCAGCCGTTCGGGACGTGGACGGGGTCGTCGAAGCGGTTGTAGTCGGCGCGGGTCTCCGGGACGGCGATGCCGAGCGCGTCCTGGTTGTTCTCCCACATGCCGTCCAGGAGCGCCTTCGCCGTGGCCGCCGCCTCCGTGTCACCGGAGCGGTCGGCGTAGTACGTCAGCGTCTTGGCGTACGCCGCGGCCACACCGACGTCGTTGGTGTAGTCGGCGACGGTGACGTGCAGCCCGCTGTTGGCGCCGGGCGAGGACGCGTTCCAGGTGTCGGGCTTGCCCGACCACTGCAGCGTCGACGGGATCCGGAAGGAGCCGTCCGGGTTGACCGTGGTCTCCGACAGCGCCCAGTCGACCCACTTGTCGAGGACCGACTTGGCGAGCGCGTTGCCGGTCTGCTGGTACAGCTCGGCGACCCGCTCCATCGACCACGCCTGGAAGCCGAACCACTGGTTGGACGGCGGGTCGTGGTAGACCGGCTTCTCGTCGTAGTGCATGCCGTAGAAGGTCGGCGTGCCGGACGGCGGGGTCGTGTACCGGCCCGCCCAGCTGTTGGTCGCGCCGCCCGCGATGCCGCCCTCGTCGGACTGCAGCCAGCGGTAGAACTCCAGTTGCCGCTGCATCGACTTGGCCCAGTCGCCCGCGCCCGTCGCCGACTTCGGCTTCAGCGGCGCGTACTCGCTCAGCGCGTACGCGGCGAGCGGGTTCTGGTAGCCGCCGTGCGCGTGGCTGGAGCCGATGCGCCAGGCCCAGCCCGCCGAGGAGTCGGTGGCACCGCCCCAGGCGTAGTACCAGGACAGCAGGTAGTGCGAGGCGTCCTTGCCGGTGCCGGCCGGGCAGGACGGACTGGTGCAGTTGCCGATCTTCTTGAAGTACTTGTCGAACATGGCGTAGCGCAGGTAGTCACCCATCTTCGCGGCCTTGGCGACCGTCGCGGAGACCTCGGACCCCTTGCCCTGGTCCTTGGCCCACAGGTCCGCCCAGTACGCGGCCTGCACGGCCCGCGCGTCGGCGTCCGGGGCGTTGGTGAACTTCCACTGCTTGGCGTACGAGGCGTCCTTGGTGAACAGGTCCAGGTAGCCGTTCTTCCCGCCGTACTTGAAGGCGTCGCAGGTGGGCTGCGGGACGGTTTCCCACACCGACTCCTGCGGGCCGCGCTGGAAGGTGTTGATGTACGACGGTCCGGTGTCCGCCGGACCCGCCTCGCACTTGCCGGGCGAGTTGCCGTAGCCGTACACGTTGTCGACGTCCTGGATCCAGTGCATGCCGTAGACGTCGTCCGTGCCGTAGGCGGACTTCAGCTCGGCCGCGATCGGGTCGGGGCCGACCGAGACGCCCGTGTCCAGTGCGGACGGGTACTCGTTCGGGGTGTCGTGCTCGGGTGCGTACGTCGCCGGCTTCGAGGCGTTGTAGAAGGAGTTCGTGGACTGGTCGGCGTGGGTCGGGATCATGAACTTCTCCATGATGTCCCAGGCCCCGTTGAACTTCGACCAGTCACCGGTCACCTTGCCGTACATCGCCTGGAGCCACAGCAGGTAGCTGTACGCCTCCGAGGTGGTCTCGTGGCCGTGGTCCGGCGCCTCGACGATCAGTGTCTCGACCGAGTGGTACGGGATGCCCTCCGGCGAGAAGTAGCCGTTCGCCGGGTCGGTGATCTTCCCGTACAGCTCCAGGAAACGCGCGTCGTACGCCTTCTCCGCGCCCAGTTGCGTCACCGTGACCGCCGCCTTGGCGTGGCCCGGCGCCGAGGACTCGAAGACCGCCGTGCCGCTGCCCGAGGAGTCGGCGGCGATCGTCACCTTCTGCGCGGTGTTCCAGTTCGAGGGCGTGAAGGTGAGCGAGGCGCCACCGGAGACCGAGAGCCCCGAGTTGCCGCTCGCACGGGCCGTCGTGACGGTCACGTTCGTGCTCGGCTGCTTGGACAGCTTCACCTCGTACGTGCCCGACTCGCCCTGCTGGACGCCGAGTTGGGACGGCGTGGCCACCACGGCGGGACCCGAGGCGACCGTGATGCCGACCGGGGTGGAACTCGCGGAGGCGCCCATGCTGTCGTACGCCTTCGCCACCAGTGAATGACTGCCCACGGTCAAACCGCCGACGGAGAGCGCGAAGGGCGCGCTGCTGTCCGAGCCCAGCAGTTCGGTGTCGTCGTAGAACTCCACCTTGGTGACGGTGGCCTGGTCGGCCGCCGCCGCGGTGGCGGCGAGCGGGACCGTCTCGCCCTGCGTGTAGACGGCGCCGGCCTCGGGGCTGGTCAGCACGGTGATCGGCGGCTGGTGGGCGCCGGCGCAGGTGGTGCCGTTGATCGCGAAGGACGTGGGGGCGGCGTTGCTGCCGCTGTAGGTGAACTGGCCGCCGGTCGTGACGGCGGCGCCGGCGGCGATCCGGGCGTTGTACCCGGCGTCCTTCACGGTCACGGTCTTTCCGGACTGCGACCAGCTGCCGTTCCAGCCGTTCGTGAGCTTCTGATTGCCGGCGTAGTCGTACGTCAGGGTCCAGCCGTCGATGGCGTCCGCACCGCGGTTGGTGAGGGTCAGCTCCGCGGTGAATCCGGAGCCCCAGTCGTTCGCCTTGTAGTCGACGCTGCACTGGACAGCCGCCGCCTGGGCGGGGGTCGAGCCGGTCGAGAGCATCGTCAGCGGAAGCGCGAGAGCAGCCGCGACGGCGGTCAGCAACCGCCGTAAGCCTCTGCGTCTCCTGGGTGGGGGATGCATGGTGCTGGTTCCTCCTGCGACTCGGACATGTCAAGCCTTGAACCAGTGGGAGCGCTCCCATAGTGAGGACGGGGTAGGGAGCGGTCAAGCCTTGGGGCGAATCGAAAACATTCGACGCCCCGAGCTGAGGGAAAGTCAGCGGTCCCCCTGTTCTTTGCCGTCACTTGGCGCTAGCTTCATGTGCACCAGTGGGAGCGGTTCCATCAGTCGACGCGTCCGTCACGACGCGTCCGAGCTGCAAGGAGTCGCTCATGCGCCACCCCCCGCGTTCAGTACCCTCGGCCATCCCCGTGCACGTGTGGAGCACCTGACGCGGGGTCGCTCGTTCCCGTGGGATCCACGTGCCGTCCGTGCTGCCCGGAAACTCCCGGCCGGCCCCGCAGGCCTGTCCCGACCAGGTCCGCACGGCACTCCCACCCGTAAGGCACCAGGCCGCGCGATCGTCCGCGCGCGCCCAAGAAGGACAGCCCCCTACGGATAGGAAACCCGCACCATGAGTCGCACCAGAACCGCGCTTCTCGCCGCCATGGCGCTGGTCGCCGGCGCCACCGGGACGGCGATCGCCGCCGTCCCCGGCGAAGCCGGCGCGGCCGCCGTCCCCTGCACCGTGGACTACAAGGTGCAGAACCAGTGGGACACCGGTTTCACGGCGTCCGTGACGATCACCAACAACAGCGCCGCCAAGTCGTCGTGGTCGCTGAAGTGGTCCTACGCCGGCAACCAGAAGGTCACCAGCGGCTGGAACGCCAAGGTGACCCAGTCCGGCGCGAACGTCACCGCCGCCAACGAGTCCTACAACGGCACCCTCGCCACCGGAGGTTCGGCCACCTTCGGCTTCCAGGGCAGCTACAGCGGCAGCAACGCCGTCCCCGCCACCTTCACCCTCGACGGCGTGACCTGCAACGTCGACTCCGGCGGCGGCCCCACCGACCCGCCGCCGGACCCGCCCGGCAACCGGGTGAACAACCCCTACGACGGCGCCAAGGTGTACGTGAACCCCGAGTGGTCCGCGAAGGCCGCCGCCGAACCGGGCGGCAGCCGCATCGCGAACCAGCCCACCGGCGTCTGGCTGGACCGCACCGCCGCCATCAACGGCGTCAACGGCGGCATGGGTCTGCGCGACCACCTCGACGAGGCCCTGCGGCAGAAGGGTTCCGGCGAGCTCGTCATCCAGCTGGTCATCTACAACCTGCCCGGCCGTGACTGCGCCGCCCTCGCCTCCAACGGCGAGCTCGGCCCGACGGAGATCGACAAGTACAAGACGCAGTACATCGACCCGATCAAGGCCATCCTCGCCGACTCGAAGTACGCCTCGCTGCGGATCGTCACCACGGTCGAGATCGACTCCCTGCCCAACCTGGTCACCAACGTGTCGCCGCGGCCCACCGCCACGCCCAACTGCGACGTGATGAAGGCCAACGGCAACTACGTGAAGGGCGTCGGCTACGCCCTGAACAAGCTCGGTGACGTGGCCAACGTCTACAACTACGTGGACGCCGGCCACCACGGCTGGCTCGGCTGGGACGACAACTTCGGCGCCTCCGCCGACATGTTCAAGCAGGCCGCGACCGCCGAGGGCGCGACCGTCGCCGACGTGCACGGCTTCATCGCCAACACGGCCAACTACAGCGCGCTGAAGGAGGACCACTTCTCCATCGGCGACAACGTGGCCGGCAAGTCGGTGCGCGAGTCGAAGTGGGTCAGCTGGAACCGCTACGTCGACGAGCTGTCGTACGCCCAGGCGCTGCGCAACCAACTGGTCTCGATCGGCTTCGACTCGGGCATCGGCATGCTGATCGACACCTCCCGCAACGGCTGGGGCGGTGCGAACCGGCCCACCGGGCCCGGTGCCACGACCAGCGTGGACACCTACGTCGACGGCGGCCGCTATGACCGCCGGTTCAACACGGGCAACTGGTGCAACCAGTCGGGAGCCGGACTCGGTGAGCGTCCGCAGGCCTCACCGGAGGCCGGGATCGACGCCTACGTGTGGATGAAGCCCCCGGGTGAGTCCGACGGCGCGAGCGAGGTCATCGACAACGACGAGGGCAAGGGCTTCGACCGGATGTGCGACCCGACGTACACCGGCAACCCGCGCAACGACAACAACATGTCGGGCGCCCTGTCGGACGCCCCGATCTCCGGGCACTGGTTCTCCGCCCAGTTCCAGGAGCTGATGAAGAACGCGTACCCGCCGCTGTCGTGACGGGCTGACCACCGGTCCGCCGGGGCCGGGCCTGCCAGGTCCGGCCCCGGCGGAGCGCCGCGCGCCTCGTTCACCACACCCTTTTTGCGGGAGCGGCAACATGGGTTGCCCGTCGCCGGTGCGTCGTCGCACCCTGACGGCATCCGAGCGGAGAGGCTGAACACCATGGCGCACGACCACGACCACCAGCACGATCACAAGCACCAGCACGGGCACGACCACGACTGGGCCGAGCTGGCCCCCCTGCTCGAATCCGAGGCGGAGCTGTTCACACCGCTCTACGAGCGGGCCCTGAACTGGCTGGCGAAGGAGGTGACGGAACCGGGACTGATCGTGGACGCGGGCAGCGGCCCCGGCGTCATCTCGTGCCTGTTCGCCGAGACCTTCCCGGGTGCGCGGATCGTGGCCGTCGACGGGTCCGAACCGCTGCTGGAGCGGGCCAGGGACCGTGCCGGGCGCCAGGGCGCCGGCGACCGCTTCGGCACCCTCGCCGGTGAACTCCCCGACGTGCTCGGCGAGCTGGACTATCCGGCCGACCTGCTGTGGGCCAGCCGCAGCGTGCACCACCTCGGGGACCAGGCCGCCGCGCTGGCCGCCTGCGCGGAGCGGCTGGCGCCCGGCGGCACGCTGGCCGTGATGGAGGGCGGTCTGCCCGTCCGGTTCCTGCCCCGCGACATCGGGTTCGGCCGGCCCGGTCTCCAGGCACGCGTCAACGGGGTGGAGGAGGAGCGGTTCGGCCGGATGCGGGCCGAACTGCCGGGCTCGGTGGCCGTCGTCGAGGACTGGCCGGCCCTGCTGACCTCGGCCGGCCTGCACCACGCCCGCTCGCGCACCTTCCTCCTCGACCTCCCCGCCCCGGTCACGGACCGCGCCCGTGCCCATGTGGTCGCCGCCCTCACCCGCACCCGCGAGGTGATCGGCGAGGACCTGGACGCCGACGACCGCGCCACCCTCGACCGCCTCCTCGACCCCGACGACAAGGCGAGCGTGCACCACCGCCCCGATGTGTTCGTCCTGGCGGCCCACACGGTCCACACGGCGGTGCGGCCCGTGTGACGCCGCCACCGTGGCCGTGCGGTCCGCCGGCCGGTCCGGCTGATCACCGCCGTCCGGACGCACACGACGGCCTCCCCCGCCACGGGGGAGGCCGTCGTGTGCGTGAGGTCAGCTGTTGACCTCCGCCGGGTCCGACCCGATGCGCCGGTCCTCGTTCAGCGCGCTGATCGCGGCGAGGTCCTCCGCGTCCAGGCTGAACCCGAAGACGTCGATGTTCTCCTCGATCCGGGACGGCGTCACCGACTTCGGGATCACGACGTTGCCCAGCTGGAGGTGCCAGCGCAGCACCACCTGCGCCGGCGTACGGCCGTGCTTCTGCGCGATCGCCACGATCGCCGGGATCTCCAGGATCCCCTTGCCGGAACCGAGCGGCGACCACGCCTCGGTCGCGATGCCCTGCTCCGCGTGGTACTCACGCGCGGCGTGCTGCTGCAGGTGCGGGTGCAGCTCGATCTGGTTGACCGCCGGGACGACGGACGTCTCCGCGATCAGACGGTCCAGGTGCTCCGGCAGGAAGTTGGACACGCCGATGGCGCGGACCCGGCCGTCGGCGAGCAGCTTCTCGAACGCCTTGTAGGTGTCGACGTACCGGTCCCGGGCGGGCGTCGGCCAGTGGATCAGGTAGAGGTCCACGTACGCGAGACCGAGCTTCGACAGGGACGCCTCGAACGCCCGCAGGGTGGAGTCGTACCCCTGGTCGCTGTTCCAGAGCTTGGTGGTGACGAAGAGGTCCTCGCGCGCGACGCCCGACTTCGCGAGGGCCCGTCCGGTGCCCTCCTCGTTGCCGTAGATCGCCGCGGTGTCGATGCTGCGGTAGCCGGCCTCCAGCGCCGTCGTCACGGCCGTCTCGGCCTCCGCGTCCGGCACCTGCCAGACGCCGAAACCCAGCTGGGGCATCTCGACGCCGTTGTTCAGGATGATCGGGGGGACCTTGCTCACGAGCTCTCGATCCTTCGGTTGCGGTCAGGTGTTACCCCCATCGTCAACGATCACGGCCCGTGATGCATTCCTGACCGGGAAATTCATGCCTGGTAAAGCGCCTCGACCTCGGTTTCGTACGTCTCCTCGATCGCCCTCCGCTTCAGTTTCAGCGACGGCGTGAGCAGCCCGTGCTCCTCGGTGAACGGCTGCGCCAGGATGCGGAACGTGCGGATCGACTCGGCCTGCGAGACCAGGGTGTTCGCCGCGACCACGGCCCGCCGCACCTCCGTCTCCAGATCCGCGTCGCGCACCAGCTCGGCCGCCGACAGCCGCGGTTTGCCGCGCATCGCCAGCCAGTGCTCGACGGCCTCCTGGTCCAGGGTGACCAGCGCGGCGATGTACGGGCGGTCGTTGCCGACGACGATGCACTGGTTGACCAGCGGATGATCCCGTACCCGCTCCTCCAGCACGCCCGGCGAGACGCTCTTGCCACCGGAGGTCACCAGGATCTCCTTCTTGCGGCCGGTGATGGTGAGATAGCCGTCCTCGTCGAGGGAGCCGAGGTCACCGGTGGCCAGCCAGCCGTCGTGCAGGACCTCGTCGGTGGCCTTGGGGTTGTTGAGGTAGCCGTCGAAGACGTTGTCGCCGTGCAGCCAGATCTCGCCGTCGTCCGCGATGTGCACGGTGACCCCGGGGATGGGCCGGCCGACCGTTCCGTAACGGGTGCGCTCGGGCGGGTTGGCGGTGGCCGCCGCCGTCGACTCCGTGAGTCCGTACCCCTCGTAGACGTGCACGCCCGCGCCCGCGAAGAACAGCCCGAGCCGGCGGTCCATCGCCGAACCGCCCGACATGGCGTGCCGGATCCTGCCGCCCATCGCCGCCCGGATCTTGGAGTAGACGAGCTTGTCGAAGAGCTGGTGCCGCACCCGCAGCGCCGCGGACGGACCGGGCCCGATGCCCCAGGCCCTCGCCTCCACCGCGTCCGCGTACGCGATGGCCACGTCGACGGCCTTCTCGAACGGTCCGGAGCGGCCCTCCCGCTCCGCCTTGCGCCGCGCCGCGTTGAACACCTTCTCGAAGATGTAGGGCACGGCGAGGAAGAACGTCGGCCGGAACACGGCCAGATCGGGCATCAGCGCCGCCGCGTTCAGCTGCGGCTGATGGCCGAACTTCACCTTCCCGCGGATCGCCGCGACCTCCACCATCCGCCCGAAGACGTGCGCGAGCGGCAGGAACAGCAGCGTCGACGCCTCGTCGCCCCGGCGGGAGTGGAACACCGGCTCCCAGCGCTCGATGACGGTGTCCGCCTCGTACATGAAGCTGCCGTGCGGGATCACACAGCCCTTGGGACGGCCGGTGGTGCCCGAGGTGTAGATGATCGTCGCGACGGAGTCGGGGGTGACCGCCTGCCGGTGCCGGTGCACCACCTCGTCGTCGAGGTGCGCGCCCGCTTCGTACAGCTCCTGCACCGCGCCCGCGTCGAGCTGCCACAGCCGGCGCATCCGCGGCAGCCGGTCGATGACGGTGGCGATCGTCATCGCGTGGTCCTCGTGCTCCACGATCGCGGCCGTCACCTCCGCGTCGTACAGCATCCAGAAGCACTGCTCGGCGGAGGACGTGGGGTAGACGGGCACGACCTGCGCGCCGATCGTCCACAGCGCGAAGTCGAAGAGCGTCCACTCGTACCGGGTACGGGACATGATCGCGACCCGGTCGCCGAACCGGACGCCCCCCGCGAGGAGTCCCTTCGCGAGGGCGAGCACCTCGTCGCGGAACCCCGCGCTGGTCACGTCCCGCCACCGGCCGGTGTCGTCCTTGCGGCCGAGCGCCACGCGCGACGGGTCCTCCTCGGCATACCGGAAGACCACGTCGGCCAGACCGCCCACCGGAGGCTCCAGGGCCGGCGGAGGGCTGGTGAACTCGCGCAATCCCGCTCCCCGCTCATCGGCGCCCGGACTGGTGCGGCGACCCCCTCGTCCCGCACGGCGCCGTGAAAGCTACCCCACGCGGACGGAGGGCGGGAGGGGGTCGGAAACCGGGCGGGGTTCATGTCCACGCTGGTCAGTGAAGGAAAAAGTGCTCACATGGGGAAGGGTCGGACAGAATCCTGACGACGGAGTAAGTTTCGGTGCCGTAATCTCCACCGAATCTGTACGACCGCATGACCGCCCCTTGGGGCGCCGCACCGGTCCCACTGGGGTCAGCGTGCGGCCGGGCCGAAACGTCACCCCCGTCCGCCCCGGTGCAGCCGGTCGCCGCCCGCGAGGATCGCCGACGCCAGCGCGTCCGCCGCACCCTGCGCGGAGGGACGGCGCCGCCCGTGCACCACCACGAAGTCCACCTCGCCCGGTTCCGGCAGCCCCGTCCGCTCCGGCATCCGCACCAGCCCCGGCGGGATCAGCCCGCGCGCGTGCACCATCACGCCGAGCCCGGCGCGGGCCGCCGCGAGCAGCCCGTTGAGGCTGCCGCTGGTGCACACGATGCGCCACTGACGGCCCTCCCGCTCCAGCGCCCGCAGGGCGAGGGCCCGGGTGATACCGGGCGGCGGATAGACGATCAACGGCACCGGACGGTTCGGGGCCGGCCGCAGACCCGGCGCGCCGATCCACACCAGCTCGTCGTGCCAGACCAGCTCGCCCCGCGGGTCCTTTGGCCGCCGCTTGGCCAGCACCAGGTCCAGCCGGCCCGCCGCCAGCCGCTCGTGCAGGATGCCCGACAACTCGACCGTCAGCTCCAGATCGACCTCCGGGTGCTCGTGCCGGAACCGCTCGAGGATCTCCGGCAGCCGGGTCAGCACGAAGTCCTCCGACGCGCCGAACCGCAGCCGTCCGCGCGGCCGGGCGCCGGTGAAGAACCGCGTCGCCTGCTCGTGCACGTCCAGGATCCGCCGGGCGAAGCCGAGCATCGCCTCGCCGTCCTCGGTCAGCTCCACCGAGTGGGTGTCCCGCGTGAACAGCTGCCGTCCGGTGGCCTCCTCCAGCCGCCGTACGTGCTGGCTCACCGTCGACTGGCGCAGCCCGAGCCGCCGCGCCGCCTGCGTGAAGCTCAGCGTCTGCGCCACCGACAGGAACGTCCGCAGATGCGTCGGGTCGTACATGCGGCCAGGGTAGCGGCGCCCATCGCGGAACGTGATGACAGTGAGAGCGGTATACCGGATTCCCGATCACGGTGGGAGGGAGCAGGATGGGGAGGGGACGTCCGTGAACACCTGAGCGCCGAGTACATGAGCAAGTGGAGCACCGTGAAACGCCTGCGTTGGCCGAACTGGATGCCGATCGATCCGTACATCCTGCTGCTGCTCGGGACGGTGGGCCTCGCCGCGCTGCTCCCCGCCCGGGGGACCGGCGCGGACCTCGCCTCCGGCGCCTCCACCGCCGCGATCGCCTTCCTGTTCTTCCTCTACGGCGCCCGGCTGTCCACCCGCGAGGCGCTGGACGGGCTGAAGCACTGGCGACTCCATGTCACCGTGCTGGCCTGCACCTTCGTCGTCTTCCCGGTGCTGGGCCTGGCCGCCCGCGGACTCGTCCCGGTGTTCCTGAACGACCCGCTCCACCAGGGTCTGCTCTTCCTCACCCTGGTCCCGTCCACCATCCAGTCGTCGATCGCGTTCACCTCGATCGCCCGCGGCAACGTGCCCGCCGCGATCTGCGCCGGTTCCTTCTCCTCGCTGGCCGGCATCGTCGTCACCCCGCTGCTCGCGGCGACGCTGCTGGGCGACAGCGGGGGCGGCTTCTCCGCCGGGTCGGTGGTGGAGATCGTGCTCCAGCTGCTGGTGCCGTTCGTCGCCGGGCAACTGCTGCGCCGCTGGATCGGCTCCTTCGTCTCCCGGCACCGGAAGGTGCTGGGGCTGGTCGACCGCGGCTCGATCCTGCTCGTCGTCTACACCGCGTTCAGCGAGGGCATGGTGCGGGGCGTCTGGCACCAGGTGAGCCCGGCCCGGCTCGGCGGACTGCTCGCCGCCGAGGCCGTCCTGCTCGCCGTGATGCTGCTGCTGACCTGGTACGGCGCCAAGGCGCTGCGGTTCGGCAGGGAGGACCGGATCGCGATCCAGTTCGCCGGTTCGAAGAAGTCGCTGGCTGCCGGGCTGCCCATGGCGAGCGTGCTGTTCGGGGCGCAGGCCTCGCTGGCCGTGCTGCCGCTGATGCTGTTCCACCAGATGCAGCTGATGGTGTGCGCGGTGATCGCCAAGCGCCGCTCGCACGACCCCGTCACGGAGGTCACCGCCCCGGACCGAGCCGGACGGTCACGAACCGGGGCCGGTACAGGGACACGTTCCGGCTGAGCATCACGGCGGCCCCGGACGTCTCCAGCCAGTTCACGTCGTAGCTGAGCACCAGCCGCCCGTCGTCGCTCAGCTCCGGGTGCGTCTGCGGGTTGTAGGCGGCGGTCCCGGCCCGGGGCAGCGCGGGGGTGAACTCGTGCGCCGGGCCGTGCCAGGGCCCGGCCGGGGAGCAGGCCCAGTACGACGCCACCGTGGTCAGCCCCCTGGCGCCCGTGGCCATGGTGAACAGGACGTACGTCCCGTCGTCCCGCACCACCGAGAAGGCGCTGCCCACGCCCGTGTCCCGCCCGTCGCCGAGCACCGGGCGCGGCCGGGCGCGGGTCTGCCACGCCGAGCCGGTCCAGAACTCCCAGGCGGCGGGGTCGGCGAGGCCGCCTTCGGGGACGCGGGCCGCATACGCGTGCGAGGCCGGGCGGGCGGCGGGGCGGCCGTCGTCGCCGCCGAAGACATACGTCCGGCCGTCCTCCGCGACGAGGGTGGTCCCGAACAGCACCCGCCGGGACGGGTCGGTGACCTGCCGCTGGTCGTGCACTGTCACGACCGACTCCAGCCGCAGGCCGGGGAGGGAGAGCGTGGCGACCTCGGTGGCGGTGGGCACGCCGTAGATCCACGGGGGCTGCCCGGCCGTGCGCACCCACAGCAGGACCCGCACGACCTGCTCGGACGAGCCGGGGGAGCGCGGCTCGACCCGGGCGGCGACCGGCCAGCGCCACCGGTCCGGGGCCGGGTCGGGGAAGAGCGGGGCGGGGAGGGTCGCCTCCAGGCGGCCGTCGCGCATGAGCACGGCCGAGTTGCGCACGAGGGGCGCGGTGGTGTCCCGCCAGGCGTACGACTCGCCGACCGGGTTGGGCGGACGGTGCACGCCGCCCAGATAGGTGTCGGAGAACAGCCACAGCAGCCGGCCGTCGGGCAGCCGCACCGAATGGGTGCCGTCGCCGCCGGTCCAGTCGTCGGTGCGGCCGGCGTCGTCGCCGTAGCGGGCGAACTCGGCGGTGAGGGTGTCGTCGGCGGTCCAGGAGGCGACCGTGCGGGGCCGGCAGTCCGCGCCGTCCGGTTCGCGGCCGTCGTCGTCCGGGTCGTCCGGCAGACCGGTGACCAGGACGGCACCGAGGACCAGGGTCAGCGCCAGCGCGATCCCGGTCCCCGTCCGCTGCCGTGCTCGTGCTGCGTCGTCGGGCACGCTCGGTGACGCTAGCGGGTACCGGGGGCGGGGTCCATGGCGCGTCGGAGCCGCCGGGGGAGGACCGCCCGGCGGCCTCGGGTACGAAGCTCCCCCCCGGCGGGGCGACGATCCGATGCGCGCCGCCCGCGCCCGGGAGGGCCGAGACGGGACCCCGCGGCGCAGGGGGCGCTCCCCGCCGGCAGGGGCCCCGCCGCCGTGCAGCGAGGGGAACCGGTCAGCCCCGGGCGGCCGCGGCCCGCAGGGCGATGCGGTCCTCACCCGCGTACACGTTCATGGAACCGCCCCGCAGGAAGCCCACCAGGGTCAGGCCCGTCTCCGCCGCCAGGTCCACGGCCAGCGAGGACGGCGCGGAGACCGCCGCCAGCATCGGAACGCCGGCCATGACCGCCTTCTGCGCCAGCTCGAACGAGGCCCGGCCGGAGACCAGCAGGATCGTCCGGGACAGCGGCAGGTTCCCGCTCTGCAGGGCACGGCCGACCAGCTTGTCGACCGCGTTGTGCCGGCCCACGTCCTCCCGTACGTCGAGCAGCTCACCGTCCTCGTCGAACAGGGCCGCCGCGTGCAGGCCGCCCGTGCGGTCGAAGACCCGCTGGGCCGCGCGCAGCCGGTCCGGCAGGCCCGCCAGCAGCTCCGGCTCCACGCGCAGCGCGGGAGTGTCCGCGATGGGATGGCGGGCCGTCGTGCGCACCGCGTCCAGGCTGGCCTTGCCGCACAGGCCGCAGGAGGAGGTGGTGTAGACGTTGCGCTCCAGCGTGATGTCCGGGATCACCACGCCGGGCGCCGTCTTCACGTCGACCACGTTGTAGGTGTTCGATCCTCCCCCACTCTCGGCTCCGCTCGAGCGGGAGGTGCCCCCACCCGTCGCGCCCGCGCAGTAGACGATGTTCTGCAGGTCGGAGGCGGTCGCGAGGACTCCCTCGCTCACCAGGAAGCCGGCCGCCAGCGCGAAGTCGTCGCCCGGTGTGCGCATGGTGATGGCCAGCGGTCTGCCGTTCAGCCTGATCTCCAGGGGTTCCTCGGCGACGAGCGTGTCGGGGCGGCTGGAGACCGCCCCGTCGCGGATGCGGAGCACCTTGCGTCGTTCCGTGACTCGTCCCATGTCCTCACCAGTTCCGCTCAGTCCCGGTTCTGTACGTGCTGGTAGCCGAAGCGGCCCTTGATGCACAGGTTGCCGTGGGTCACCGGATTGTCGTGCGGCGAGGTGACCTTCACGATCTCATTGTCCTGCACATGGAGGGTGAGGTTGCAGCCCACTCCGCAGTACGCGCACACGGTCGTCGTCTCCGACTGCCGCGACTCGTCCCAGGTACCCGCCGCCCGCATGTCGAACTCCGACTTGAACGACAGGGCCCCGGTGGGGCAGACCTCGACGCAGTTGCCGCAGTACACGCATGCCGAGTCGGTCAGCGGGGCGTCGTGCTCCACGGCGATCCGGGCGTCGAAACCGCGGCCCGCGACCGAGATCGCGAAGGTGTTCTGCCACTGGTCGCCGCAGGCGTCCACGCACTTGTAGCAGAGGATGCACTTGTCGTAGTCGCGGACGTACAGGTCGTTGTCGATCCTCGGCTCCTCGTCGAGGCGGGCCGCGTCGGGGCCGAAGCGGTCCGGTTCCGCCTCGTACTCCTCGATCCAGCCGGCGACACGGGGAGTCGTCGACAGGTCGACGGAGGACGCGAGCAGTTCCAGGACGACCTTGCGGCTGTGCCGGGCCCGCTCGGTGCCGGTGCGCACCTCCATGCCCGGCTCGGCCCTGCGGGAACAGGCGGGGACCAGGGTGCGGGAGCCCTCGACCTCCACCACGCAGACGCGGCAGGCGTTCTTGGGGGTGAGGGTGTCGCCCTCGCAGAGCGTCGGGATGTCCTTGCCCGCGGCCCGGCAGGCGTCCAGGACCGTCGACCCCTCGGGCGCCCGGACCGGCTCTCCGTCGAGGGTGAACTCCAGCAGACGGCGGGGGATCCCCAGCGGTGTCACGGTCATTCGTACGCCCCCAGACGGTCGATGGCGGATTCCACGGCGTTCCACGCGGTCTGTCCCAGACCGCAGATCGAGGCGTCCCGCATCGCGCGGCCGACCTCGCGCAGCAGGGCGATGTCGGCGGCGGCGTCGGCGCCCGTGCGTTCGGCGATCCGGTGCAGCGCCTCCTCCTGGCGGACGGTGCCGACCCGGCAGGGGACGCACTGGCCGCACGACTCGTCGCGGAAGAACTCGGCGATGCGCAGGAGGAGACGGGGGAGGGGGACCGTGTCGTCGAAGGCCATGACGACTCCGGAGCCGAGGGTCGTGCCGGCCTCCCGGGTGCCTTCGAAGGTGAGGGGGATGTCCAGTTCGTCGGGGCGTACGAAACCGCCGGCGGCTCCGCCCAGGAGGACCGCCCGGAGGTTGTCGCGGACGCCGGCGAGTCGGAGGAGCTCGCGCAGGGTCGCCCCGAAGGGGAGTTCGTAGAGGCCGGGGCGGGCCACACTGCCCGAGACGCAGAAGAGTTTGGGGCCGGTGGATTTCTCCGTGCCGATCGCCGCGTAGGCCTGGGCGCCCAGGGTGAGGACGGGCAGGACGTTGACCAGGGTTTCCACGTTGTTCTCCACCGTCGGTTTGCCGAACAGGCCCTTCTCCACCGGGAAGGGGGGTTTGGTGCGGGGCTCGCCGCGGTAGCCCTCGATGGAGTTGAACAGCGCTGTTTCCTCGCCGCAGATGTACGCGCCCGCGCCGCGGCGGATCTCGATGTCGAAGGCGTGGCCCTGGCCGAGGATGTCGTCGCCGAGCAGGCCGCGGGCGCGGGCCTGGGTGATGGCGTGCCGCATGCGGGCTGTCGCTCGCGGGTATTCGCCGCGGAGGTAGAGGTAGCCCTTGTGCGCGCCGGTCGCGTAGGCCGCGATGGTCATGGCTTCGACGAGTGCGTACGGGTCGCCCTCCATGAGGACGCGGTCCTTGAAGGTGCCCGGTTCGGACTCGTCGGCGTTGCAGACGAGGTAGTGGGGGTGGTCCGGCTGGGCCGCAGCGGCCTGCCACTTGCGGCCGGTGGGGAAGGCGGCGCCGCCGCGGCCGAGGAGGCCGGAGTCGGTGACCTCGCGGATGACGGCGGCGGGGCCGAGGGCGAAGGCGCGGCGGAGGGCGGTGTAGCCGCCGTGGGCCCGGTAGTCGTCGAGGTCGGCGGGGTCGGCTGTGCCGATGCGGTGGAGGAGGGAGAGGGTGGGGTCTCCGGCCTGGGGGACGGCTGCGGTGGGCGGGGGTTCGGGGGGCGCGTTCTCGGGGGCGGTGGCTGCTTGGATTGCCGTGTCGGGGGTGGCGGGGGCGCATACGGCTGTGGCCCTTGGGGTTTCTTCGCCCCCGCCGCCCCTTCCCGTCCCGTCCCCGGGGGCTGTGCCCCCGGACCCCCCTTTCGGCCCTGAACGGGCCTCGTCCTCAAACGCCGGACGGGCTGAGTTGTCCCCGGCCCGGATCACCAGGGCCGCCGGTGCCCGTTCGCACAGGCCCAGGCAGGGGCTTCGTTCGACCTGGACACCGGACTCCGGGCCCAGGCGGGATTCGACGTCCGCGCAGAGCTCGGTCGCGCCCGCCGCCGTGCAGGCCAGGTCCGTGCAGAGGTGCAGGACCGTCGCCGGGCGGGGGCGGACCGAGAACATTGCGTAGAACGTGGCGACGCCGTACGCCTCCGCCGGGGGGACCGTCAGACGGCGGCACAGGTAGCCCAGGGCGCCCTCGCTGATCCAGCCGACCCGGTCGTTGACCGCGTGCAGCCCCGGCAGCAGCAGGTCGCGGCGGTCGCGGGCCTCGCGGCCGCCGCGGGCCCACCTGAGGTCGGCGTCGGAGCGGTCGGCGCCCTTCCAGGAGGACTCGGGCGGGCCGAGCAGGGCGTCGACCGCCGCACGCTCCTCGTCCGTCGGTCTGCTGTCACCGAAGTGCAGGTCCATGGGGGCTCACCTTCTCGATCCGGATCGCCGACGCCTTGAACTCCGCCGTCCCCGCGATCGGGCAGTTCGCCTCGATCGTCAGCTGGTTGGTGTCCACCTCGTCGGGAAAGTGGAACGTCATGAACGCGAGCCCCGGCCGGAGTCCCGTGTCGACCCAGACCGGCGCCAGCACCGAACCGCGCCGCGAGGTCACCCGCACCTCCTCGCCGACCACCACCCCGTACCGCTCGGCGTCCTCCGGGCACAGTTCGACGTACTCGCCGCGCCGCAGCGGGGACGCGAAACCGCCGCTCTGCACACCCGTGTTGTAGGAGTCGAGGCGGCGGCCCGTGGTCAGCCGGATCGGGTACCGCTCGTCGGTGAGGTCGACCGGCGGGTCGTGCTGGACGATGCCGAAGGGAGCCGGCCTGCCCCGGAGTTCCGGGTCCGTCTCCCACAACCGGCCGTGGAGGTAGGTCGGTTCCAGCGCGTCCGTGGCCGGGCACGGCCACTGGATGCCCTGGTGTTCGTCCAGACGCTCGTACGTCATCCCGTAGTGGTCCGGGGAGACCGAGCGCAGCTCGTTCCACACCGCTTCGGCGTCGGCGTACTTCCAGTCGTGGCCGAGGCGGGAGGCGAGGTCGCAGAGGATGTCGATGTCCTCGCGCGCCTCGCCGGGCGGGACCACGGCCCGGCGGACGCGCTGCACCCGGCGCTCGCTGTTGGTGGTGGTGCCCTCGGTCTCCGCCCAGCCGGCGGTCGCGGGCAGGACGACGTCGGCCAGTCCGGCGGTCTTCGTCAGGAAGATGTCCTGGACCACCAGGAAGTCCAGCTCCTTGAGCCGGCGCACCGCCTGTTCGCTGTCCGCCTCCGACTGGGCGGGGTTCTCGCCGATGCAGTAGACGGCGCGCAGGGAGCCGTCCTCCATGGCCTCGAACATCTCCGTCAGGGTCAGGCCGTGGTGCGGCTGGATGACGGTGTCCCAGGCCGACTCGAACTTCAGGCGCGTGCCGGTGTCGAGGAGGTCCTGGAAGCCGGGCAGACGGTTGGGGATCGCGCCCATGTCGCCGCCGCCCTGCACGTTGTTCTGGCCGCGCAGGGGCTGCAGTCCCGAGCCGTAGCGGCCGACGTGGCCGGTGAGCAGGGAGAGGTTGATCAGGGCGCGGACGTTGTCGGTGCCGTTGTGGTGCTCGGTGATGCCGAGGGTCCAGCAGAGCTGGGCGCGCTCGGCGCGGGCGTAGGCGTGCGCCAACTCCCTGATGGCCGCCGCCGGTACGCCCGTCACCTTCTCGGCCAGGGAGAGCGTCCAGGGTTCGACGAGCGTCCTGTACTCCTCGAAACCCGTGGTGGCCCGCCGTACGAACGCCTCGTTGACCAGGCCCGCGTGGATGATCTCGCGGCCGACCGCGTGCGCCATCGCGATGTCCGTACCGACGTTCAGACCGAGCCAGCCCTCCGCCCACTCGGCGGTGGACGTCCGGCGCGGGTCAACCGTGTACATCCGGGCGCCGCCCCGGACACCCTTCAGCACGTGCTGGAAGAAGATCGGGTGCGCGAAACGGGCGTTGGAGCCCCACATCACGATGACGTCGGTGTGCTCGATCTCCTCGTACGACGACGTGCCGCCGCCCGAGCCGAACGCCGCCGACAGGCCGGCGACGGACGGGGCGTGGCAGGTGCGGTTGCAGGAGTCGACGTTGTTGGTGCCCATCACGACCCGGGCGAACTTCTGCGCCACGTAGTTCATCTCGTTGGTCGCGCGGGAGCAGGAGAACAGCCCGAACGCGCCGCGCGCCGCCGCCAGGCCCCGCGCGGTACGGTCCAGGGCCTCGTCCCAGCTCGCCCGGCGGAAGGGCTCGTCGCGCGAGTCCCGGACCAGGGGGTGGGTGAGGCGGGTGTAGGTCTTCGGGTTCCGGTCGCGTTTCCTCATGCGGCGCTCCTCAGCGCGAGCAGGTCCGACAGGGCGTGCACGGTGCGCAGGGTGGGCACCGGGACGCCGGTGATCTCCGCCAGCTCGACGACGGCCGCGAGCAGGACGTCGAGTTCGAGCGGCTTGCCGCGCTCCAGGTCCTGGAGCGTGGAGGTGCGGTGGTCGCCGACCTTCTCCGCGCCCGCGAGCCGGCGCTCGATGGAGACGCCGACCTCGCAGCCGAGGGCCCCGGCGACCGCCAGCGTCTCGGCCATCATCGTCTCGATGACCTGCCGGGTGCCGCCGTGCAGGCACATCTGCCGCATGGTGGCGCGCGCCAGGACGCTGATCGGGTTGAAGGAGATGTTGCCCAGCAGCTTCAGCCAGATGTCGCCCCGCAGTTCCGGCTCGACCGGGCACTTCAGGCCACCCGCCCGCATCGCCTCGCTCAGGGCCAGACAGCGCGCGGAGACACTCCGGTCGGGCTCGCCGATCGAGAAGCGGGTGCCTTCCACATGGCGTACGACGCCGGGCTGTTCGAGCTCGGTGGCCGCGTAGACGACGCAGCCGACGGCGCGTTCGGGCGCGAGCACCGCACTGACCGCGCCGTCCGGGTCCACGCTCTCCAGGCGGCGGCCGTCGTACGGGCCGCCGTGCCGGTGGAAGTACCACCAGGGGATGCCGTTCTGGGCGGCCACGACCGCCGTGGTGTCGTGCAGCAGCGGCTCGATCAGCGGCCCGCACGCCGCGTACGAGTTGGCCTTCAGACCTAGGAACACGTAGTCGACCGGGCCGACTTCGGCCGGGTCGTCGGTGGCGCGGGGGTGCGCGGTGAAGTCGCCGCGCGGGCTGCGCACCCGTACTCCGTACTGCCTCATGGCCGCCAGATGCGGACCACGGGCGACGAGATGCACGTCGGCGCCCGCACGGTGGAGCGCGGCACCGACGTAGGCGCCGATCGCCCCGGCACCGAGGACTGCGACTTTCATGGCGAGGGGAGCTCCGTTCGGTCGAGGGACACCGAGGACCACGGGAACCGCCGAGTCTCTGTCGACGAAATATTGTCTACAGTATGGAGGTGGCGCCAGCAAGGCTTTGTGCAGTACCAGTGGTTGTCTGCTCAACCGTCTTCTCAACGGTCTCTCCCGTCCCTACGGTGGGGGACTCATGAGTCCCCCCGTCGCACCGCCGGGCTGGAGCCGCTGGCTCGTCCCGCCCGCCGCGCTCTCCGTCCACCTCTCCATCGGCCAGGCCTACGCGTGGAGCGTGTTCAAGCCGTCGCTGGAGTCCGCGCTCGACCTCAGCGGCACCCAGAGCGCGCTGCCCTTCCAGCTCGGCATCGTCATGCTCGGCCTGTCCGCCGCGTTCGGCGGCACCCTCGTCGAACGCCGGGGCCCGCGCTGGGCGATGACCGTCGCCCTGGTCTGCTTCTCCTCCGGCTTCCTGCTCTCCGCGCTGGGCGCGGCCACCGAGCAGTACTGGCTGATCGTGTTCGGCTACGGCTTCGTCGGCGGCATCGGCCTCGGTATCGGCTACATCTCGCCCGTCTCGACGCTGATCAAATGGTTCCCGGACCGGCCCGGCATGGCCACCGGCATCGCCATCATGGGCTTCGGAGGCGGTGCGCTGATCGCCTCGCCCTGGTCGGCGCAGATGCTCGAGTCCTTCGGCGGCGACAACGCCGGCATCGCGCTCGCCTTCCTCGTGCACGGACTGACGTACGCCGTGTTCATGCTGCTCGGGGTGGTGCTGGTGCGGGTGCCGCGCACCGCGCGCCCGGGGAGCGCGGTCGGCGCGCCCGCCGCGCTCCCCGGGCCGCAGGTGTCGGCCCGTTCGGCGGTGCGCACCCCGCAGTTCTGGCTGCTGTGGCTCGTGCTCACCCTGAACGTCACCGCGGGCATCGGCATCCTGGAGAAGGCAGCCCCGATGATCACCGACTTCTTCGCGGACACCTCCGCACCGGTGTCGGCGACCGCCGCCGCGGGATTCGTCGCCCTGCTGTCGGCGGCCAACATGGCGGGCCGCATCGGCTGGTCGACCACCTCCGACCTCATCGGCCGCAAGAACATCTACCGGGTCTACCTCGGCGTCGGCGCGCTGATGTACGCGCTCATCTGGCTGCTGGGCGACTCCTCCAAGCCGCTGTTCGTGTTGTGCGCCCTGGTGATCCTCTCCTTCTACGGCGGTGGCTTCGCCACAGTCCCGGCGTACCTGAAGGACCTCTTCGGCACCTACCAGGTCGGGGCGATCCACGGCCGGCTGCTCACCGCCTGGTCCACGGCCGGTGTGCTCGGACCGCTGATCGTGAACTGGGTCGCCGACCGCCAGGAGGAGGCGGGCAAGCACGGCCCGTCCCTGTACGGGCTGTCGCTGGTCATCATGATCGGGCTGCTCGTCGTCGGGTTCGTCGCCAACGAGCTGGTCCGGCCCGTCCACCCCCGTCACCACGTTCCCGGCCCCGGGGCACCGAAGGAGGCCGCCGATGACCGGCGACAGCAGCCAGAGTCCGCCTAGCCCCGATCGCCGCGGGCTGATCGCCTTCGCCTGGCTGTGGGTGGGGGTGCCGCTCGCCTACGGGCTGTACGAGCTCGTACGGAAGGCGAGCCAGCTGTTCACCGGGTGACCGCGGATCCCGGGCGGCCCCGGGCCTGACGGAAGCCGACAAGCCTCACCCCCGTTTCCTGTCGCTTCACCTGCCCTCGTACCGGTGAGTCACTGATCAGACTGGTGCATCCCGCACCCGACCCACCGAGGGGGACCCACCCATGATCGGCTCGCGCATCGCCGCCGTCGGCCACTACCAGCCCGCCCGGGTCCTCACCAACGAGGACCTGGCGGGCATGGTCGACACCAGCGACGAGTGGATCACGAGCCGGGTGGGCATCCGCACCCGTCACATCGCCGGCCCCGACGAACCGGTCGACGAGCTGGCCGCGCACGCCGCCGCCAAGGCACTGGCGGCGGCCGGCCGGACACCCGCCGAGGTCGACCTGGTCCTGGTCGCCACGTCCACCGCCATCGACCGCTCGCCCAACATGGCCGCCCGCGTCGCGGCCCGCCTCGGCATGCCCGGGCCCGCGGTCATGGACATCAACGTGGTGTGCGCCGGATTCACCCACGCCCTCGCCACCGCCGACCACGCCGTGCGGGCCGGCGGCGCGAGCCGGGTGCTGGTCGTCGGCGCCGACAAGATGTCCGAGGTGGCCGACTGGACCGACCGCTCCACCTGCGTCCTCGTCGGTGACGGTGCGGGCGCGGCCGTGGTGGAGGCCGGCGCTCCCGGTGAGGAGGCGGGGATCGGCCCGGTCCTGTGGGGTTCGGTGCCCGAGATGGGGCACGCGGTGCGGATCGAGGGGACGCCACCGCGGTTCGCGCAGGAGGGGCAGAGCGTCTACCGCTGGGCGGCCACCCGGCTGCCGGTCATCGCCCGCCAGGCCTGCGAGAAGGCGGGGCTGGCGCCCGAGGACCTCGCCGGGGTCGTACTGCACCAGGCCAACCTGCGGATCATCGAACCCCTCGCCCGCCGGCTCGGCGCCGTCAACGCCGTCGTGGCCCGCGATGTCACCGAGTCCGGCAACACCTCGGCCGCCAGCATCCCGCTCGCCTTCTCCAAGCTCGTCGAACAGGGCGCGGTGTCGAGCGGCGACCCGGTGCTGCTCTTCGGCTTCGGCGGGAACCTGTCGTACGCGGGGCAGGTCGTGCGCTGTCCCTGAGCCCCGGGCCGGTGTGACGAGGCCGACTCCGCGACCCCCTGGCACCGCATGCGCCGTAGACTGTAGACGAAAGACAATCACTACCGGCGTTGCGGTGCACCGGCGTTCGCGGCCGTGCACGGCGCCGCCGAGGAGGGGGACCGCGATGTTGTCGACCGGACTGCCCCAGGGGGCGGTGCCCAGGCTCGAGCGGCCCGGACCGCTGCGCGACCGGGTCTACGAGGCGCTGCTCGAACTCATCACCACCCGCGCCCTCCAGCCCGGCCAGCATCTCGTCGAGAGCGAACTCGCCGGCCACCTCGGTGTCTCCCGCCAGCCGGTGCGCGAGGCGCTGCAACGGCTCAACACCGAGGGCTGGGTCGATCTGCGGCCCGCGCAGGGTGCGTTCGTGCACGAGCCGACCGAGGAGGAGGCCGACCAGCTCCTCACCGTCCGTACGCTGCTGGAGGCGGAGGCGGCCCGGCTGGCCGCGAGCAACGCCGACGGCACGGGTGTGGAGGCCCTGGAGGAGATCCTGGCCGAGGGCCTCGAGGCCGTCGACGCCGACGACGTGGACGCCGCCGTCGCCCTCAACGCCCGTTTCCACGCCAAGGTCATGGAGCTGGCCGGAAACGCCGTGCTCGCCGAACTGGCCGCCCAGGTCGACCGGCGTGTGCGCTGGTACTACACGCCCGTCGCCCGGCAGCGGGGCGGGCAGTCCTGGGTCGAGCATCGCGAGCTCATCGCCGCCATCGCCGCCCATGACGAGCAACTGGCCACCCGGCTGATGCGCGAACACACCGAGCACACCCGGCGCTCGTACCATGCGCGCGCGGAGTCCTGAGCAGTCCCGACGGCACCTTTCGCCCTGTTTTCGACCTGCTTTCAGGCGCCCTCGCACGGTCCTTTGTCCTGCGAGTGGAAAAAGTAGGGGGCAATTCCTGCGCGACTTCTTCCCACCTCCGGCAGGCGCTGCTACTTTCCCATCCGAAAGCACGCCACACGCGTGGCCGGAATCCGGCGCGCACAGGCCGATCGAGGCGGGGAGGGGTTCGTGAGACGTATGACAGCTCGACCCGCCAACGCCCACCAGGCGCGACTGCTCAGACTGTTGCGTGACGGTGGACCCAACTCCCGTGCCCAGCTCGGCGACCAGGTCGACCTCTCCCGGTCGAAACTGGCCGTGGAGGTGGACCGGCTGCTGGAGACGGATCTCGTCGTGGCCGACGGACTCGCCGCCTCGCGCGGCGGCCGGCGCTCCCACAACATCCGCCTCAACCCGCACCTGCGTTTCCTCGGCGTCGACATCGGCGCGACCTCGGTCGACGTCGCCGTCACCAACGCCGAGCTGGAGATCCTCGGGCACATCAACCAGCCCATGGACGTACGCGAGGGACCGGTCGCGGTCTTCGAGCAAGTACTCGTCATGGCCGCGAAGTTGAAGGCCTCGGGGCTCGCGGAGGGGTTCGACGGCGCCGGCATCGGCGTCCCGGGTCCGGTCCGCTTCCCCGAGGGCATCCCGGTGGCTCCGCCGATCATGCCGGGCTGGGACGGCTTCCCCGTGCGGGAGGCGCTCAGCCAGGACCTCGGCTGCCCGGTCATGGTCGACAACGACGTGAACCTGATGGCGATGGGGGAGCAGCACGCGGGCGTCGCCCGCACCGTCGCCGACTTCCTCTGCGTCAAGATCGGTACCGGCATCGGCTGCGGCATCGTCGTCGGCGGTGAGGTCTACCGCGGTACGACGGGCAGCGCGGGCGACATCGGGCACATCCAGGCCGTGCCCGACGGCCGTCCGTGCGCCTGCGGCAACCGGGGGTGTCTGGAGGCCCACTTCTCCGGCGCGGCCCTCGCCCGGGACGCCATGGAGGCCGCCGAACAGCGGCTCTCCGCCGAACTCGCCGGCCGGCTGGAGGCGAACGGCACGCTCAGCGCCGTCGACGTCGCGGCCGCGGCCGCGGCCGGTGACGCCACCGCCCTCGATCTGATCCGCGAGGGCGGCAACCGCACCGGCCAGGTCATCGCCGGCCTGGTCAGCTTCTTCAACCCCGGCCTGGTGGTGATCGGCGGCGGGGTGACCGGTCTCGGCCACACCCTGCTCGCCGCGATCCGCACCCAGGTCTACCGCGGCTCGCTGCCCCTGGCCACCGGCAACCTGCCCATCGTGCTGGGGGAGTTGGGGCCCACCGCCGGAGTCATCGGCGCGGCCCGGCTCATCAGCGACCACCTGTTCTCACCCGCGTAAGCAGTCTCACCGCTTCCTCGTCGCACCTGCTCCGAGCTCCACCGCAATCGCGTCACGGCACCTGCTCCACCGCACCCGCTTCCAGCACCTGCTCCCAGCACCCGCTTCCATCGCACGGAACAATCCGCCCGTACAGGCACGCCACCGCCCTACCCCGCCCTGCCCGAAAACGCCTGCCCCGCAAGGGGATCGCCCTGACACCGGCCCGTACGCCCGCCGAGGGGAATCCGCATGGCACCACAACCACCGCTGCTCAGCATGTCCGGCATCACCAAGTCGTTCCCCGGAGTCCGGGCCCTGGACGGCGTCGACCTCGACGTCCAGGCCGGCGAGGTGCACTGCCTGCTCGGCCAGAACGGCGCCGGGAAGTCCACCCTGATCAAGGTGCTGGCCGGCGCCCACCAGCCCGACACCGGCACCATCCGCTGGCGCGGAGAGGACGTCACGCTGCGCTCGCCGATCGCCGCCATGCGCCTCGGCATCGCCACCATCTACCAGGAACTCGACCTGGTGGAGCACCTGTCGGTGGCCGAGAACGTCCACCTGGGCCACGAGCCGACCACCGCCGGCTTCGTCGTCCGGACGGGAACGGCCAAGTCGTCGACGGCTCAGCTGCTGAAGCGGCTCGGACACCCGGAGATCGACCCGGCCCGGCTGGTCGGCGAACTCCCGGCGGCGCAGCAGCAGATCGTGTCCATGGCGCGGGCACTCTCCCACGACGTACGGCTCATCGTGATGGACGAGCCGTCCGCCGCCCTCGACCCGGACGAGGTCGACAACCTCTTCCGTATCGTCGGCGACCTCACCGCCGACGGAGTCGCCGTCGTCTACATCTCGCACCGCCTGGAGGAGATCCGCCGCATCGGCGACCGGGTGACCGTGCTGAAGGACGGCCGCGCCGTCGCCGGCGGGCTGCCCGCGAAGTCGACGCCGACCCGCGAGGTCGTCGCGCTGATGACCGGACGCAACGTCGAGTACGTCTTCCCAAAGCGGCCCACCGCCGCCCCGCGGGGCGAACCGGTACTCACCGTCGAAGGGCTGTCCCGCCGGGGCGAGTTCGCCCCGCTCGACCTCCAGGTGCGCCCCGGGGAGATCGTCGGGCTCGCCGGGCTCGTCGGGTCCGGACGCTCCGAGATCCTGGAGACCGTCTACGGCGCCCGCAAGCCGGACACCGGCCGCGTCCTCGTCGACGGGCGCCCCCTGAAGCCGGGCAGCGTACGGGCCGCCGTGCGCGCCGGACTCGGGCTCGCCCCCGAGGAACGCAAGGCGCAGGCCCTGCTGATGCTGGAGTCCGTCACCCGCAACGTGTCGGTCTCCTCCATGTCCCGCTTCGCCAGGGCCGGCTGGATCGACCGCGGCGCCGAACTGAGGGCGGCACGCGCGGCGGTCCGCGAGCTGTCGCTGCGGCCCGACAACCCGGACGTGCCCGTACGCACCCTGTCCGGCGGCAACCAGCAGAAAGCCGTGCTGGCCCGCTGGCTGCTGCGCGGCTGCCGGGTGCTGCTGCTCGACGAACCCACCCGGGGCGTCGACGTCGGCGCCCGCGCCGAGCTCTACGCGGTCGTCCGCCGGCTGGCGGACGAAGGCCTGGCCGTGCTGCTGGTCTCCAGCGAGGTGCCCGAGGTGCTCGGCCTCGCCGACCGCGTCCTGGTGCTGCGCGAGGGCAGCGTCGTCCACACGGCGCCCGCCCGCGAGCTCGACGAACACCGTGTACTCGATCTGGTCATGGAAGGAAGCCCGGCGTCATGACGCAGCCCGTCTCCCCGCCGCGGGACAGTGCCCCCAAGGTGCCGTCGGCCGGCGAAAAACCCGCCTGGCGCGCCGTGTTGTTCCGCGCCGACGTCCGCACGCTGTCGTTGCTCGGCGTGCTCGCCGTACTGATCCTCATCGGCGGCATCACCAAACCGGACGAGTTCCTGGACACCCGCAACCTCCAGCTCGTCCTCACCCAGGCCTCCGTCATCGGCGTCGTCACCGTCGGCATGACCTTCGTCATCATCTCCGGCGGCATCGACCTGTCGGTCGGCGCGATCGTCGCCCTCGCCTCGGTGTGGGCCACCACGGTCGCCACCCAGGAGTACGGCTTCGGCGGCATCCTCTTCACCGCCGTCCTCGTCGGACTGGGATGCGGGCTGGTCAACGGGGTGCTCATCGCGTACGGCGGGATGGTCCCGTTCATCGCCACCCTCGCCATGCTCGCCTCCGCCCGCGGTCTCGCCCTGCAGATCACCGACGGACGGACGCAGATCGTCACCGTCGACGGCGTCCTCGACCTCGGCGAACGCGACTCCTACGTGCTCGGCATCCCGCCGCTCGTCCTGGTGTTCGCCGCGGTGACCGTCGTCGGCTGGCTGGTCCTCAACCGGACCACCTTCGGCCGCCGCTCCGTCGCCGTCGGCGGCAACGCGGAGGCCGCCCGGCTGGCCGGCATCGACGTACGCCGCCAGCGGCTCTACCTCTACCTGCTGTCCGGGCTGTGCTGCGGCATCGCCGCCTTCCTGCTGATCGTGCTGGCCGGCTCCGGCCAGAACACCAACGGCAACCTCTACGAACTCGACGCCATCGCCGCCGCGATCATCGGCGGCACCCTGCTCACCGGGGGCCGCGGCACCATCGTCGGCTCCGTCCTCGGCGTCCTGATCTTCACCACGATCACCAACATCTTCGCCCTGAACAACCTGCAGAGCGACGTCCAGCAGATCGCCAAGGGCGCGATCATCGTCGCCGCCGTGCTGGTCCAGCGCCGTACCGCGAGCACGACCTGAAGAAGGGGTTCACCGCCATGCCAGAGTTCACCAGCCGCAGAGGTCTTCTCTTCGGAGCCGCCGCCGTGTCCGCCGGCGTCCTCGTCACCGGCTGCACCAGCAACGAGTCCAGCGACGACGAGCCCGCCGCGAACGACCAGCCGGCCGCCGACGACAAGCCCGGCAAGCCGGTCACCATCGGCTTCGCCGGACCGCAGGCCGACCACGGCTGGCTCAACGCCATCAACGACAACGCCAAGAAGCGGGCGGAGAAGTACTCCGACGTCACCCTGGAGATCACCGAGGGCTCCAACGACACCGCCCAGCAGATCGGCCAGATCGAGACCCTCATCAACAAGAAGGTCGACGTCCTGGTGATCCTGCCCGCCGACGGCAAGGCGCTCACCCAGGTCGGGCTGAAGGCGATGCGCGCCGGCATCCCGGTCGTCAACCTCGACCGGATCTTCAACACCCCGCAGGCGTACCGCTGCTGGGTCGGCGGCGACAACTACGGCATGGGCCTGAACGCCGGTCACTACATCGGTGAGAAGCTCAAGGACAAGCAGGGCGCCAAGGTCGTCGAGCTGGCCGGCCTGGACAACCTGGAGCTGACCAAGCAGCGCACCCAGGGCTTCGACGACGCGCTGAAGAACTACCCCAACATCAAGAAGGTGGCCCGGCAGGCGGCCGAGTTCACCGTCGAGTCCGGCCAGGCCAAGATGGCCCAGCTGCTCCAGGCGCAGTCGCAGATCGACGCGCTGTGGAACCACGACGACGACCAGGGCGTGGGCGCGCTGCGCGCCATCGAGCAGGCCGGGCGCGACGAGTTCCTGATGGTGGGCGGCGCGGGCGCGCTCGCCGCCTTCGAGGCCATCAAGGCCGACAACGGTGTCCTGAAGGCCACCGTCCTGTACCCGCCGACGATGGCCGCCTCCGCGATCGACCTGGCCCGCGCCCTCGGCCAGGGCAAGGGCGTCGGCGGCCTCGCCGAGTTCGAGATCCCCTCGTCGGTGACCTGCTACTCGGCCGTCGTCGACAAGGAGAACGTGGACCAGTACATGCCCACCGGCTTCAAGTGAGGAGCCCCGCCCCACGGGCCTGACCAGCCCCCGGGCGGGGGCCGCCCCCGCCCGCCACGACGACGAGGAGGACATCCGAATGGCACAGCCGCAAGCGTCCGACGGGGCGGAGACGGGGAAGCCACCGCTGCGCATCGGCATGGTCGGTTACGCCTTCATGGGCGCCGCCCACTCCCAGGGCTGGCGCACCGCGGGCCGCGTCTTCGACCTGCCGCTGACTCCCGACATGGCCGTGATCTGCGGCCGGGACGCCGACGCCGTGCGCGCGGCGGCCGACCGGCACGGCTGGGCGGAGACCGAGACGGACTGGCGCGCCCTCGTCGAACGGGACGACGTCGACCTCGTCGACATCTGCACCCCCGGCGACAGCCACGCCGAGATCGCGCTCGCCGCGCTCGCCGCGGGCAAGCACGTGCTGTGCGAAAAGCCCCTCGCCAACACCGTCGCGGAGGCCGAGGCGATGACCCGCGCCGCCGAAGAGGCGGCGGCGCGGGGACAGTTGGCGATGGTCGGCTTCAACTACCGCCGGGTTCCCGCGACCGAGCTGGCCCGGCGGATGGTGGCCGAGGGCCGGATCGGGACACTGCGGCACGTGCGGGTCGCGTATCTGCAGGACTGGTTGGTGGACCCGCAGTTCCCGCTGACCTGGCGGCTGCGCCGCGAACACGCGGGCTCCGGCTCGCTCGGCGACCTCGGCGCGCACATCGTCGACCTGGCGCAGTACCTGGCCGGCGAGCAGCTGGCGGGCGTCTCCGCGCTCACCGAGACGTTCGTACGGGAGCGGCCGCTGCCCACCGCTCCCAGTGCCGGTCTGGCCTCCGTCTCCGCCGCCGGCACCGGTCGGGTCACCGTCGACGACGCCGCCCTGTTCACGGGCCGCTTCGCCTCCGGTGCCCTCGCCTCCTTCGAGGCCACCCGGTACGCCACCGGACGCAAGAACGCCCTGCGCATCGAACTCAACGGCGAGCGCGGCTCGCTCGCCTTCGATCTGGAGCGGCTCAACGAGCTGGAGTTCCACGACGGCACCGAGCCCGGCACACACGCCGGCTTCCGCCGCATCCTCGTCACCGAACCCGACCACCCCTACCTCGAGGCATGGTGGCCGCCGGGCCACGGCCTCGGCTACGAGCACACCTTCGTGCACCAGGCGCGCGACCTGGTCCACGCGATCGCCGGGGGCCGGGGCCCCGAACCCTCCTTCGCCGACGGGCTCCAGGTGCAGCGCGTCCTGGCGGCGGTGGAGGAGAGCGCCGAGAAGAACTCCGTCTACACACCGATAGCCGCCTGAGGAGGAAGGACAGAGATGCCGCGCAACTTCACGCTGTTCACCGGCCAGTGGGCGGACCTGCCGCTGGAGGAGGTCTGCCGACTCGCCCGCGACTTCGGCTACGACGGCCTCGAACTCGCCTGCTGGGGCGATCACTTCGAGGTGGACAAGGCGATCGCCGATCCGGCGTATGTCGCCGGCCGCCACCAGCTCCTGGAGAAGTACGGCCTGAAGTGCTGGGCGATCTCCAACCACCTGGTGGGGCAGGCGGTGTGCGACGCCATCATCGACGAACGCCACCGGGCGATCCTGCCCGCCCGCATCTGGGGTGACGGCGAGGCCGAGGGCGTACGGCAGCGGGCCGCCGCCGAGATCAAGGACACCGCGCGCGCCGCGGCCCTCCTCGGCGTCGACACCGTCATCGGCTTCACCGGCTCGGCCATCTGGCACCTGGTCGCCATGTTCCCGCCCGCTCCCGAGTCGATGATCGAGCGCGGCTACGAGGACTTCGCCGAGCGGTGGAACCCGATCCTGGACGTCTTCGACGCCGAGGGCGTGCGCTTCGCGCACGAGGTCCACCCCAGCGAGATCGCCTACGACTACTGGACGACCGTACGCGCCCTGGACGCGGTCGGCCGCCGGCCGGCCTTCGGCCTCAACTTCGATCCCTCCCACTTCGTGTGGCAGGACCTCGACCCGGTCGGTTTCCTCCTGGACTTCCGCGACCGGATCTACCACGTCGACTGCAAGGAGGCCCGCAAGCGGCTCGACGGCCGCAACGGCCGCCTCGGCTCCCACCTGCCGTGGGGCGACCCCCGGCGCGGCTGGGACTTCGTCTCCGCAGGTCACGGGGACGTCCCCTGGGAGGACGTCTTCCGCGTGCTGCGCTCCATCGACTACCGGGGTCCGGTCTCCGTCGAGTGGGAGGACGCCGGCATGGACCGCCTCCAGGGCGCCCCCGAGGCGCTGAACCGCCTGAAGGCCTTCGACTTCGAGCCGCCCAGCACCTCCTTCGACGCCGCGTTCAACAGCTGATCCGCGCCCGGCGCAGGTCGGGGACGAGGGCCGGAGCACCCGCCGGCCCTCGGATCCGGCCTGCCCGGATCCCGCTTTGTCCTGAGTTGGGGAAAAGTTCAACCAGTCCCGTTCCAAGGGGTGTTCGCCCCGGAAGAACGCGGTTACCGTCCCTGAAGTGTTCAGGACACTCATGCCTCCGGGGTGACGGTGTACCCCGGCGCCCGCACGCACCACACGTCTTCGCACCTGTTCCGTACGGCTCCACCCCGTTCTCGGAGGGACTTCGTGCACAGAAGCAGACTCACATCCACCCACGCCACGAGGCGTCCCAAGCTTCGCACCACGCTCGCCCTGTTCACCGGCCTGCTGCTGGCCGTGGGCACCCCGGCGACCGTGGCCGGCGCCCACCCCGGCCACCCGGAACACGACGAACCGGCCGCCGCCGAGGGACAGTTCCAGCAGGTACCGCTCGCCAAGGGCGAACCCGAGACGGGCGAGCCGATGTCGCTCGCCGTGCTCCCGGACCGCAGCGTCCTGCACACCGCACGCGACGGCACACTGCGCCTCACCGACCAGGGCGGCGTCACCAAGGTCGCCGGCAAGATTCCCGTCTACAGCCATGACGAGGAGGGCCTGCAGGGCGTCGGTATCGACCCGGACTTCGCGAACAACCGGGCGATCTACCTCTACTACGCCCCGCCGCTCGACACCCCCGCGGGCGACGCCCCGGAGACCGGCACCGCCGAGGACTTCAAGAAGTTCGACGGCGTCAACCGCCTCTCCCGCTTCGTCCTCAACCCCAACGGCACGCTGAACCTGGCCAGCGAGAAGAAGGTCCTGGACGTCGCGGCCTCCCGCGGCACCTGCTGCCACGTCGGCGGCGACATCGACTTCGACGCCGAGGGCAACCTCTACCTGTCCACCGGCGACGACACCAACCCCTTCGCCTCCGACGGCTTCACGCCGATCGACGAGCGGGCGAACCGCAACCCGGCCTTCGACGCCCGCCGCAGCTCAGGCAACACCAACGACCTGCGCGGCAAGATCCTGCGCATCAAGGTCGCCGAGGACGGCTCGTACACCGTCCCGGAGGGCAACCTCTTCGCCCCGGGCACCGAGAAGACCCGTCCCGAGATCTACGCGATGGGCTTCCGCAACCCGTTCCGGATGAGCGTCGACGACAAGACCGGCACCGTCTACGTCGGCGACTACGGCCCCGACGCCGGCGCCGCCGACCCGAACCGGGGTCCCGCGGGACAGGTCGAGTTCGCCAAGGTCACCGAGGCCGCCAACTTCGGCTGGCCGTTCTGCACCGGGAACAACGACGCCTACGTCGACTACGACTTCGCCACCGGTGCCTCCGGCGAGAAGTTCGACTGCGCCGCCCCGAAGAACACCTCCCCGCACAACACCGGCCTCGTCGACCTGCCGCCCGCGCAGGCCGCGTGGATCCCGTACGACGGCGGCTCCGTACCCGAGTTCGGCAGCGGCTCCGAGTCCCCGATGGCGGGCCCGGTCTACCGCTACGACCCCGAGCTCGAGTCCTCGGTGAAGTTCCCCGAGGCCTACGACGGTGACTTCTTCGCGGGTGAGTTCGGCCGCCGCTGGATCAAGCGGATCGAGCAGAACGGGGACGGCACGGTCGCGAAGATCAACGACTTCCCGTGGACCGGCACCCAGATCATGGACATGGAGTTCGGCCCCGACGGCGCGCTCTACGTCCTGGACTACGGCGTCTCCTGGTTCCAGGGCGACGAGCACTCCGCGCTGTACCGGATCGAGAACGCCGAGGACGGCTTCTCCCCGATCGCCGAGGTCAGCGCGGACAGGACGTCCGGCGCGGCCGGTCTGAGGGTCAAATTCACCGGCACCGCCAAGGACGCCGACTCCCCGGACCTCACCTACAGCTGGGACTTCGGCGACGGAACCAAGGGCGAAGGGCTCACCCCCACCCACCGGTACAAGAAGGTGGGCACCTACACCGCGACCTTCACGGCGAAGGACCCCGAGGGCAACACCGGTAACGCCAGCACCCGGATCGTGGTCGGCAACACCGAGCCGACGGTGAAGATCGAGGTGCCGGGCAACGGCAGCCTGGCCGCCTTCGGCGAGCCCGTCCCGTTCAAGGTGACCGTCACCGACCCCGAGGAGACCATCGACTGCTCCAAGGTCAAGGTCACCTACAGCCTCGGCCACGATTCCCACGCCCACGAGCTGACCAGCGAGATGGGCTGTGAGGGCACCCTCAAGCCGCCCGCCGGCGACGGCGGTCACGACCCCAACGCCAACATCTACGGCGTCGTCGGCGCCAGTTACACGGACGGCGGGGCGAACGGCCAGGAGGCCCTGACCGGCACCGCCCGCACCGTGCTCCAGCCGCTGCACCGCCAGGCCGAGCACTTCTCCGCCCAGCAGGGCGTGTCGGTGATCGACAAGACCGGCGCCAACGGCGGCAAGACCGTCGGTGACATCGACGACGGTGACTGGATCTCCTTCAGCCCCTACCGGTTCAAGGGCCAGAAGAAGATGACCGTACGGGCCTCCTCCGGCGGCTCCGGCGGCTTCGTCGAGCTGCGCACCGGCTCGCCCACCGGCAAGCTGCACGGCTCGGCGTACATCCCGCCGACCGGCGGCTGGGAGACGTTCCAGAACGTCGACGTGCCGCTGCGGTCGCTGCCGAAGAAGACCACGGAGATCTACCTGGTCTTCCGGGGCGGCGAGGGCGCGCTGTACGACGTGGACGACTTCGAGTTCTCCACCGAGCCGTTCAAGAAGGGCAAGAAGGTCCTGGTCTTCTCCAAGACGGCGGGCTTCCGGCACGACTCCATCCCGGAGGGCGTCGCCGCGCTGAAGGAGCTGGGTGCCCCGGCCGGCATCTCGGTCACGGCGACCGAGGAGGCCCGGCAGTTCACCACCACCAACCTCGCCAAGTACGACGCGGTGGCCTTCCTGTCGACCACCGGTGACGTGCTCGACGCCGACCAGCAGAAGGCGTTCGAGAACTACGTCAAGAACGGCGGCGGCTACCTGGGCATCCACGCCGCCGCCGACACCGAGTACGACTGGGAGTTCTACGGCGGCCTCGTCGGCGCCCACTTCGACTCGCACCCGGCCATCCAGAAGGCCACCGTGCGCGTCCACGACCACGACCACCCGTCCACCGCGCACCTGGACGACGCGTGGGAGCGCACCGACGAGTGGTACAACTACCGCACCAACCCGCGCGAGCAGGCCAAGGTCCTCGCCACCCTCGACGAGACAACCTACCAGGGCGGCACCATGAAGGGCGACCACCCGATCGCCTGGTGCCAGAGCTACGGCGGCGGCCGGTCCTTCTACACCGGCGGCGGCCACACCAAGGAGTCGTACGCCGAGGAGGCCTTCCGCACCCATCTGCTCGGCGGCCTGCAGTACGCCACCGGCCAGGTGAAGGCGGACTGCAAGCCGGACAAGGGCTACCGGGACATCTTCAACGGCCGGACCCTGGACGGCTGGAAGCAGGCCGGCCCCGGAAAGTTCGACGTCAAGGACGGCACCCTGGTGTCCGAGGGCGGCATGGGCCTGCTCTGGTACCAGGCCAAGGAGCTGAAGTCGTACTCCCTCAAGCTCGACTGGAAGATGCGGGGCGACGACAACTCCGGGATCTTCGTGGGCTTCCCGGCCTCCGACGACCCCTGGTCCGCGGTGAACAAGGGCTACGAGATCCAGATCGACGCCACGGACGCGGCCGACCGCACCACGGGCTCCGTCTACTCGTTCAAGTCGGCGGACATCAAGGCCCGTGACCAGGTCCTGCGGCCGCCCGGCCAGTGGAACTCCTACGAGATCAAGGTCCAGGGCGAACGCCTCCAGGTGTTCCTCAACGGAGTCAAGATCAACGACTTCACCAACAAGGACCCCGAGCGGAGCCTGACCGACGGCTACATCGGCCTGCAGAACCACGGCGCCGCCGACCAGGTCTCCTTCCGCGACATCCAGCTGAAGGAACTGCCCTCCTAGGGCGAACCGCCCCCTGAGGGGCAACCGGAACGGCGGCGGGCGGAGGACGCCGGACCTCCGCCCGCCGTCCCGCCGGGCCCCCGCGCCCGGCACCCCGCTCGTCCCCTTCCGGCGCTCGCACCGGGTTCGCGTACGACAAGGAGGCTGCCCATGTCCGCCGAACCGTTCCTCCCCACCCCCTCCCCGGCCCCCCGCTTCGGCGTCTGGCTCATCGGGGCGCGCGGATCCGTCGCCACGACCGCGATCGCGGGCTGCGCCGCCGTCGCCGCCGGGCTCCACCCGCCGACCGGCATGGTCACCGAGGCCCCCGACTTCACCTCCTGCGGTCTGCCCCCGCTGTCGTCCCTCGTCTTCGGCGGTCACGACACCGTCGACTGCCCGCTGCCCAAGCGTGCCGAGCACCTGGCCGACGGCGGCGTCCTGCCGTACGGTCTGCCGTCCGCCGTGCACGCCGAACTCGTCGCCGCCGACCGGGAGATCAGGCCCGGCGGCCCCCCGCCCGGTGACACCGGCCGCACCCAGGACCAGTGGATCGACGTGTTCGCGGCCGACATCCGCGACTTCGTGCGCCGCCAGGACCTCGCGGGCGCCGTCGTGATCAACGTCGCCTCCACCGAGCCGGCCCCCACCGACGGCTCCCTGCCGCCCAGCTCCCTCTACGCGGCGGCCGCCCTGCGCGCCGGCTGCCCCTACGTCAACTTCACCCCGTCCACGGGCCTGCACCACCCGGCGCTGGCCCCGCTCGCCGCGTCCTCGGGCCTGCCGTACGCGGGCCGCGACGGCAAGACCGGACAGACCCTGCTGCGCTCCGTGCTCGGCCCGATGTTCCTGCAGCGCGCCCTCGCCGTGCGCGCCTGGTCCGGCACGAACCTCCTGGGCGGCGGTGACGGCGCCGCCCTCGCCGACCCCGCTGCCGCCGCCGCCAAGAACGCCGGCAAGGAACGCGTCCTCGCCGACACCCTCGGCGCCGCCCCCGAGGGCGAGGTCCACATCGACGACGTACCGGCTCTCGGCGACTGGAAGACGGCCTGGGACCACATCGCCTTCGACGGCTTCCTCGGCGCCCGCATGGTCCTGCAGACCACCTGGCAGGGCTGCGACTCGGCCCTTGCCGCCCCGCTCGTCCTCGACCTGGCCCGGCTGGTCGCCCGCGCCCGGGAGAAGGGCCTGACCGGCCCGCTGAGCGAGCTGGGCTTCTACTTCAAGGACCCGGTCGGGGACGGCCCGGCGTCCCTGGCCGAGCAGTACACGGAGCTGAGGCGCTTCGCCGGGCGGCTGCGGGCCGACACCGACGCACGCGGGGCGCAGCGATGAGCCGCACGGTGCCGGGCGCCCAGGACATGCCCGCACGGGGCGAGCCTGCGCAGGACACGGCCGTGCAGGACACAGCCGTGCAGGACATGTGCGCGCAGGACACGGCCGTGCAGGACACAGCCGTGCAGGACATGTGCGCGCAGGACACGGCCGTGCAGGACACAGCCGTGCAGGACATGTGCGTGCACGACACGGCCGGGCAGGACATGTGCGTGCAGGACACGCCCGCGCAGGCAGGGGTCGCGCTGGACACGGCCGCGCAGGCTGGGCCCGTGCGAGGCACCCCCGTACGAGGCACCCCCGCGCAGGGCGGCTTCGCGCCGGCAGACGGCCCGGCCCCCGGGGACGCTGTCGTGTCCTCCGGCGGCGCCGCGTCCCGCACCGCCCGCGCGGGCGCGTGGGCGGAACTACTGCGGCTGCCCGCGCTGTTCACCGTCCCCGGCGACGCCCTGGCCGGCGCGGCGGCGGCCGGTGTACGCCCCGGCCCGCGGACCCTGCTCGCGATCGGCTCCTCCCTGTGTCTGTACGAGGCCGGCATGGCCCTCAACGACTGGGCGGACCGCGCCGAGGACGCCGCGGAGCGCCCGCACCGCCCGCTGCCGTCCGGCCGCATCCGGCCGGCCGCCGCCCTCACCGCCGCCGGTGCCCTCACCGGCGCCGGACTGGCGCTCGCCGCCCGTGCGGGACAGCCCGCCCTCGCGGTGGCCGCGCCCCTGGCGGCAACCGTCTGGGCCTACGACCTCGCCCTGAAGCACACGCCCGCCGGTCCCGCGGCCATGGCCGCCGCCCGCGGACTCGACCTGCTCCTGGGCGCCGCGGCCACCGGCGGCGGCACCCGCGCCGCACTGCCCTCCGCCGCGCTGCTCGGCAGCCACACCCTCGCGGTCACGGCCGTGTCCCGCCGGGAGACCACCGGCGGCTCGGCCCTGGCCCCGCTGGCGGCCCTCGCGACGACGGGGGTGCTGACCCGGTTGGTCACCCACCGCCGCACCCGACTCCCGGCAGGCCGGTGGGCAGCAGCCGCCCCCGGCCTGCCGGGCTCCAACCCGGGTGAGGGAACGCCCCGGGCCGCCGGCGCCCTCGCCACCGCCCTGGGCGCCGCCTACGCCGCCACGGCCGCCCGCCCCTACGTCCACGCCGCGCTCAACCCGTCGCCCCCGCTCACCCAACGCGCCGTCGGCGGCGGCATCCGGGCCACCGTCCCGCTCCAGGCCGCACTCGCCGCCCGTTCCGGCGCGATCGCCACCTCCCTCCTGGTCGCGGCCCTCGCCCCGGCCGGCCGGATGTTCGCGAGGAGGGCCGGTATGAGGAAGGTGAGCATCACGTGAGCCCGAACCCGAGCCGGGGCGCGAACCCGGACGCCTCCGGGGACGGTCGTGTCCCGGTCCCGGTCCCGGCCCCGGAGGCCGGCAGGGACGGTCCGGCCCCGGAGGCGAGCCGGGAGGTGGACGGCCGTCCGGCCCGGCACGTGAGCCGGGAGGGGAGCGGGGACGGTCAGGGCCCGGGCTGGGACACGAGCCGAGCCGCACGCGCGGACGGGGCCCGGGACGTGAACCGGTGCGCCCGTACCCCCCTCCGCTTCGGCTACGGCACCAACGGCCTCGCCGACCTCCGCCTCGACGACGCCCTCGCCCTCCTCGCCGACCTCGGCTACGACGGCGTGGGCCTGACCCTCGACCACATGCACCTCGACCCGCTCGCCCCGGACCTCGCCGCCCGCACCCGCCGGGTCGCGCACCGGCTGGACGAGCTCGGGCTCGGCGTCACCGTGGAGACCGGCGCCCGCTACGTGCTCGACCCCCGTCGCAAGCACGGCCCGTCGCTGCTGGACGCCGACCCGGACGACCGCGCCCGCCGCGTCGACCTCCTCCTGCGGGCGGTCCGCGTCGCCGCCGACCTCGGCGCGCACGCCGTGCACTGCTTCAGCGGGATCGTCCCCGACGGCACCGACGAGGACACCGCCTGGAAACGCCTCGCCGAGACCCTCGCCCCCGTCCTGGACGCCGCCACCACCGCCGGCGTCCCCCTCGCCGTCGAACCCGAACCCGGCCACCTCCTCGCCACCCTCGCCGACTTCCACCACCTGCGCCGCACGCTCGGCGACCCCGAGCCCCTCGGCCTCACCCTGGACATCGGCCACTGCCAGTGCCTCGAACCCCTCCCGCCCGCCGACTGCGTACGCGACGCCGCCCCCTGGCTGCGCCACGTCCAGATCGAGGACATGCGCCGAGGCGTCCACGAACACCTCCCCTTCGGCGACGGCGAGATCGACTTCCCGCCCGTCCTCGCGGCCCTCGCCGACACCGGCTACCAAGGGCTGACGGTTGTCGAACTGCCCCGCCACTCCCACGCCGGCCCCCACTTCGCCGCCCACTCCCTCCCGTTCCTCCGCCACGCCGCCCCTTCCGTTCCCGTCCCCGTCCCCTCGCACGGCGATCCCTCCGCCACCCCCGAAGGGAGTAGAACCCCATGACCCGCCCCCGTGCCACCCCGGCCACCCCGGAGGCAGACACCACCGGCGGACCGGCGGCCTCCGGTGACGGCACCACCCTCGCCCTCACCCCGCCCGCCGAACTGCGCCGCCGCCTCGACGACCGGCTGGGCGGAGCCGCCCGCGCCTGGCTCGACCAGGCCCTGGACGAGGCCGCCGCCCACCCCGGCGCCCACGGGCCCATCTCCGTGTGGGAGCTGCGCCTGGCCGAGGCCGGCCGCCGCTGCGGCCCCGCCCACGCCGACGCCGCCCGCGTCCTCATCCTGCACGCGGCCCACGCCGACGCCGACGCCCTGAACCGGGTCTACTTCCAGGGCACCGCAGACGAACGCCGGGCTGTCCTGCACGCCCTGCCGCACCTCGTGCCCGACGGCCCCGACGCCCTCCCGTTCGTCGAGGACGCCCTGCGCACCAACGACACCCGGCTCGTCGCCGCCGCACTCGGCCCCTACGCCGCCCGGCACCTGGACGCCCACGCCTGGCGGCACGCGGTCCTGAAGTGCCTGTTCACCGGCGTCGGCCTCGACCACGTGGCGGACCTGGCCCGGCGCGCCCGGGGCGACGGCGAACTCGCCCGCATGCTCGGCGACTACGCCGCGGAACGCACCGCCGCGGGCCGCCCCGTCCCCGAGGACCTGCACCGCGTCCTGGCCCTGACCGAGTCCGCCCCCGCCACCCCGCCGCACGGCTCGGACGACCCCCACGGCAAGGAGTCCTGATGCGCATCTTCGACCCCCACATCCACATGACGTCGCGCACCACCGACGACTACGAGGCCATGTACGCCGCGGGCGTCCGCGCCGTCGTCGAACCCTCCTTCTGGCTCGGCCAGCCCCGCACCTCCCCGGCCTCCTTCCTCGACTACTTCGACGCCCTCCTCGGCTGGGAACCCTTCCGCGCCGCCCAGTACGGCATCGCCCACCACTGCACGCTCGCCCTCAACCCCAAGGAGGCGAACGACCCGCGCTGCACGCCCGTCCTCGACGCGCTGCCCCGGTATCTCGTCAAGGACAACGTGGTGGCCGTCGGCGAGATCGGCTACGACTCCATGACCCCCGCCGAGGACACCGCCCTCGCCGCCCAGCTCCAGCTCGCCGCCGACCACGGCCTGCCCGCCCTGGTGCACACCCCGCACCGCGACAAGCTCGCAGGACTGCGCCGCACCCTGGACGTGGTCCGCGAGTCCGCGCTGCCCGCCGACCGCGTCCTGGTCGACCACCTCAACGAGACCACCGTCAAGGAGGCCAAGGACAGCGGCGCCTGGCTCGGCTTCTCCGTCTACCCGGACACCAAGATGGACGAGGAACGGATGGTCGCCATCCTGCGCGCCCACGGCCCCGAGCAGGTCCTGGTGAACTCCGCCGCCGACTGGGGGAAGAGCGATCCGCTCAAGACGCGCAAGGTCGCCGACCTGATGCTCGCCGAGGGCTTCACCGAGGACGACGTCGACCGGGTGCTGTGGCGCAACCCCGTCGCCTTCTACGGGCTCAGCGGCCGCCTGAACCTCGACGTCGACGCCACCGACGCCACCCACGAGGGCAACTCCGTCCTGCGCGGCGCACCGAGGGACGAGCCCCAGCCGGCCGGCGCCCCCGCCGCGGAGGCGTGAGCCATGCGCTTCCGCCACCCCGACGGCTCCACCGTCCACCTCGCCTACTGCACCAACGTGCACCCCGCCGAGACCCTGGACGGTGTCCTCGCCCAGCTCCGTGACCACTGCGAGCCGGTCCGCCGCCGTCTCGGCCGGGACAGGCTCGGCATCGGCCTGTGGCTCGCCAAGGACGCCGCGCACGCCCTCGTCACCGACCCCGCCGCCCTGCGCGGACTGCGCTGCGAACTCGAACGGCGCGGCCTTGAGGTCGTCACCCTCAACGGCTTCCCCTACGAGGGCTTCGGCGCCGAAGAGGTCAAGTACCGCGTCTACACACCGGACTGGGCCGACCCGGAGCGCCTGGAGCACACCACCTCCCTGGCCCGCGTCCTCGCCGGACTCCTCCCCGACGACGTCACCGAGGGCAGCATCTCCACCCTGCCCCTCGCCTGGCGCACCGCCTACGACGAGCAGCGCGCACAGACGGCCCGCACCGCCCTGCGCACCCTCGCCGAACGCCTGGACGCCCTCGAAGAGCTGACCGGACGCTCCATCCGCGTCGCCCTGGAACCGGAACCCGGCTGCGTCGTCGAGACCACCCGTGACGCCATCGCCCCGCTCACCGCGATCGCCCACGACCGCGTCGGCATCTGTGTCGACACCTGCCACCTCGCCACCTCCTTCGAAGACCCGCACACCGCCCTGGACGACCTCACCCGGGCCGGTGTGCCCGTGGTCAAGTCCCAGCTCTCCGCCGCCCTGCACGCCGAGCAGCCCCACCTCCCCGAGGTCCGCGAGGCCCTGGCCGCCTTCGCCGAACCCCGCTTCCTGCACCAGACCCGCACCTCCACCCTCGCCGGCCTGCGCGGCACCGACGACCTCGACGAGGCCCTGGCCGGCGACGCCCTGCCCGACGCGGCACCCTGGCGCTCCCACTTCCACGTCCCGCTGCACGCGGCCCCCGCCGCGCCCCTCACCTCCACGCTGCCCGTCCTGAAGTCCGCCCTGACCGGGCTCGTCGGCGGCCCGCACCCGCTCACCCGCCACCTCGAGGTCGAGACCTACACCTGGCAGGCCCTCCCGACCGAGCTGCGCCCCCGCGGACGCACCCAGCTCGCCGACGGCATCGCCGCCGAACTCACCCTGGCCCGCGACCTCCTGACGGACCTCGGCCTGAAGGAACTCCCATGAGCGACCCCACCCCCCTTCTCGTCCTCGACGTCGTGGGCCTCACCCCCCGTCTTCTCGACCACATGCCCCACCTCAAGAGGCTCGGACAGTCCGGCTCCCGCGCCCCGCTCGGCACCGTCCTGCCCGCCGTGACCTGCGCCGCCCAGTCCACCTTCCTCACCGGCACCATGCCCTCGGAGCACGGCATCGTCGGCAACGGCTGGTACTTCCGCGAGCTCGGCGACGTACTGCTGTGGCGGCAGCACAACGGCCTCGTCGCCGGCGACAAGCTCTGGGACGCAGCCCGCCGCGCCCACCCCGGCTACACCGTGGCCAACATCTGCTGGTGGTACGCCATGGGCGCCGACACCGACATCACCGTCACCCCCCGCCCCGTCTACTACGCCGATGGCCGCAAGGAACCCGACTGCTACACCCGGCCGCCGACCCTGCACGACGAACTCACCGACAAGTTCGGCACCTTCCCCCTGTTCCACTTCTGGGGCCCCGGCGCCGACCTGGTCTCCAGCCAGTGGATCATCGACGCCACCCGCCACATCATGCGCACCCGCCACCCCGACCTGACCCTGTGCTACCTCCCTCATCTCGACTACGACCTGCAGCGCTTCGGCCCCGACGACCCGCGCTCCCTGAAGGCGGCCGCCGACCTCGACGCCGCCGTCGCCCCGCTGCTGGACGACGCCCGCGCCGAGGGCCGTACCGTCGTTGCCCTGTCCGAGTACGGCATCACCCGCGTGAACCGGCCCGTGGACATCAACCGGGCCCTGCGCCGCGCGGGCCTCCTGGAGGTGCACACCCAGGACGGCATGGAGTACCTCGACCCGATGGCCTCCCGCGCCTTCGCGGTCGCCGACCACCAGCTCGCCCACGTCTACGTGCGCCGCCCCGAGGACCTCGACGCCACCCGCGCCGCCCTCGACGGACTGCCCGGCATCGAGCACCTCCTCGACGACGAGGGCAAGAAGACCCACCACCTCGACCACCCGCGCGCCGGCGAACTCGTCGCCGTCGCCGAACCCGACGCCTGGTTCACGTACTACTACTGGCTCGACGACGACCACGCGCCCGACTTCGCGCAGCTCGTCGAGATCCACCGCAAACCCGGCTACGACCCGGTCGAACTCTTCATGGATCCCCTCGACCCCTATGTCAAGGTCAAGGCGGCCACCGCACTGGCGCGCAAGAAACTCGGCATGCGCTACCGCATGGCGGTCGTGCCCCTGGACCCCTCACCTATTCGCGGCAGCCACGGCCGCCTCCCCGCGAGCGACGACGACGGTCCGCTCCTCATCTGCTCCACCCCCCGTGCTGTCGGAGACCGCGTCGCGGCCACCGACGTCAAGCAACTCCTGCTCCGGCTCGCCGGACTCGGCTGACGCACCAGCAGGTACGGCACCCGAGATCCGACTACCGAGAGTGAAACACACGGCACTGACAACGGCCGGCCCCGGCGGGACCGGAGCCGGCCACGACCGAGAAGGCAGGCCACTCGTGACCCCGTACTCCGACCCTTCACGCACCGAAGCCGCCGACGCCCCCGACGAGGGACTGCGCCGCACCCTCGGTGTGGACCGGCGCCGTTTCCTCAGCACCTGCACCGCCGTGGCGGCCGGAGCCGTCGCGGCCCCCGTCTTCGGCGCCGCCCCCGCCCTCGCCCACGACCGGGGCAGAGACCACGGACACGGACACGGGCGCGGGCAGGTGCTCGTCCCGCCGCACAAGCGCGGCATCATCCTCTACACCGTCCGTGACGCCACCGCCCGCGATCCGCTCGCCACGGACCTGCCCTCCGGCTTCCGCGAGGTGTTCAAGCAGCTGGCCCGCCACGGCTACCGCCAGGTGGAGTTCGCCGGCTACCGCCAGCACGCGAACGCGCCCGGCGGCGCCGACCTGGAAACCGTCGAGGGCGCCAGGCTGCTGCGCCGCTGGCTCGACGACCACGGGCTGCGCGCCCAGGGCAACCACGGCTTCATCCCGCCGTCCTGGCCGCTGACCACCGCGGACCTGGACACCTTCAAGAAGCACCTGGAGATCGCCAACATCATCGGCATGGACCACATGGGCACCGGCGGCGACCCCACCGGCAGTTCCTACCGCGCCGACTGGGACGTGGCCGCCGACAAGTGGAACGCCCTCGGCGCGATCGCCCGCCGCGAGGGCATCAAGCTCTACACCCACAACCACGACAGCGCCTACGGCTTCCTGCTCGACGGCGGCCCGCGGGACGACCAGGGCCGGCCGACCCGCAGTTCCGGCATCCGGAAGCTGGAGTACTTCCTGAAGGTCACCGACCCGAGGGCGGTCTGGCTGGAGATGGACATCTTCTGGGCGCACGTCGCCCAGTACAAGTTCCACACGTACACCGCCCACGACGGCTCGACCAGGAAGAGCGTCTTCGACCCGGCCGGTCTGGTCGCCCGCAACAACAAGCGCTACCCGCTGTTCCACGCCAAGGACGGCGTCGTCAGCACGACCAACGGCATGGGCTACGACATGGTGCCCTTCGGGACCGGCGTCATCGACTACACGACGTTCTTCTCGCGGGTCGGTGAGCGGAACTACCACAACCCGATGGTCGAGGACGACAACTCCCCGAGCGCCACCGATCCCGCGCAGTCGCTGCGGGAGGCCAAGATCAGTTACGACAACATGGCGGCCCTGCGCAAGCGGCGCCGCTGACCCGGAACACGGACCGGGCGGCCCGGTGGCTGCAGGAACAGCGCCACGAATCCGGCGAAGATCGAGATGCAGCCGGCCAGGGTGAAGGCGCCGTTGTAGCC
>NZ_JBHYVC010000038.1:32980-68647 GCF_042749965.1 Streptomyces sp. NPDC059454 | reverse complement strand
TTGTTTATCATTTCCTGGTTGTGCTGGGGGGACCTTGGGGTTTTGTAGCTCGCCCCCGAACAATTCTTAAAAAGGGTTGGACCCTGAACTTCGGTTCAGGGTCCAACCCTTTTTTGTTCTGCGTCACTTGACGTTCACGTTGCGCAACGAGCATCCACTTCATGAGTACTGTTGCACTGCTCAGGGCCGCTGGTGTCGGAGTGGGTGACGAGGTCGTCGTACCGGCCTTCGGGAACGTGGAAGTAGCCGAAGCCGTGACGATGGCCGGGGCGTTGCCGGTGTTCGCCGACATAGATCCGGCGACGTACTGCCTGGAGCCGGCTGCGGTGGAGGCGGTCGTAACTCCCCGGACGGCAGCCGTCGTTGTCGTGCATCGCTTCGGGAGGCCCGCCGACGTGGGGCGGTTCCACACGCTCGGCCGTCGGCACGGGCTGCTGGTGCTGGAGCACGGTGAATCCGAGGCGTCGTACGACGAGATGGCTCAGCGGCGGGAGCGGGCGGCGTTCCTCGACGCCAAGCTGAGGGGTGTGCGGACGCCCGAGAGCGGAGTCGGGCACACCTATCAGCAGTACGTCGTGCGGGTGCCGGGGAACGGCCGGCCCGACCGGGACGCCTTCGCGCGCGCCATACGGGGCAAGGGTGTTGAGTGCCGTGTGCCGGTGAAGACTCCCGTGCACCGGATGCCCGAGTTCCGGCGGTGTGTGTCCCTGCCCGAGACCGAGCGGGCCGCCGACGAGACGCTCGCGCTTCCCGTGGACGCGTCGCTGACCAAGCGGGACATGCAGCGGATCGCGGCGGCGTGCAACGTGCTGGGCGGGTTGCTCCAGCCGACCGGTTGAGCGGTGGTTGGGAGCACGGGTCCGTTCGGGGTATGATCTATTCCGTTGCCGAGCGGGAAACCCCGCACACGGCAACAGGCCCCTATAGCTCAGTCGGTAGAGCGTCTCCATGGTAAGGAGAAGGTCAACGGTTCGATTCCGTTTGGGGGCTCGGACAGAAAGGCCCCGCCCATTCGGGCGGGGCCTTTCTCATGCCCTGCGGGAGGGCCTCCGCTAATCCGTGTGCAGGCCCGGTACGCGCATGGCGAGAATCGCCATGTCGTCGGACGGGGGTTCGGAGGCGAAGCGTTCCACGGCGCGCATGATGCGGGCCGCGACCGCGCCGGCCGTCAGACCGGTGCAGGTGGTCAGGACGTCGGCGAGGCCGTCGTCGCCCAGCATCCGAGGGCCCTCGCGGCGTTCGGTGACACCGTCGGTGACGCAGAGGAGGACGTCGCCGGGATCGAGGGTGACCGTCTGCTCGTACAACTCCAGGTCCTCGATGACGCCGAGGAGGGGCTGCGGCTCCGCCGCCGGTTCGACCGTGCCGTCCTGGCGCAGGCGGAGCGGGAGGGGGTGGCCGGCGCAGACCACCTTCAGTTCCGCGCTGCCGTCGTCCTGCGGGCGCATCTCGCCGTAGAGGAGGGTGAGGAAGCGGCTGCGGGCGCCCTCGTCGAGGATCGCGGAGTTGAGGCGCTCCAGGACGGCAGGGCCGCTGAGGCCCTCGCGGGCCAGCAGTCGGAGTGCGTGCCGGGCGAGGCCGGTCACGGCCGCCGCGTTGGGGCCGGTGCCGCAGACGTCGCCGATGGCGAAACCGTACGCGCCGTCACTGATCGGGAAGAGGTCGTAGAAGTCGCCGCCGACCTCGTTGCCCTCGCCGGCCGCGCGGTAGATGACCTCGACCTCGACGCCGTCGATCGTCGGCAGTTCCGGGGGCAGGAGGCTGCGCTGGAGGGACTGGCTGATGGCCGTGCGCTCCGAGTAGAGGCGGGCGTTGTCCAGGGCCAGGGCGGCCCGTCGGGAGAGGTCCTCGGCGAGCTCCAGGATCTCCTGGCGGAAGTGCTCGTCGGTCGGCTTGCCGAGCGTCAGCATGCCGATGACCCGGTTGCGGGCGACCAGGGGGAGGACCACCGTCTCGCCGCCGACCGCGGAGGCCGTCGCGAGGGTCGGACCGATGCCCGTGGTGACCTGGCGGGTCGGGCCGCCGCTGAGGCCGAGGCTGCGCATGGAGGTGCGCAGGGCCGCCTGGTGGGCGACCTCCGCGGGCGCCGACCAGACGCGGGCGCCGGGGGTGGGGACCGGGTCGGGCGGGGCGATCTTCGACAGCAGGGACTTGATGCCGTCGATCAGTTCCTCGTCCTCGTGCAGGACGTAGGAGAGGTACGGCTCGGAGGCCTGGTCGGCGATCGTGTAGACGGCGCACCAGGTGGCGAGGGTCGGCACGGTCATCTGGGCCATCAGGGCCAGGGTCTGGTCCCGGTCCAGGGTGCCGGCCAGCAGGTCGGAGGCCTCGACGAGGAAGCTGAGCGAGCCGCGGCGCAGGCGCTCCAGCTCGCCCAGGCGGGCCGACTCGACGGCGAGCGCGATGCGGTCCGCCGCGAACTGCAGGCGCAGGGCCTCCTCGTTGGAGTACCTGCCGGGTGCCTCGGCGGCGACGCCGAGGGAGCCGGTGAGGCGGCCCTCGACCTTCAGCGGGACGGTGACGACCGAGCGCATGCCGGTGCTGTTGAGGAGGGGTACCGCGCCGGGGACGGCGGTGAGGTCCTCGTGGACGGCCGGCATCCGGGCGGAGCCGTAGCGGCCGGGGCCGGCCTCGACGGGGACGCGGGCGAAGCGCTGGCGGGCCGAGGGGAGGCCGGTGGAGGCGCGGACCTCCAGTTCCGTCTCGTCGTCGGTCGCGAGGAGCAGGAAGGCGGAGTCGCCGTCGAGCATGTCGCGGGCGCGTTCCACCGTGCGCTGGAGCAGGCCGTCGAGGTCGTCCGGGGCCGGGGAGCCGATGAACACCTCGAAGGGGTCGGTGCTCTGGCCCTCGGAGGTGCCGGACTTGTCGGACGCGGGGCCGCGCAGCGGGGTCTGCAGAACCGCCCGTTCGTGGTTCCGCACCAGGAGGCAGACCGTTGACGGCTCGCCGTCGGTGTCCCGGACCCGCAGGTGGGAGGCGTACACGGGGATCACTCGGCCGTGGGCGCCCCTGATGCCGTAGCTGCCCTCCCAGCGGGAGAGCTGGAGCGCGTCGGCGATGCCGGTGCCGGTGCCCGGGGTGTGCGGCCAGGCTGCGAAGTCGGTCAGAGGCTTGCCGGTGACCTGCTCGGCGGAGTAGCCGAAGAGTTCCTCCGCGTCCTCGTTCCAGGCGGTGACGGAGCCGGCCCGGTCGATCTGGACCACGGCGACGCGGACCCGGGTGTCGGCGAGCGGGAGGAGGTGGGCCGGCAGGGCGGGGCCGGCGGTGCGGGTGCCGACCGGGCGCTCGGGAAGGTCGAGCTGGAACCAGACGGTCTTGTGGGTGGGGGTGTAGTCCACGCCCCAGTGGCCGGCCAGGGCCGCGCACAGCTGGAGTCCCCGGCCGCCCTCGCGATCGGCGCTGCCCATGGTGACGGCGGAGCCCTGGAGCGGGATCTCCCGCTCCGGATACCGGTCGGCCACCTCGATCCGTACGCCTTCGTCGCTGCGCAGACAGAGGAGGTCGGCGGAGGTGCCGGCGTGGACCACGGCGTTGGTCACCAGTTCGCTGGTGAGGACCACGGCGTCGTCGGCGATGTCACCGAAGCCCCAGCCCTGCAGGGTGTCGCGGACGAAGGAGCGGGCGCTCGCGACCGATCGCCCCACGGGCTCGAAGCTGGCGGCCGCGCGCGCGGTGATCACAGAACTCCCCATATGTCGGCGGCCCCTGCCCCTCCATGCCCGATTCCCCGGCTCGCTCGGTACAGGGTAGTCGGCCAGTGGATCGGTGTTCAGGGGTATCCCCTCGCATCCTCCGGAGGGATACCCCTGAACACCGACGCGACGCGTCTCGCGGCACAGGTCGGCTGACGAGCTTCGAGAAGCTGCCGCACTGTTGTGACTCCGCCTGGCCCGAAGGCCCGCTTCTCGCTGGATCCGAATCCGGCGAAGGACAAGCCCTGCCCCGCTGCTCAACGAGGAGCGACGTTGTGAGTTACGGTCCTGGGTCGGCATGGTGGAACACTGGGCGGGCTTCTTGCAAACGTCCGGACGGGGCGAGTGCCCGCCGCTCACAGTGGGCAGCAGCCCGGGAAGCGGTCCAGCACGCGGATCGCGCCGGGCGGCAGTACGGAGAAGCGGCATCAGCGGGGCCGCCGAGTGTGGTGGCACCCAGGAACAGCGGTAACGGTCGACCCCTGCGGGAGGGACACAGTGGAGTCTGGCGCAGCGACGCGGGGCACGAAGACGACGCGCGCGAAAGGCGGACAGTCCCTGAGCAAGCCGGGAAGGGCGCGGGGCGGGACCACGACGGTGGACACGGCGGCCCTGAACCGGTTGATGACGGCGCTGGTGGCGATGCGGGACGGGAACTTCCGCAAGCGGCTCACGGTGTCCGGCGACGGCGTGATGGCGGAGATCGCGGCGGTCTTCAACGAGGTGGCCGACCGCAATCTGCATCTGACGGGTGAGCTGGCGCGGGTGCGCCGCATGGTCGGGCGTGAGGGAAAACTCACGGAGCGGCTGGAGACGGGGGCCTCCGAGGGGTCCTGGGCGACCGCGATCGACAACTCGAACGCGCTGGTCGACGACCTGGTGCGGCCCGTCTCCGAGGTCAACAGGGTGCTGTCGGCGGTGGCCGAGGGCGATCTGTCGCCGCGTATGGAGCTGCGTACGCAGGCGGCGCCCGAAGGGGCCGGGCATCCGCTGCGGGGCGAGTTCCTGAAGGTCGCGCGGACGGTGAACAACCTGGTCGACCAGTTGTCGACGTTCACCGACGAGGTCACGCGTGTGGCCAGTGAGGTGGGGACCGAGGGCAAGCTCGGCGGGCAGGCCCAGGTACGCGGTATGTCCGGCTCGTGGAAGGATCTGACGGATTCCGTCAACACGATGGCGGAGCGGCTGACGGCGCAGGTGCGCGACATCGCGCTGGTGACGACGGCCGTCGCGCGCGGTGATCTGTCGCGCAAGGTCACCGTGCATGTCGAGGGCGAGATGCTCGAGCTGAAGAACACCGTCAACACGATGGTGGACCAGCTCTCCGCGTTCTCCTCGGAGGTGACCCGGGTCGCGCGCGAGGTGGGCACCGAGGGCGCCCTGGGCGGCCAGGCGCAGGTGCCCGGGGTGGACGGCGTGTGGAAGGAGCTCACCGACTCCGTCAACACCATGGCCGGGAACCTCACCGCGCAGGTGCGCGGGATCGCCGAGGTGACGACCGCGGTCGCCAACGGTGACCTGTCGCGGAAGGTGACGGTGCCGGCGCGCGGCGAGGTCGCGCAGCTCGCCGAGACGATCAACCAGATGACCGAGACGCTGCGGATCTTCGCGGACGAGGTCACGCGGGTCGCCAACGAGGTCGGGGCCGAGGGACGGCTGGGCGGTCAGGCGAACGTGCCGGGGGCGGCGGGGACGTGGAAGGACCTGACGGACTCCGTCAACACGGTGTTCCGGAACCTGACCACTCAGGTGCGGGACATCGCGGCGGTGACGACGGCGGTCGCCAACGGTGACCTGTCGCAGAAGGTCACCGTGGACGTGGCCGGTGAGATGCTGGAGCTGAAGAACACCGTCAACACGATGGTGGACCAGCTGTCCTCCTTCGGCGCCGAGGTCACGCGCGTGGCGCGCGAGATCGGCGTCGAGGGTGAGCTGGGCGGCCAGGCACAGGTGCCGGGGGCGGCGGGGACGTGGAAGGACCTGACGGACTCCGTCAACACGGCGTTCCGGAACCTCACCGGACAGGTGAGGAACATCGCCCAGGTGACGACGGCGGTCGCCAACGGTGACCTGTCGCAGAAGGTCACCGTGGACGTCTCCGGCGAGATGCTCCAGCTGAAGAACACCGTCAACACGATGGTGGACCAGCTGTCGAGCTTCGCCGACCAGGTCACCCGGATGGCCCGGGACGTGGGTACGGAGGGTCGGCTGGGCGGTCAGGCACGCGTGGACGGCGTGTCGGGCACCTGGAAGGAGCTCACCGACTCCGTCAACTCGATGGCGTCCAATCTGACGGGTCAGGTGCGCAACATCGCGCAGGTGACGACGGCCGTCGCGCGCGGTGACCTGTCGCAGAAGATCGACGTCGACGCGCGCGGTGAGATCCTGGAGCTGAAGAACACCATCAACACGATGGTGGACCAACTGTCGAGCTTCGCCGACCAGGTGACGCGGGTGGCCCGTGAGGTGGGTACGGAGGGCCGGCTGGGCGGTCAGGCGCAGGTGCCCGGGGTCGCCGGTGTGTGGCGGGACCTGACGGACTCCGTGAACGGCATGGCCGGCAACCTCACCGCGCAGGTCCGCAACATCGCCCAGGTGGCGACCGCGGTGGCGCGCGGTGACCTGTCGCAGAAGATCACCGTGGACGCGCGCGGGGAGATCCTGGAGCTCAAGAACACGCTGAACACGATGGTGGACCAGCTGTCGTCGTTCGCCCAGGAGGTCACGCGGGTGGCCCGGGAGGTGGGTACGGAGGGCATCCTCGGCGGTCAGGCCGAGGTGCAGGGTGTCTCCGGCACCTGGAAGGACCTCACGCAGTCGGTGAACGGCATGGCGAACAACCTGACCCTCCAGGTGCGCAACATCGCCGAGGTCACCACGGCGGTCGCCAAGGGCGACCTGTCGAAGAAGATCACCGTGGACGCGAAGGGCGAGATCCTCGAGCTGGTGACCACCGTCAACACGATGGTGGACCAGCTGTCGTCGTTCGCCGAGCAGGTCACGCGGGTGGCCCGGGAGGTGGGCACCGAGGGCATCCTGGGCGGCCAGGCGCACGTGCCCGGTGTCACGGGCATCTGGAAGGACCTGAGCGACAACGTCAACCTGATGGCGAAGAACCTGACCACTCAGGTGCGGAACATCTCCCAGGTGTCCGCCGCCGTCGCCAACGGCGACCTGTCGCGGCAGGTCAGCATCGAGGCGCGCGGTGAGGTGGCGCAGCTCGCCGACACCATCAACATCATGGTGAAGACGCTGAGCGCGTTCGCCGAGCAGGTCACGAAGGTGGCCCGCGAGGTGGGCACGGACGGCATCCTCGGCGGCCAGGCGCACGTGCCGGGTGTGGCCGGTACGTGGAAGGACCTCACCGAGTCGGTGAACCAGATGGCGTCCAACCTGACGGGTCAGGTGCGCAACATCGCCATGGTGACGACGGCCATCGCCAAGGGCGACCTGACGAAGAAGATCGACATCGACGCGCGCGGGGAGATCCTCGAGCTGAAGACCACCATCAACACGATGGTCGACCAGCTGTCCTCCTTCGCCGAGGAGGTCACCCGGGTGGCCCGCGAGGTGGGCACCGAGGGGCAGCTGGGCGGTCAGGCGCGCGTGCGTGACGTCGACGGCACCTGGCGGGACCTGACCGAGTCCGTGAACGAGATGGCAGGGAACCTGACCCGGCAGGTGCGTGCCATCGCGCGCGTGGCGACCGCGGTGACCCGCGGCGACCTGAACCTGAAGATCGATGTGGACGCGTCCGGGGAGATCCAGGAACTCCAGGACTACATCAACAAGATGATCGCCAACCTGCGCGACACCACGATCGCCAACAAGGAGCAGGACTGGCTCAAGGGCAATCTCGCCCGCATCTCGGCGTTGATGCAGGGACGCCGTGACCTGGAGGACGTGGCCTCGCTGATCATGAGCGAGCTGACGCCTGTGGTGTCCGCGCAGCACGGCGCGTTCTTCCTCGCGATGCCGCTGGTCGACGGAGAGGACCTGAACGCCGCGGACGACGACCAGTTCGAGCTGCGCATGCTCGGCTCGTACGGCTACTCCATGGGGTCCATGCCGACGTCGTTCCGGCCCGGTGAGGGGCTCATCGGGACGGCCGCCATGGAGAAGCGCACGATCCTGGTGGAGAACGCGCCCAGCGGCTACCTGAAGATCTCCTCGGGGCTCGGGGAGGCGCCGCCGGCGCAGGTGATCGTGCTGCCGGTGCTGTTCGAGGGGAAGGTGCTCGGCGTCATCGAGCTGGCCTCGTTCACGCCGTTCACGCACATCCAGAAGGACTTCCTCAACCAGATCGCCGAGATGATCGCGACGAGCGTCAACACCATCTCGGTCAACACCAGGACCGAGCGGCTGCTCTCGCAGTCCCAGGAGCTGACCGAGCAACTGCGCGAACGGTCGGCGGAGTTGGAGCAGCGGCAGAAGGCGCTCCAGGCGTCCAACGCCGAACTGGAGGAGAAGGCCGAGCTGCTGGCCCGGCAGAACCGCGACATCGAGGTGAAGAACACCGAGATCGAGGAGGCGCGGCAGGTCCTGGAGGAGCGCGCCGAGCAGCTCGCGGTCTCCATGCGCTACAAGAGCGAGTTCCTCGCCAACATGTCGCACGAGCTGCGTACGCCGCTCAACTCGCTGCTGATCCTGGCGAAGTTGCTCGCCGACAACGCGGAGGGGAACCTCTCCCCGAAGCAGGTCGAGTTCGCCGAGACCATCCACGGCGCCGGGTCCGACCTGCTGCAGCTCATCAACGACATCCTGGACCTGTCGAAGGTCGAGGCGGGCAAGATGGACGTCTCCCCGACGCGCATCGCGCTGGTCCAGCTCGTGGACTACGTGGAGGCCACCTTCCGGCCGCTGACCGCGGAGAAGGGCCTGGACCTGTCGGTGCGGGTGTCGCCGGAGCTGCCGACCACGCTGCACACCGACGAGCAGCGGCTGCTCCAGGTGCTGCGCAACCTGCTGTCCAACGCGGTGAAGTTCACCGACTCCGGGTCGGTCGAGCTGGTCATCCGGCCCGCCCGGGACGATGTCCCGCAGGCCATCCGGGAGCAGTTGCTGGAGGCCGGTTCGCTGACCGACCCGGACGCGGACCTGATCGCGTTCTCGGTGAGCGACACGGGCATCGGCATCGCGGCCGGCAAGATGCGGGTGATCTTCGAGGCGTTCAAGCAGGCCGACGGCACCACCAGCCGCAAGTACGGCGGTACGGGGCTGGGGCTGTCCATCTCGCGGGAGATCGCGCAGCTGCTCGGCGGCGAGATCCACGCGCAGAGCGAGCCGGGCCGCGGCTCGACGTTCACGCTGTACCTGCCGCTGCACCCGAGCGAGCTGCCCCCGAACGGCTACCAGCAGCCCATGCCCGCGCTGGAGGCCGGTGACCCGGTGGCCTCGGCCGAGCTGACCGGACCGCAGGTCGAGACGCCGGCCGAGGTGAGGTCGTACCGGGACACCCAGAGCGGTCCGGCCGCGCTGTTCCGGCGCCGCCGCAGGATCACGCTGGAGCAGCGGCCCGCTCCGGAGCCCGAGCAGTGGTCGGGCGTGGAGCAGCAGGAGCCGGCTCCCCGGCCGTCGAGCCGCGGCATCCGTTTCGGCGGGCAGAAGGTGCTGATCGTCGACGACGACATCCGCAACGTCTTCGCGCTCACCAGCGTCCTGGAGCAGCACGGCCTGTCCGTGCTGTACGCGGAGAACGGCCGCGAGGGCATCGAGGTGCTGGAGCAGCACGACGACGTGGCGGTCGTCCTGATGGACATCATGATGCCCGAGATGGACGGCTACGCCACGACCACGGCGATCCGCCGGATGCCGCAGTTCGCCGGGCTCCCGATCATCGCGCTCACCGCGAAGGCGATGAAGGGCGACCGCGAGAAGGCGATCGAGTCGGGCGCCTCCGACTACGTGACCAAGCCGGTCGACCCCGATCACCTGCTGTCGGTGATGGAGCAGTGGATGCGGGGGGAGTGAGACCGGCGTCCGGAGGGGGCGTGAACGTGGCGGGAAGCTTCGGCGTTCACGTGCTGTTGCTGACGCGGCGTGCGCGAAGTCGTGTAGAAGTACGGGAATCGGGGAACCTTCTGGTCTCCCGCCGCGTTTCTGCTAAGTGCACAGTGACATCACGGTGACAGGGTGTGGTGACGGGCGGGGTGCGGCTACGATGACCGGCACAAGGACGGGCGGCGCAAGGGAGTCGTCCCCTGGGGCGGTACCCACAGGTGCCTCCCCAGGTCCTGAGGACAGGGGAGGCCCCAAGCCGGGGCGAGGAGGGCGGGCCATGGTGCAGAAGGCCAAGATCCTCCTGGTCGATGACCGGCCGGAGAATCTGCTCGCGCTGGAGGCGATCCTCTCGGCGCTCGATCAGACGCTGGTGCGGGCATCGTCCGGGGAAGAAGCGCTCAAAGCACTGCTCACGGACGATTTCGCGGTCATTCTGCTGGACGTCCAGATGCCGGGCATGGACGGGTTCGAGACCGCCGCGCACATCAAGCGGCGGGAGCGGACCCGGGACATCCCGATCATCTTCCTCACCGCGATCAACCACGGCCCGCACCACACCTTCCGCGGGTACGCGGCGGGTGCGGTCGACTACATCTCCAAGCCGTTCGACCCGTGGGTGCTGCGCGCGAAGGTCTCGGTCTTCGTCGAGCTGTACATGAAGAACTGCCAGCTGCGGGAGCAGGCGGCGCTGCTGCGGCTCCAGTTGGAGGGCGGCGAGAAGGACACGGCCGAGTCCAGGGAGTCGGCGGGGCTGCTCGCCGAACTCTCGGCGCGGCTCGCGGCCGTCGAGGAGCAGGCCGAGGCCCTCACCAAGCAGCTCAACGACGAGTCGACCGACGCGGCCGCGGTGGCCACGGCCGCCCATCTGGAGCGCAAGCTCACGGGACTGCGGCGGGCGTTGGACGCCCTGGAGCCCGGAACCGGCAGCGCGTCGTCGGTGCCGTCGCAGAACTGACGCCGGGAGCAGGGGTGTTGACCGTGCACCCGATGAGTCGCGGGTGTGAGACCGCGTCAACCGCATGTCAATGTCACGCCTCGACAAGAGCGACACGAACGGGTGAAACGTTCGCCACGCGTGTCCCCACCCGTCTCCACCGGTAACCTCACACCCATGGCCTCACGTCCCTCCGCAGCCAAGAAGCCGCCCGCGAAGAAGGCGCCCGCTTCCGCGAAGGCTCCGGCGAGGAAGGCCGCTGCCAAGAAGGTCCCGGCGAAGAAGGCTCCCGTCAGGAAGGCCGCGGCGAAGAAGCCCGCGCCCGCACCGTCCGCCCCGAATCCGACCAGTGGTGTCTACCGGCTGGTACGCGCCCTGTGGCTGGGCCTCGCGCATGCCGTCGGCGCCGTCTTCCGCGGCATAGGGCAGGGAGCCAAGAACCTCGACCCCGCGCACCGCAAGGACGGCCTGGCGCTGCTGCTGCTCGCCGTCGCCCTGATCGTCGCCGCCGGCACCTGGGCCGACCTGAAGGGTCCCGTCGGCGACCTCGTGGAGATCCTGGTCACCGGAGCCTTCGGCCGGCTCGACCTGCTGGTGCCGATCCTGGTCGCGGTCATCGCCGTACGGTTCATCCGGCACCCGGAGAAGCCGGAGGCCAACGGACGGATCGTGATCGGTCTGTCCGCGCTCGTCATCGGCGTGCTCGGGCAGATCCACATCGGCTGCGGCTCGCCCGCGCGCAGCGACGGCATGCAGGCCATAAGGGACGCCGGCGGTCTCATCGGCTGGGGCGCGGCCACACCGCTCTCGTCGACCATGACCGACGTCCTCGCCGTGCCGCTGCTGGTGCTGCTCACCGTCTTCGGTCTGCTGGTCGTCACCGCCACCCCGGTGAACGCCATTCCGCAGCGCCTGCGGCAGCTCGGTGTGCGGCTCGGACTCGTCCGCGAACCCGAGCCGGAGGAGTTCGGCGGGGACGACGAGCGCTACGAGCAGCAGTGGCGCGAGTCGCTGCCCGCGAGCCGCCGCAGACGGCGGCCGGCGCCCGAGGAGTACGACCCGGACAGCGCGGAGCAGGAGGCACTGTCCCGGCGCCGGGGCCGGCCCCGCAGGCCCGCGGTGTCGCAGTCCTCCGTGGACCGGCCCATGGACGCCGTGGACGTGGCCGCCGCCGCGGCCGCCGCGCTGGACGGCGCCGTGCTGCACGGGATGCCGCCTTCGCCGATCGTCGCCGACCTCACCCAGGGCGTGAGCACCGGCGACCGCGAGCCGACCACACCGACGCCGGTCCCGGCCGCCCGCGCGCGGCAGGAGAAGCCGAAGACGGACAGGCCGAAACAGGACAGGTCGCCGGCCGGCGTCCTGGACATGACCAAGGAGCCGCCCCGCGAGCCCCGTGATCTGCCCGCCCGCGCGGAGCAGCTCCAGCTCTCCGGCGACATCACCTACTCGCTGCCCGCCCTCGACCTGCTCGAGCGCGGCGGCCCCGGCAAGGCACGCAGCGCCGCCAACGACGCCATGGTCGACGCGCTGCGGAAGGTCTTCACGGAGTTCAAGGTGGACGCCGCCGTCACCGGCTTCACCCGCGGCCCGACGGTCACCCGATACGTGGTGGAACTCGGCCCGGCCGTGAAGGTCGAGCGGGTGACCGCCCTGACCAAGAACATCGCGTACGCCGTCGCCAGCCCGGACGTGCGGATCATCAGCCCGATCCCCGGCAAGTCCGCGGTGGGCATCGAGATCCCGAACACCGACCGGGAGATGGTCAACCTCGGCGACGTGCTGCGCCTCGCGGAGTCCGCCGGGGACGACGACCCGATGCTCGTCGCCTTCGGCAAGGACGTCGAGGGCGGCTACGTCATGCACTCCCTGGCGAAGATGCCGCACATGCTGGTCGCCGGCGCCACCGGCTCCGGAAAGTCGTCCTGCATCAACTGCCTGATCACGTCGATCATGATGCGGGCGACCCCGGAGGACGTCCGGATGATCCTGGTCGACCCCAAGCGCGTGGAGCTGACGGCGTACGAGGGCATCCCGCACCTGATCACGCCGATCATCACCAACCCCAAGCGGGCCGCCGAGGCGCTGCAGTGGGTCGTGCGCGAGATGGACCTGCGCTACGACGACCTGGCCGCCTACGGCTACCGGCACATCGACGACTTCAACCGCGCGGTGCGCGAGGGCAAGGTCACACCGCCCGAGGGCAGTGAGCGCGAGCTGCAGCCGTACCCGTACCTGCTGGTGATCGTCGACGAGCTGGCCGATCTGATGATGGTCGCCCCGCGCGACGTCGAGGACGCCATCGTGCGCATCACACAGCTCGCGCGGGCGGCCGGTATCCACCTGGTGCTCGCCACACAGCGGCCGTCCGTCGACGTGGTCACCGGTCTGATCAAGGCGAACGTGCCGTCCCGGCTGGCGTTCGCCACGTCCTCGCTCGCGGACTCGCGGGTCATCCTCGACCAGCCCGGCGCCGAGAAGCTGATCGGCAAGGGCGACGGGCTGTTCCTGCCGATGGGCGCGAACAAACCGACGCGTCTGCAGGGCGCGTTCGTGACCGAGGAGGAGATCGCGGCCGTCGTCCGGCACTGCAAGGACCAGATGGCGCCCGTCTTCCGGGACGACGTCACCGTCGGGACCAAGCAGAAGAAGGAGATCGACGAGGACATCGGCGACGACCTGGACCTGCTGTGCCAGGCGGCCGAGCTGGTCGTCTCCACCCAGTTCGGGTCGACGTCCATGCTCCAGCGCAAGCTGCGTGTCGGCTTCGCCAAGGCGGGTCGGCTGATGGACCTCATGGAGTCGAGGAACATCGTCGGACCGAGCGAGGGTTCGAAGGCTCGTGACGTTCTTGTGAAGCCTGATGAGCTGGATGGCGTGCTCGCGCTGATCCGGGGGGAGTCTGAAGGGTAGGCGAACGGGAGGCGGTCCTCGCCTCCGGGCACCCGGGTGGTCGATCGTGACCCATCCGTGAGCGATCATTGAGCAACCGTTTCCCGTCGGCGTACGTCAAGTTGAGGGAAACGGCAAACTGCAGTCCCACCATCGGGATGTCGGGCCATTCCGATGGCGTACAAAGTCCCACCGCCCGGTTGCCCCATCCTCTCGTACCCCTCCTAGACTGAACCTCCAGCACAGGCGGCTACACGCTCGAAAGGCGCCCCCGTGTCCATCGGCAACTCCCCTGAAGACGAGCGTCCGTTCGAAGACGTTTCCGAGGAAGACCGCCCTTCCGTCTCCGTCGGCCGAGCGCTGCAGCAGGCGCGCATCGCCGCCGGACTCACCGTCGACGACGTCAGTACCGCCACCCGCGTCCGTATCGCCATCGTGCACGCCATCGAGGCGGACGACTTCGCCCCCTGCGGCGGCGACGTCTACGCGCGCGGGCACATCCGGACCCTGGCCAAGGCCGTGGGCCTCGACCCGGCCCCGCTGATCGCGCAGTACGAGGCCGAACACGGCGGCGGCCGTCCGGCCCCTACCCCGGCCGCCCCGCTGTTCGAGGCGGAACGCATCCGTCCGGAGCGGCGCGGACCCAACTGGACCGCGGCCATGGTCGCCGCGATCGTCGTCGTGATCGGCTTCGTCGGGTTCACGATGGTCAAGGGCGACGACGGCGGCAAGGAGAACGTCGCCGAGGGCACCGAGCCCACCAAGTCGGCCTCGTCCACCCCCAAGTCCGAGAAGCCCGCCGAGCCCGAGCCGGAACCGTCGGACAGTGCCATCGCCGCCGCACCGCAGGACAAGGTGACGGTCCAGGTCACCGCCGCCGACGGGCGCAGCTGGATCTCCGCCAAGGACCACAACGGCCGGCTGCTGTTCGACGGGCTGCTCAAGCAGGGCGACTCCAAGACCTTCCAGGACAGCACCAAGGTCAACCTGGTCCTCGGTGACGCCGGCGCGATCGACCTGTTCGTGAACGGCAAGAAGATCGAGGACGACTGGCAGCCGGGCGCCGTCGAGCGCCTGACCTACACCAAGGGTGACCCGCAGGCCGGATGAGCCGGCGCAAAGGGTGCTTCGCCGACGGGGTCGGCCGTGATCGGCCAACCCCGTCGACGTAGGGCGTCAGCGGGACGAAGTAGTCTTGAGCCCATGCCTGAACGCCGTACCGTCGCACTCGTCACCCTTGGCTGCGCCCGTAACGAGGTGGACTCGGAGGAGCTCGCAGGCCGTTTGGAGGCGGACGGCTGGCAGCTCGTGGAGGACGCCGAGGAAGCGGACGTCGCCGTCGTCAACACCTGTGGCTTCGTCGAGGCCGCCAAGAAGGACTCCGTCGACGCCCTCCTGGAGGCCAACGACCTCAAGGGACACGGAAGAACCCAGGCCGTCGTGGCGGTGGGCTGCATGGCCGAGCGGTACGGCAAGGAACTCGCCGAGGCCCTTCCCGAGGCCGACGGCGTGCTCGGCTTCGACGACTACGCCGACATCTCCGACCGCCTCCAGACCATCCTGAACGGCGGCATCCACGCCTCCCACACCCCGCGCGACCGGCGCAAGCTGCTGCCGATCAGCCCGGCCGAGCGGCAGGACTCCGCCGCCGCCGTCGCCCTTCCGGGACACGGCCCGGTGGACCTGCCCGACGGCCTCGCCCCGGCGTCCGGCCCCCGCGCGCCGCTGCGCCGCCGGCTGGACGGCGCTCCGGTCGCTTCGGTGAAGCTCGCCTCCGGCTGCGACCGGCGCTGCACCTTCTGCGCCATCCCGTCCTTCCGCGGCTCCTTCATCTCGCGCCGCCCCAGCGACGTGCTGAACGAGACGCGCTGGCTGGCCGAACAGGGAGTGAAGGAGATCATGCTGGTCTCCGAGAACAACACCTCCTACGGCAAGGACCTCGGCGACATCCGCCTGCTGGAGTCCCTGCTGCCCGAGCTGGCCGAGGTCGACGGACTGGAGCGGGTGCGCGTCAGCTACCTCCAGCCTGCCGAGATGCGGCCCGGTCTGATCGACGTGCTGACCTCCACGCCGAAGGTCGCCCCGTACTTCGACCTGTCCTTCCAGCACTCCGCGCCCGACGTGCTGCGCGCGATGCGTCGCTTCGGCGACACCGACCGGTTCCTGGAACTGCTCGACACCATCCGGAGCAAGGCGCCCCAGGCCGGTGTGCGCTCCAACTTCATCGTCGGCTTCCCCGGCGAGTCCGCGGCCGACCTCGCCGAACTGGAGCGGTTCCTGAACCACGCGCGGCTGGACGCCATCGGCGTTTTCGGTTACTCCGACGAGGAGGGCACCGAGGCGGCGACGTACGACCGCAAGCTGGACGAGGAGGTCGTCGCCGAGAGGCTGGCCCGGGTCTCCCGGCTGGCCGAGGAACTGGTCTCGCAGCGCGCCGAGGAGCGGGTCGGTGAGACCGTGCACGTGCTGGTGGAGTCCGTCGACGAGACGGAGGGCGTGTACGGCCGAGCGGCGCACCAGGCCCCCGAGACGGACGGCCAGGTGCTGCTCACGAGCGGCGAGGGCCTGAGTGTCGGCCGTATGGTCGAGGCGAAGGTGGTCGGCACGGAAGGTGTCGACCTGGTGGCCGAGCCGCTGTTCCAGGGTTCGCTCGCGTGTAGTGAGGAGGCGGGCAGATGACGGGTGTCCCGGCATCGGCGGCGGGAGGCCCCTCCGGCGCGAGGAGGGCGGCGGGGGCCGCACCCGGAGGCATGCCGGCGTCCGGCCACGCGGTCGCGCGGGAGGCGCGGGACACGGCTCCGGGGTCGTCCGGCGGACCGCGGCGTGCTGCGTCCGGCCGTGGCCCGGGCGGCGCCCGGGCGCACGGTGACGAGGCGGCGTCGGCCACCGCATCGCGCGACGGCGGCGACACCGAGGACGGTGCGAAGCCCGCGCGCGGCGCGAAGATCGCGGCGGCGGCCGTCAACCAGGCCAGTGTCTGGAACATCGCCAACCTGCTGACCATGCTCCGGCTGCTCCTGGTGCCGGCGTTCGTCATGCTGATGCTCGCGGAAGGCGGTTACGACCCGGCGTGGCGGGCGTTCGCCTGGGCGGCCTTCGCCATCGCCATGATCACCGATTTGTTCGACGGTCATCTGGCGCGCACGTACAACCTCGTCACCGACTTCGGGAAGATCGCCGACCCCATCGCCGACAAGGCGATCATGGGAGCGGCGCTGATCTGTCTCTCCTCGCTGGGCGATCTCCCGTGGTGGGTCACCGGAGTCATCCTCGGCCGGGAACTCGGGATCACCCTGCTGCGTTTCCTGGTCATTCGCTACGGTGTGATCCCGGCCAGCCGAGGGGGCAAGCTCAAGACCCTCACCCAGGGCATCGCCGTCGGTATGTACGTACTGGCGCTGACGGGGTGGCTGGCCACACTGCGGTGGTGGGTGATGGCCGCGGCGGTCGTGCTGACCGTGGCGACCGGACTCGACTATGTGAAACAGGCCATTGTGCTGCGCAGGCAGGGAATCGCCGAGCGCGAGGCGGCGTTGGAGGAGACGGAAGCGTGAGTTCCGGGGCCACCGAGGTGGTGCGACTACTCACCGTGAACGGTGGAACGCTCGCCGTCGCCGAGTCGCTGACCGGTGGTCTGGTGGCGGCGGAGATCACATCGGTCCCCGGGGCGTCCAAGGTCTTCCGGGGCTCGGTGACGGCGTACGCCACCGAACTCAAGCAGCGAATGCTCGGTGTGGACGCCACCCTGCTGGCGCAGCGCGGAGCGGTGGATCCGCAGGTGGCGGCCCAGATGGCGACCGGCGTCCGCGAGGCGCTGGGCGCCGACTGGGGCATCGCCACCACTGGCGTCGCCGGTCCGGACCCCCAGGACGGCCAGGCCGTCGGCACGGTTTTCGTGGCCGTGGACGGCCCCTCGGGGACGGGAGCGGGTTCTGCCCGCGGCGGAAAAGTGGCGCATCTGCGGTTGAACGGCGACCGCGCGGAAATTCGTATGGAGAGTGTACGGAGCGTACTCGCACTGCTTCTGACGGAGCTTGCGGGCGAACAGACCGGGAATGAGCGGGCACAGGATACGGAACGGAACGGGGGGTTTTGATGTTTGCAGCCCTGAGTGAACACGACATCGCTCCCCGCACGGCCGCGGCGCAAGGCGGTACGGTGGGGCGAGAAGGATGCGGCTACGCGGTCCGAGGAGGGAGCCACCGATGATTCTGCTCCGTCGCCTGCTGGGTGACGTGCTGCGTCGGCAGCGCCAACGCCAGGGCCGTACTCTGCGCGAAGTCTCCTCGTCCGCCCGAGTCTCACTCGGCTATCTCTCCGAGGTGGAGCGGGGGCAGAAGGAGGCTTCCTCCGAACTGCTCTCCGCCATCTGCGACGCGCTGGACGTACGGATGTCCGAGCTCATGCGGGAAGTGAGCGACGAGCTCGCTCTCGCCGAACTGGCCCGGTCTGCTGCAGCGACCCCCAGCGAGCCCGTACCCACGCCGGTTCGTCCGATGCTGGGTTCTGTTTCGGTGACCGGTGTGCCACCGGAACGGGTGACCATCAAGGCGCCCGCCGAGGCGGTGGACGTCGTCGCCGCGTGAGCGTGGTGTTCCGCGCACGTGCGGTGTGAAGTGTGAGATGCCCCGGTAGGGGCCCTTCCGGGAGATCCGGAGGGGTGCTGCCGGGGTTTTCGCATGCGTGGGGGCCCATCTCCTGTGCGTTTGCCGGTGCGGCGCCTGGCGGTCATCGTGGAGGGACGAGGCGGGGGGCCAGCCACGGAGGTGCGGATGTACGTCGTGAAGAGCCCGTTGTCCGACGCGAACCTGAAGACCGTGTCCGAGGCACTGCAGGGCGCCCTGGTCGACCTGGTGGACCTCGCCCTGGTGGCCAAACAGATTCACTGGAACGTGGTCGGGCCACGCTTCCGCTCCGTGCATCTCCAGCTCGACGAGGTCGTGACCCTGGCGCGTGCGCACTCCGACACCGTGGCGGAGCGCGCCGCGGCACTGGGGGTCTCGCCCGACGGGCGTGCCGCGACGGTGGCCGTCGGCAGCGGCATCGGGGTGACGCCCGAGGGCTGGGTCGACGACACGGCCGCGGTGGGCGCGCTCGTGGAGGCACTGGGCGCGGTGATCGCCCGTATGCGGGAGCGGGTCACGGTGACCGACGAACCGGACCCGGTGAGCCAGGACATCCTGATCACGATCACCGCGGACCTGGAGAAGCAGCACTGGATGTTCCAGGCCGAGAACGGGTGACGTGGTCCCGGGGGGCCGTGGGGCCCTCAAGGAGAGACCCGGGGGCCGGGATGCGCCCGTGTGCCCTTGGTGCGCCCTGTGCGCGGGGGCGAGCGGTCTCATAGCGTCGGCGCGGGGGTGGAGGCCGTGACGACGGGGCGGGTGCTGCGCCGGGGGGCCGTGCTGGGGTTCGGGGCGCTGTGGTGGTGGGCGGTGGCGCGACTGCTGCTGGTGCCCGACGCCGGGGTGGTGGAAGGGGCGGTCGCGGCCGGGGGATGGGGGCTCAGCCTGCTGCCGGTGCACTGCATGCCCAAGGCGCGGGCGGAGGGAGCGCTCGCGGCGGGGCAGTGGCGGCGGGCCTGGCGGTCGGGCCGACGGGTTCGTGTGCGGTCAACGGGCGGTTCGGGGGAGCCTGCCGGGTGATCGCGTGGGGGCCGGGCCCGGCTGGCAGGTGGGGCACCAGTAGGTGGGGCGCTCGCGGGAGCCGTCGCCCTGGTCGGCGAGGCGGACCGGAGTGCGGCAGCGCAGGCAGGGGCGGCGGGCGCGGCCGTACACGAACAGGTCCTGGCCGCGGCGGCCCGTGGTGTTGCGGACCGGGCGCTCACGGTTGAACTCCAGCAGTTTCCTGGCGAGCTCCGGCAGCCGCGCGGACCGGTCGGCGGACAGCTCGCCCATGGGGAGCCAGGGGGTGACACCGAGGAGGAAGCACAGCTCGCTCTTGAAGACATTGCCGATGCCGGCGAGGTTCCGCTGGTCCAGCAGGGCTTCCCCGAGAGGGCGGGCCGGGTCCTTCAGGAGGTTGGCCAGCGCGAGGCGGGAGTCCCAGTCCGGGCCGAGGAGATCGGGGCCGAGGTGGCCGACCGCGCGGTCCTCGTCGGTGGTGCGCATCAGTTCCAGGACGGGGAGCCGGTAGCCGACGGCCGTGCGGCCGGCAGTGCCGAGGACGGCGCGGATCTGGTGGGCGGGGCCGCCGTTCCAGCGCTGTCCGTGCGGGTACACCCGCCAGGAGCCGTCCATTCTCAGGTGCGAGTGCAGCGTCAGGCCGCCTTCGACGCGGGTCAGCAGGTGTTTGCCGCGCGGGGTGACGTCCAGCACGGTGCGGCCGGTGAGATCGGCCGTGGCGAATCTCGGCACCCGGAGGTCGCTGCGGATCAGCACCTCGCCGGCCAGGGCGTCGTGCAGTCGCCGCGCGGCCTGCCAGACCGTGTCTCCTTCGGGCATGTGTCAAGGGTGGCACGTCGGGCGCCCGGCCCCGGGGTACCGGCTGCGGGTCAGGTGCGCAGGCGCAGGCCTCTGGGTGTGGCGACGAAGCCGGCGGTCTCCAGGAGGGTGCCCAGCGGGGACGTCAGCGCCGAGGTGCCGTTGACGCGCTCCACCGTGACCGTGCCGAGGGAGCCCGCGCGGGCGGCCGCGGCGAGGGCCTCGGCAGCGGCCGGGAGGCGCGGATCGTCGACGGGTTCGCCGTCGGAGCCGGCGGACCAGGCCAGCAGCGTCTTGCCGCCACGCTCCATGTAGAGCGTCAGCTCGCCGTCCACCAGCACCACCAGGGAGCCCGCCTTACGGCCGGGTTTGTGCCCGGCACCGGTCGGCGGCTCGGGCCAGCCCAGGGCGGCACCGTAGGCGTTCGCCGGGTCGGCGGCGGCCAGGACCACGGCGCGTGCGGCGCGGTCCGCACCGGTACGGCGGCCGGCGAAGGGGTCGTACGCGGGACGCCCGCCGTTCTGCCAGGGCGGAGGGGACTGCGGGGCCAGGTCGCGCGGGGAGACGTAGTCGCCCGGTGAGAGGCGGGGGTACGGCGGGTCGTCCGGGCCGGGGAAGCCGTCGTCGCCCGGGGCGGTCCCGAAGGGGTCCGGCCCGGTGCCGGAGGGGCCGGGCGCGCCCGGGGCCGAGAGGCCGTCGCCCCGCTCGCGGGCGTTGGCCGCCGCGCGGAGGCGGTCCACGGCCCCGTCCATCGCGAACTGGGCGGCGCCCAGACCTTCCACCACATAGCCGCGACGAGCCTGCCCCGTCTCCTCGAAGGCGGACAGCACGCGGTACACCGCCGAGAAGCCACCCTCGACGCCCTCCGCGGAGACGGCGCCCCGGGTCACCACACCGTGCCGGTCGAGCAGGGTGCGGGCCAGCGCGTGGGTGCGGACCGTGGCGTCGGTGTCCCGGTCCGGGAGCAGGGACCAGCGGCCCGCGACGGTCGGCGGGCCGGTGCGGGAGGCGCCGCGGGCGGCGGCCGTGAGCGAGCCGTAGCGTCCGCGCGGGACGGAGCGCTTCGCGCGGTGGGCGGTGGAGCCCGCGGTGCGGCCCGAGCCCAGCAGGGAGCGCATGGGGGTGAGCGTGTCGTTGGTCAGCCGCCCGGACCAGGCGAGGTCCCACAGGGCGTCGGCCAGTTGGGGATCGGTGGCCTCGGGGTGCGTGGTGGCACGGACCTGGTCGGCGATCTGGCGGAAGAACAGGCCGTAGCCGCCGGAGAGGGAGTCCAGGACGGACTGGTGGAGGGCGGTCGGCTCCAGGGGGTGCGGGGGTGGCAGGAGCAGCGGGGCCGTGTCCGCGAGGTAGAGGGAGACCCAGCCGTCCTTCCCGGGCAGCGAACCGGCGCCTGCCCACACCACCTCCCCGGCGGCCGTCAGCTCGTCCAGCATCGCCGGGGCGTAGTCCGTCACCCGGGACGGCAGGACCAGCTTCTCCAGGGCGGACGCGGGCACGGACGCGCCCTGCAACTGCTCGACGGCGCGCACCAGGCCGTCGATGCCGCGCAGGGAGTGCCCCTTGCCGATGTGCTGCCACTGGGGGAGGAACTGGGCGAGCGCGGGCGGTGGCACCGGCTCCAGTTCCTGCCGCAGCGCGGCCAGGGAGCGGCGGCGCAGCCGGCGCAGCACGGCCGCGTCGCACCACTCCTGTCCGATCCCGGCCGGATGGAACTCGCCCTGGACGACCCGGCCGGCCGCCGAGAGCCGCTGCAGGGCGCCCTCGGTGACCGCCACCCCCAGTCCGAAACGGGCCGCCGCCGTCGCCGACGTGAACGGACCGTGGGTGCGCGCGTACCGCGCGAGGAGGTCGCCGAGGGGGTCCTTGACGGGCTCGGTGAACGCCTCCGGCACGCCGACCGGCAGCGCCGTGCCCAGCGCGTCGCGCAGCCGGCCGGCGTCCTCGATCGCCGCCCAGTGGTCGGCGCCGGCCACCCGCACCCGGATGGCGCGCCGCGCGGAGGCGAGCTCCCGCGCCCACTGCGGCTCGGCGCCCCGCTCGGCCAGTTCGGCGTCGGTGAGCGGGCCCAGCAGCCGCAGCAGGTCGGCCACACCCTCCGCGTCCTTGACCCGCCGGTCCTCGGTGAGCCACCGCAGCTCGCGCTCCAGCTCGGTCAGCACCTCGGCGTCGAGCAGTTCGCGCAGCTCCGCCTGGCCGAGCAGCTCGGCCAGCAACCGCGAGTCCAGCGACAGGGCGGCGGCGCGGCGCTCGGCGAGCGGGGAGTCGCCCTCGTACAGGAACTGGGCGACGTATCCGAAGAGGAGGGAGCGGGCGAAGGGGGACGGTTCGGGTGTGGTGACCTCGACCAGGCGCACCTTGCGCGCCTCCAGGTCACCCATCAGTTCGACGAGCCCGGGCACGTCGAAGACGTCCTGGAGGCACTCGCGGACGGCTTCGAGGACGATCGGGAACGAGCCGAACTCGCCGGCCACCTGGAGCAGCTGTGAGGCGCGCTGACGCTGTTGCCACAGCGGGGTGCGCCGGCCGGGGTTGCGGCGCGGCAGCAGCAGCGCGCGGGCGGCGCACTCGCGGAACCGGGACGCGAACAGCGCCGAGCCGCCCACCTGGTCGGTGACGACCTGGTCGACTTCGCTTTTGTCGAAGACGACGTCGGCCGCGCCCACGGGGGCCTGGTCCGCGTCGTACTCGGTACCGGCCTTCACCGGCTCCTGGTCGAGCAGGTCGAGGCCCATCAGGTCGGCGTCCGGCAGGCGCAGCACGATGCCGTCGTCGGCGTGCATCACCTGCGCGTCCATGCCGTACCGCTCGGAGAGGCGGGCGCCGAGCGCGAGTGCCCACGGGGCGTGCACCTGGGCGCCGAACGGGGAGTGCACGACGACCCGCCAGTCGCCCAGTTCGTCGCGGAAGCGCTCCACGACGATGGTGCGGTCGTCGGGGACGTGGCCGCAGGCCTCGCGCTGTTCGTCGAGGTAGGACAGGACGTTGTCGGCGGCCCAGGCGTCCAGACCCGCCGCCAGGAGCCGCAGCCGGGCGTCGTCCTTGGACAGCGAGCCCACCTCGCGCAGGAACGCGCCCACCGCGCGGCCGAGTTCCAGCGGGCGGCCCAGCTGGTCGCCCTTCCAGAACGGCAGCCTCCCCGGCACGCCCGGCGCGGGGGAGACCAGCACCCGGTCGCGCGTGATGTCCTCGATGCGCCAGGAACTGGTGCCGAGGGTGAAGACGTCGCCCACGCGGGACTCGTAGACCATCTCCTCGTCCAGCTCGCCGACCCGCCCGCCGCCCTTCTTGGGGTCGGAGCCCGCCAGGAACACCCCGAAGAGGCCACGGTCGGGGATCGTGCCCCCGGAGGTGACGGCCAGACGCTGGGCGCCCGGGCGGCCGGTGATCTCGCCCGTGACCCGGTCCCACACCACGCGCGGGCGCAGCTCCGCGAAGGCGTCGGACGGGTAGCGGCCGGCGAGCATGTCCAGGACGCTCGTGAAGGCGGACTCGGGGAGGGAGGCGAAGGGTGCCGCGCGGCGGACCATGGCGAGCAGGTCGTCGAGCTGCCAGGTGTCCATGGCCGTCATGGCGACGAGCTGCTGGGCCAGTACGTCCAAAGGGTTCGCCGGAACGCGCAGGGACTCGATGGAGCCCGTGCGCATCCGCTCGGTGACCACGGCGGCCTGCACCAGGTCACCCCGGTACTTCGGGAACACCACGCCCGTGGAGACCGCGCCCACCTGGTGCCCCGCGCGGCCGACGCGCTGGAGCCCGGAGGCGACGGACGGCGGTGACTCGACCTGGACCACCAGGTCGACGGCGCCCATGTCGATGCCCAGCTCCAGGCTGGAGGTGGCGACCACCGCGGGCAGCCGGCCCGCCTTGAGGTCCTCCTCGACCAGGGAGCGCTGCTCCTTGGACACCGAACCGTGATGGGCACGCGCGATGACCGCGGGCGCTCCCTGGGCGGCCCCGGAGCCGCCCATCAGCTCGGCGGGGGAGTGGTGCTCGTCCAAGGGCTCGCCGGTGGCCCGCTCGTAGGCGATCTCGTTGAGCCGGTTGCACAGCCGCTCCGCGAGGCGGCGGGAGTTCGCGAACACGATCGTCGAACGGTGCGCCTGCACCAGGTCGGCGATCCGCTCCTCGACGTGCGGCCAGATCGACGGGCGCTCGGCGCCATCCGAGCCGTCGGCGACCGGAGAGCCGCCCAGCTCGCCCAGGTCCTCGACCGGCACCACCACGGACAGGTCGAACTCCTTGCCCGACTCCGGCTGCACGATCTCCGCCTTGCGGCGCGGGGAGAGGAACCGGGCGACCTCGTCCACCGGGCGCACCGTCGCCGAGAGGCCGATGCGGCGGGCCGGGCGGGGCAGCAGCTCGTCCAGCCGCTCCAGGGAGAGCGCGAGATGCGCGCCGCGCTTGGTGCCCGCGACCGCGTGCACCTCGTCCAGGATCACCGTCTCCACGCCCGTCAGCGCGTCGCGCGTGGCGGACGTCAGCATCAGGAACAGTGACTCGGGCGTGGTGATCAGGATGTCCGGCGGCCGGGTGGCCAGGGAGCGCCGCTCGGCGGGCGGGGTGTCGCCGGAGCGGATGCCGACCTTCACCTCGGGCTCGGGCAGCCCCAGACGTACGGATTCCTGGCGGATGCCCGTCAGCGGGCTGCGGAGGTTGCGCTCGACGTCCACGGCCAGGGCCTTCAGGGGCGAGATGTACAGAACCCGGCAGCGCTTCTTGGGGTCGGCGGGCGGCGGTGTGGAGGCCAGCTCGTCCAGGGCGGCGAGGAAGGCGGCCAGGGTCTTCCCGGAACCGGTGGGGGCGACCACCAGCACGTCCGAGCCCTCCCCGATGGCCCGCCACGCGCCGGCCTGGGCGGCGGTGGGCGCGGAGAACGCCCCCGTGAACCAGCCGCGGGTCGCGGGGGAGAAGCCGTCCAGGGCTCGGTGCGGATCGCTGACCATGCGTCCATCGTGCACCCGGCCACTGACAACCGGGCCGAGCCGGGGGACGGGGCCGGCCGGGACCGCGTGACAATGGCCGTATGGCGGAATCGCGCGAGGAGCGTGCGCGGCACTGGCGGTACGACGAACTGCCCGGTGTCGATCTGCTGCGTGCCCGGTACATACGGAAGACGTTCGTCCGGCACACTCACGAGCACTTCGTGATCGCGGCCATCGCCGACGGGGTCGAGGTCTTCCACCACGGCGGCGGCGACCAGTACGCGGGCGCCGGGACCCTGGCCCTGGTGAACCCGGACACCCCGCACACCGGCCGGGCGGGTGTTCCCGAGGGCTGGCGGTACGGGGCGGTGTACCCGTCGCCCGAGGTGGTGGGCGCGATCGCCGCCGAGACCACCACGCTGCGCGGCACACCGGGGTTCGTGACGCCGGTGCTCGACGATCCGTACACCGTCCGTCTGGTGCACCAGGTGCTGCGGGCCACCGACGAGGGCAACGCGCTCGCCGCCGACACCCTGCTCCGGGTCGCGGTGACCCGGCTGCTGCGGCGGAACGGCGGGACGCTGCCGCGACGCGAGGTGCGCACGGCGGGCGCCCGGATCGCCGTACGCGCGCGTGCCGTGCTGGAGGAGCGGATGGCCGATCCGCCGACCCTGGAGCGGCTGGCCGGTGAGCTGGGCACCGGTCCGTTCGCGCTGCTGCGCGCCTTCCGGGAGACCTACGGGATGCCGCCGCACACCTGGCTCACCGACGCGCGCGTGCGGCGGGCACGGCGTCTGCTGGACGCGGGGACGGCGCCGTCGGAGACGGCCGTCGCGGTCGGCTTCACCGACCAGCCGCATCTGAACCGGCACTTCAGCCGGATCGTCGGCGTGCCTCCGGGCGCCTACCAGCGCGAGCGCAAGAACGTACAAGACGCGCGGGGCGGCACGCCCGTACCGTCCGGGGCGTGGCAGTGGAACGGACAACAGCGCTCGCAGACGTACGGGACGACGGAGGAGGAAAGCCGGACGGTGCCGTCGTACGGGACGCCCTCGGCGTCGGGATCGCCGTCGGACTCTCCGGGTTCGCCTTCGGCGTGACCTCGGCGGGCAGTGGGCTCACCCTGCTCCAGACCTGTGCGCTCAGCCTCCTGGTGTTCACCGGCGCCTCCCAGTTCGCGCTGGTGGGGGCGTTGGCGGCGGGTGGCGGGCCGTTCACGGCCGCCGCGGGGGCGTTCTTCCTGGGGGTGCGCAACGCCTTCTACGGGCTGCGGCTGTCGCAGCTGCTCGCGCTGCCCCGCGCGGTGCGGCCGTTCGCCGCCCAGTGGGTGATCGACGAGACGACCGCCGTCTCGCTCGCCCAGCCCGGCCGGCGCAGCGCGCGCATCGGGTTCCTGGTGACCGGGCTCAGCCTGTACCTCCTGTGGAACCTCACCACACTGCTCGGCGCACTGGGCGCCGAGGCCATCGGGGACACCGACGCGTGGGGGCTGGACGCGGCCGGCCCCGCCGTCTTCCTGGCGCTCCTCGCGCCGATGCTGCGTACCGGCACCGAGCGGACCGTCGCCGGGCTCGCCGTTCTCCTGGGGCTGGGGCTGCTGCCGGTGCTGCCGGCCGGTGTGCCGGTCCTGGCGGCCGCGCTCGCGGCACCGGCCGTCCTGTGGGCGCAGGGCCGGAAGAACGCCTCGCGCGGTGACATGGCGGAGGGGGACCGTTGAACATCTGGATCGCGATCGGTGTGACCGCCCTCGGCTGCTACGCCGTCAAGCTCGCGGGGCTGCTGGTGCCCGCCGGGGCCCTCGAACGGCCCCTCGTCAGGCGTCTGGCCGCGCTCCTCCCGGTCGCCCTGCTGGCCGCCCTGACGGCCCAGCAGACCTTCTCCGACGGCCAGGCCCTGGTCCTGGACGCCCGTGCGGCCGGAGTGGCGGCCGCCGCCGTGGCGCTGGTCCTGCGCGCCCCGTTCCTGCTCGTCGTCGGAGCTGCGGTCGTGGTGACGGCGGGGGTGCGGGCGTTGGGCGGGTGAGGCGGTGGGCACGGCGGACCGGTGCCGACGTCCTGGAAGAGGTGGGCGAAGAGGTGTTGTCCGAGCACCCGAGCGGTGAGCCGGACGAACTGCTCCGTCCGCGTGAGCGGGCCCTGCGGCTGGGAGGCCGGGGGCAGCGGGGCGGCTCCGGTTTTGGCCGTGGGTCCGGCCGCAGGCGGAAAGCGGTGCCGGCAGGCGGCCCGGCTCGGGGCCGCCCCCGCGGGCGGGATACTGGGTGCATGCGGTTGACGGTTTTCTGGGAGCGGATGGCGGATCACTTCGGCGCGGGCTGTGCCGACACCCTGGCGCGCGACCATGTCATGTCCGAGCTCGGCGGGCGCACCGTGCACGAGGCGCTGGCGGCCGGCTGGAACGCCAAGGACGTCTGGCAGGTGGTCTGCACGGTCATGAGCGTCCCCGCGGAAAAGCGCTGATCGTCACAGAGACCGCAGGGGGCGCACGGCTGCCGCCGGCGTGGGCGAGACTTGATCCGTGGCACCCACTGACGAGACCGGGCGGACAGCCCGGCATCCCACCATGCCCGGCGCGCCGCCGCCCGCCGGGCCCCCGTCGGCCCCCCTATCCGGGCCGGGCGCCCGTATGCCGCGCTGGCTGCCGCGCGCCATGGTGCTCGCCCTCGCGCTGTTCGCCGTGTTCCAGCTGGGCAGCTGGGCCTTCCACCAGCTCATCGGCCTGTTGATCAACATCCTCATCGCGTTCTTCCTGGCGCTCGCCGTCGAGCCCGCGGTGAGCTGGATGGCCGCGCGCGGAGTGCGCCGGGGTCTGGGCACCTTCCTCGTCTTCCTGGGCGTGCTGGTCGCGGCGGCGGGCTTCGTCACGCTGCTCGGGTCCATGCTGGCGGGACAGATCATCAAGATCGTCGAGGATTTCCCGGACTACCTCGACTCCGTGATCAACTGGATCAACGCGCACTTCCACACCGAGCTGCGGCGCGTGGACATCCAGGAGGGCCTGCTGCGCTCCGACTGGCTGCGCAACTACGTCCAGAACAGCGCCACCGGTGTCCTGGACGTCTCCGCGCAGGTCCTCGGCGGTCTCTTCCAGCTGCTGACCGTCGGTCTGTTCTCGTTCTACTTCGCCGCCGACGGTCCGCGGCTGCGGCGCACCGTCTGCTCCCTGCTGCCGCCCGCCCGGCAGGCCGAGGTGCTGCGCGCGTGGGAGATCGCCGTGAACAAGACGGGCGGCTATCTCTACTCACGCGGACTGATGGCACTGGCCTCCGGCCTGGCGCACTACGTCCTGCTGGAGTTCCTCGAGGTGCCCTACGCGCCTGTCCTCGCCGTGTGGGTGGGCCTGGTGTCGCAGTTCATCCCCACCATCGGCACCTATCTCGCGGGCGCTCTGCCCATGCTGATCGCTTTCACGGTCGACCCCTGGTACGCGCTGTGGGTGATGGTCTTCGTGGTGATCTACCAGCAGTTCGAGAACTACGTGCTGCAGCCCAAGCTGACCTCCAAGACCGTCGACATCCACCCGGCGGTCGCCTTCGGCTCGGTCGTCGCGGGCACCGCCCTGCTCGGCGCCGTCGGCGCACTGATCGCCATTCCCGCCGTCGCCACCCTCCAGGCGTTCCTCGGCGCGTACGTGCGGCGGTACGACGTCACGGACGACCCCCGTGTGCTCGGGCACCGCAGCCCCGGGGGAGGGCCGGGCGTCCTCATGCGCGTCCGTCATCGGTGGGTCCGCCGGCCGGGCGCGGTGCGGTCCCGCGGCGAAGACACCGGGGTCTCCTGAGGGCGGCTGTCCCGCGCGACCCGCGGGACCGCGGTGACGCATGGTGCGCTTGACACGAAAATCGAACATCCATTCTCATGGAAGTGTCGATGAGGCTCAACGACGGGTGTTGTGTCCCGGTTCGGGTGTGAATACACCCACGTTATCCACAGGCCGGAGGTGGGTCGGGGCGCGTTGTCAGTGGCAGGCGTTAGCGTCTTTGACGTGAAGCGATCGAATCAAGCAAATCGGGTGGAACCCATGGCAGGAACCGACCGCGAGAAGGCGCTCGACGCCGCGCTCGCACAGATTGAACGGCAATTCGGCAAGGGCGCGGTCATGCGCATGGGTGACCGGACGAACGAGCCCATCGAGGTCATCCCGACCGGATCGACCGCGCTCGACGTGGCCCTCGGTGTCGGCGGTCTGCCGCGTGGCCGTGTCATCGAGGTCTACGGCCCCGAGTCCTCGGGCAAGACGACCCTGACCCTGCACGCGGTGGCGAACGCGCAGAAGGCCGGCGGTCAGGTCGCCTTCGTGGACGCGGAGCACGCCCTCGACCCCGAGTACGCGAAGAAGCTCGGCGTCGACATCGACAACCTCATCCTGTCCCAGCCGGACAACGGTGAGCAGGCCCTGGAGATCGTGGACATGCTGGTCCGCTCCGGCGCCCTCGACCTCATCGTCATCGACTCCGTCGCCGCACTCGTCCCGCGCGCGGAGATCGAGGGCGAGATGGGTGACAGCCACGTGGGTCTGCAGGCCCGCCTGATGAGCCAGGCCCTGCGGAAGATCACCAGCGCGCTCAACCAGTCCAAGACCACCGCGATCTTCATCAACCAGCTCCGCGAGAAGATCGGCGTGATGTTCGGCTCCCCGGAGACCACGACCGGTGGCCGGGCGCTGAAGTTCTACGCCTCGGTGCGCCTCGACATCCGACGCATCGAGACGCTGAAGGACGGCACCGACGCGGTCGGCAACCGCACCCGTGTCAAGGTCGTCAAGAACAAGGTCGCGCCGCCCTTCAAGCAGGCCGAGTTCGACATCCTCTACGGCCAGGGCATCAGCCGCGAGGGCGGCCTGATCGACATGGGCGTGGAGCACGGCTTCGTCCGCAAGGCCGGCGCCTGGTACACGTACGAGGGCGACCAGCTCGGCCAGGGCAAGGAGAACGCCCGCAACTTCCTCAAGGACAACCCCGACCTCGCCAACGAGATCGAGAAGAAGATCCTGAAGAAGCTGGGCGTCGGCGTACGGCCGGAGGAGCCCGCCGCCGCGCCGGGCGCGGACGCCACGAGCACCGCTGCGGCCGAGCCGGCCGCCGTACCGGCCCCGGCGGCCAAGGCCACCAAGTCCAAGGCCGCGGCGGCCAAGAGCTGACCCGTGACGCGACGAACCGACTGGGCCGAGTACGAGTTCGCCGCCTCCGGTGCCCCACGGGGGAGGGGCATCGAAGGCGGCGACGGCTCAGCCGTGGACGGTGACGCGGTGGACGACGACATCACCGGCGGGGGCGGCCCCCGCGACGGAGGTGGCGCACGGGCGGGCGGCTCGCGTGACGGCGGGCCGCGCGGTGGACGCGGGCGCAGACGCCGGACCTCCGGCGAGGCGGCCGCGGAGGACGGGGGCGCCTCCTCCTCGTCGAGGGCCGAACGGGAGGAACCTCCGGCGGACCCGGTCGAGCGGGCGCGGGCGATCTGTCTGCGCCTGCTCACCGGGACCCCGCGCACCCGGAAACAGCTCGCCGACGCCCTCCGCAAGCGGGAGATCCCGGACGAGGCAGCCGAGGAGGTGCTGTCCCGGTTCGAGGAGGTCGGACTGATCGACGACAGCGCCTTCGCGGACGCCTGGGTGGAGTCCCGGCACCACGGCCGGGGGCTCTCCCGGCGCGCGCTCGCCCGGGAGCTGCGCGTCAAGGGGGTCGACCCCACGCTGATCGACGAGGCTGTCTCCCGGCTCGACTCCGAGCAGGAGGAGACGACCGCACGCGAACTGGTCGCCCGCAGACTGCGCGCCACCCGCGGACTCGACCGCGACAAGCGCATCCGCCGCCTCGCCGGCATGCTCGCCCGCAAGGGCTACCCCGAGGGCCTCGCCCTGCGCGTCGTCCGGCAGGCGCTGGAGGAGGAGGGCGAGGAGACGGAGTTCCTCGGCGACGAGGGGTTCTGAGACGGCGCGGAGCGCGGTGACACGGCACCGGACGCTTCCCGCGCGACGCCTACGCCGGTGGTGCGGGCACCACCGGCAGGCCCGCCGCCCGCCAGGCCTGGAAGCCACCGACCAGATCGGTGGCCCGGTGCAGGCCCAGGCGGTGGAGGGACTCCGCGGCGAGGCTGGAGGCGTAACCCTCGTTGCAGATCACCACGACGCGCAGGTCGTGGCTCGTGGCCTCCGGGAGGCGGTGGCTGCCCCGCGGGTCCAGGCGCCACTCCAGTTCGTTGCGTTCGACGACGAGGGCCCCGCGGATCAGTCCGTCCCGTTCCCGCAGGGCGGCGTAGCGGATGTCCACCAGCAGTGCCCCACCGGTCCGTGCGGCCTCGTAGGCGTCCCGGGGACCGACGCGCTCGTAACCGGCGCGCACCCGTTGCAGCAACTCGTCGATGCCCACGGCACCACCGGCCGGTTCGTCGGTCCCGCTCACAGCCAGTCCTCCGGGCGTTCGACCTGCTCCAGGCGGAGAATGCGGCCGCTGCGGCTGTAGCGGCGGATCCGCGGCAGCGGCGGATAGTAGGCGTGCACGGAGATCGCGTGCCGGTCCGAGGACTCGTTGAGGACCTCGTGGACGTGATGCCGCCCGAAGGCGCGCCCTTGCCCAGTCCCCAGTCGGCGCTCCCGGTCCACCCCGTCCGTGAGTTCCAGGGTCTTCCAGCCGTCGGTGGGCAGCCGCGCGGCGAGCGAGTTCTCCTTCAGTTCGCCCGACGCGGTCATGAAGGCACCGACGGAGTCGGCGTGGTCGTGCCAGCCGGTCCCGGTGCCGGGCGGCCAGCCGATCAGCCAGGCCTCGCTGCCACCGGGCCCGTCGAGCCGCACCCAGGTGCGCCCCTCGGGGTCGAGCGGAAGGGAGGCGATCAGTTCGGCGTCGGCGACGGTACGCCGTACGAAGTCGAGGAGGTCCGCTTGCGTGGGTGCGGAGACGGGAGCCGGAACGGGGGAGGAGACAGACATGTGCACCGTCCTGGAGGAGGTTCGCGGAGGCGCGCGGCCACGCGTAGGAGACGGCGGGCGGCGCGCGGAGAAGGGTGAGAGACGCGAATCAGCAGGACGGGCGACACACGCAGCCCGCATAGCGGACGAGGTCCATATGGACCCTCCGCCACAGGTGCACGCAGGTGTCGGTCACGAGCGGAGTACACCACGAGGCCGTACACCGATTCAACTCACCGTCACCATGCGGACCGCAGGATGACGACGACTCGACGGGAGCGGGGCTCTCAGCGCGACCCGGCCCCCGCATCGGCCTTGGCCTCCGCCTCCGCCGCGGCGGGCCCGCCGACCGCCGCTTCCGCCGCGGCGTACAGATCCGCCGGGCGGACCCCGCTCAGCGCCGTCACCAGGTGACCGTCGGGGCGCACCAGCAGCACGGTGTGGGCCGCCGCACCCGGGTAGCTCTCGGCGACCAGCAGTTCGGCCCGGTGCGGCAGCGCCGAGACGGCCGCCGCCAGCCGGGGCATGATCCCGGCGGACACCCAGTGCCGGCGCTCCCAGACCCCCGTACCGGGCGCGATCAGCACCACCAGCAGCGCACCCCGGCCGAGCCGGTCCCGCAACCGGACGAAGGTGCCGTCCTCGGCCGTGACCCGTACGTCCGTCACCGTCGCCCCGGGAGCCGTCCGGAGGGGCGCCTCGCCCTCCAGAGGGCCGGGCGTGAGCGGCGAGCCGGCGTACGTCCCCGGCGCGCCCAGCGCGCCACGCCCCAGGTGACCGTCCATCAGCAGTGTGTCGTGCCCCCGCGCGGACCCGGGAACGTAGGAGCGCAGCCCTCCGCCGCCGCGCACCAGCGGCAGCGCCTGGTCGGCGGCGCGCAGCCGGGCGGCGACGATCGCCCGGCGTTCGGTCTGGTAGCTGTCGAGCAGCGCCTCGTGCGGACCGTGGTGCCAGGCCAGTGCCAGCTTCCAGGCGAGGTTGTCGGCGTCGCGGAGGCCTTCCTCCAGCCCGTGCGTGCCCAGTGAGCCGAGCAGATGGGCCGCGTCCCCGGCGAGGAACACCCGCTCGGCCCGCCAGCGCCGGGCCAGCCGGTGGTGGACGGTGTGCACTCCGGTGTCCAGCAGTTCGTACGGCGGGGTCGGACCGCCGGTCCAGCCGGCCAGGGTCTCCCGGACCCGGCCCAGCAGCAGTTCGGGCGTGACCAGGTCCTTGCCCGGCGGCAGCAGCCAGTCCAGGCGCCACACCCCGTCCGGCAGCGGGCGTGCGGTGATCTCCCCGGCCGAGGGGCCGGACGTGCGCCACGGCGGCGTGCGGTGCAGTAGTGCCTCGTAGGGCCAGGGGAGTTCGGTGCGCAGGGCGGCCACGGCGTGACGCTCCACCGCGGTGCGGCCGGGGAAACGGATGTCCTGGAGCTTGCGCACGGTCGAGCGCGGGCCGTCGCAGCCGACCAGGTAACTGCCGCGCCACCAGGTGCCCGTCGAGCCCCGGGTGTGGGCGGTGACGCCCGAGGGTTCCTGCTCCACGGCGTCCAGCCGGCTGTTCACCACGACCTTGACGAGCCGCTCGCCGGCGAGGGCCGCACGCAGGGCACCCGTCAGGACGTGCTGGGCGATGTGCAGGGGGGCGGGCTCGGTGTCGCCGAAGGCGACCTCGGCCGTCACCTGCTTGCGCCGCATCGACCGCCATCCGGCCCAACGGACACCGGCGTGTGCGAGCGGCATTCCGGTCAGCCGCTCCATGAGCGCGGCGGTCTCCTCGCGCAGGACGACGGTGCGCGCCGGACGGGGCTCGTCCTTGCCCGGTCCTTCGTCGAGGACCACGCACGGCACTTCCTGGCGCGCCAGCGCCAGCGCCAGCGTGAGCCCGACGGGCCCCGCTCCGACGATGATCACCGGGTCCACGGCGCGGCGCCCCCTGCTCGAAGTGACGTCTGAAGAGACGTGGAGGAACAGGAAAATGGAGCAGGGTGCACGATCACAGAACGTATGCAACCTATTGCCGGTGCTTGCGTCAAGTGACCGAAGGCCAGTTGCGATCATGAAGTGGGGCGGGGCGTGTCACATTACTTGACTGTTCATCACACGAGTCCGGGGCGCACCGCTCCTCCGTACCGCTGGGGTCGGCCGGCAACGTGACATGACTGTGGCCCGCCGGGATGCGGCGGGCCACGGTCATGTCGTGCGGCAGCGGGCGTCAGACGACGCCGCCTCCGCCGGTCTTGTGGGTGCCCCCGACCTCGGCCGCGTTGAGGTCGTCGACATCGTCCGGGCCGAGCACCGCGCCCGTGCTGCGCTTGCTGCGGCGCAGCCGTCCCTCGAGCCAGGAGGCGAACGAGGTGAGGATGAAGTTGAGGACGATGAAGATGAGCGCCACCACGATGAAGCTCGGGATGACGTTGGCGTAGTTGGCCGCCAGCGTGGCGCGCGAGTTCAGCAGCTCGGTGAAGCCGAGCATCACGCCGCCCAGCGCGGTGTCCTTCACGATGACGACCAGCTGGCTGACGATCGCAGGGAGCATCACCGTGACCGCCTGCGGCAGCAGGATGCTGCTCATCGTCTGGCTCTTGCGCAGACCGATCGCCTGAGCCGCCTCACTCTGCCCCTTGGGCAGGGCGAGGATGCCGGCCCGGACCACCTCGGCGAGGACCGAGGCGTTGTAGAGCACCAGGCCGGTGACGACCGCGTAGAGGGGCCGGTCCTCGCTGGTGACGTCCGTGGAGCGGGCGAAGAACTCGTTGGCGAACAGCATCAGCAGCAGCACCGGGATGGCCCGGAAGAACTCGACCACCGCGCCGGCCGGGATGCGTACCCACCGGTGGTCGGACATCCTGGCGATGCCGAGGACCGCGCCCAGCGGCAGCGCGATGACCATGGCCAGCGCCGCGGCCTTCAGCGTGTCGGCGAGTCCGGGCAGCAGATAGGTCGTCCACGCCTCGGACGTGGTGAAGGGTTTCCACAGGGACCACTCCAGCTGGCCCTTGTCGTCCAGCACCTGCCAGACCCACCACAGCAGCAGGGCGAGCAGGACGAGGAAGACGACCGAGAGGATCAGGTTGCGCCGCTTGGCCTTCGGGCCGGGGGCGTCGTAGAGAACAGAAGTCATCGCTTCACCGCCAGGCGCTTGCTCAGCCAGTTGAGGATCAGGCCGGTGGGCAGGGTCAGTACCACGAACCCGAAGGCGAAGACCGCGCCGATGAGCAGCGTCTGTGCCTCGTTCTCGATCATTTCCTTCATCAGGAGCGCGGCCTCCGCCACTCCGATGGTGGCCGCCACGGTCGTGTTCTTGGTCAGTGCGATCAGCACGTTGGCCAGGGGGCCGATGACCGAGCGGAACGCCTGCGGCAGCACGACGAGCCGCAGCACCTGGCTGAAGCTCAGTCCGAGGGCCCGTGCCGCCTCCGCCTGCCCGACGGGCACCGTGTTGATGCCGGAGCGGATCGCCTCGCACACGAAGGCCGCGGTGTAGGCGATGAGGCCGAGTACGGCCAGTCGGAAGTACTTGAGCTCGAAGTCGTCCGGTGCGCCCATCGCCAAGCCGAAGATGTCGGCGAGGCCGAGCGACGTGAAGACGATGATGACGGTCAGAGGAATGTTCCGGACGATGTTCACGTAGGCGGTGCCGAAACCGCGCATCAGCGGAACAGGACTGACCCGCATGGCCGCCAGCAGGGTGCCCCAGATCAGGGATCCGATGGCCGAGAGGACGGTGAGCTGCACCGTGACCCAGAAAGCGCCCAGCAGGGACGGGTCGTCATAGTTTGAAAGAAAGTCGAACACGATCTCCCGCGCTTCCGGGTGTGTGACGTACGTGGCGGACGTGACGTGGCCCCCCCCGCCCCGTGGGGGGGGGCGGGCCGGCTGGGCCTAACCCCCGCACCCCCCGGGGTACAGCGGCGGCGGGGTCCC
>NZ_JBHYVC010000038.1:6644-32970 GCF_042749965.1 Streptomyces sp. NPDC059454 | reverse complement strand
CGTTCCCACTAACCCCCCCTGCTGGTTGGGGTCGTATTTTTTTTAAATATTGTCTAACACTTTCTCCCGGGTTGGGGGGTGTGTTTCTTCGGGGGGGGCGGTGAGGTGCCCCGGCGGTCGGTGTGGTGGGCGGCGCCACGTCTGCGCATCCCCGCGTCAGCCGCGGGGATCCTGCGTCGGCGGAGTCCCGCGTTACTGGACGATCTGGCCGATCTTCGGGGCGGGCTCGTTCTTGTAGTTCGCCGGGCCGAAGTTCTTCTCGACGGCCTTCTGCCACGAACCGTCGCTGACCATCTTCTCCAGCGCGTCGTTGACCTTGTTCACGGTCTCGGTGTCGCCCTTCTTGACGCCGACACCGTAGTTCTCGTTGCTCAGCTTCAGGCCGGCGAGCTTGAACTTGCCCTTGTACTGGTCCTGAGCGGCGTAGCCGGCGAGGATCGAGTCGTCGGTGGTCAGCGCGTCCACCTGCCCGTTCTGCAGAGCGGACAGGCACTCCGAGTAGCCGCCGCGCGAACTCAGCTGGGCCTTCGGCGCGAAGTCGTTCTTGACGTTCTGTGCCGAGGTGGAGCCGGTCACCGAGCAGAGCTTCTTGTCGTTCAGGTCCGTGGCCTCGGAGATGTCCGAGTCCGCCTTGACCAGCAGGTCCTGGTGGGCCAGCAGGTACGGGCCGGCGAAGTCGACCTTCTGCTTCCGCTCGTCGGTGATCGAGTACGTCGCCGCGATGAGCTTCACGTCCCCGCGCGAGAGGGCGGTCTCGCGGTCGGCGCTCTTGGTCTCGACCCACTCGATCTGGTTCGGCTCGTAACCGAGCTCCTTGGCGACGTAGGTCGCCACGTCCACGTCGAAGCCGGTGAAGGAACCGTCCGGCGTCTTCAGACCGAGACCCGGCTGGTCGTACTTGATGCCGATCTTGATCTTGTCGCCGCCGCCCCCGGAGGAGGACGAGCCGTTGTCACCGCTGTCGTCGCCGCCACAGGCGGTGGCGGTCAGGGCAAGAGCGAACACGACGGCCGAGGCGGCGGTGACCTTGCGGAGCTTCATGGTGCACATCCTTTGACTCTGGTGAAGTGATGCGGCCCGGGCGGTGTCCGGTGACGCAGGTCGTCAGGGCGCGAGGTGCGCCTCAGTGGTGAAGGATCTTCGACAGGAAGTCCTTGGCGCGGTCGCTGCGCGGATTACTGAAGAACTGGTCCGGCGAAGCCTGTTCGACGATGCGACCGTCCGCCATGAACACCACGCGATTTGCCGCCGAACGGGCGAATCCCATCTCGTGGGTGACGACGATCATGGTCATGCCGTCCCGGGCGAGCTGCTGCATGACCTCCAGCACCTCGTTGATCATCTCCGGGTCGAGAGCCGACGTCGGCTCGTCGAAGAGCATGACCTTGGGTTCCATCGCCAGGGCCCGCGCGATGGCGACACGCTGCTGCTGGCCACCGGAGAGCTGTGCGGGGTACTTCTCGGCCTGCGCGCCCACGCCGACCCGGTCGAGCAGGGCACGGGCCCGCTCCTCGGCCTTCTTCTTGTCCGCCTTGCGGACCTTGACCTGGCCCAGCGTCACGTTCTCGAGCACGGTCTTGTGCGCGAAGAGGTTGAAGGACTGGAAGACCATCCCCACGTCGGCCCGCAGCCGGGCGAGCTCCTTGCCCTCGTCGGGCAGGGGCTTGCCGTCGATCGAGATCGACCCGGAGTCGATCGTCTCCAGACGGTTGATGGTGCGGCACAGGGTGGACTTCCCGGACCCGGAGGGTCCGATGACCACGACGACTTCGCCACGGGCGATCGTCAGGTCGATGTCCTGGAGTACGTGCAACGCGCCGAAGTGCTTGTTGACGCTCTTCAGGACGACCAGATCGCCGGTCGCGGCCACATCTTCCTTGGCCACCGATACTTCGGTCATCGCTCTCAGGCTCCGTCCTCCTCGGTTTCGGAGGACAGTAGTAACCCGTTGGACCTGCGTCATTACATCTGAGGGGAATCTGAGCATCACGATCCGATAGCAATCGGACACCTGTCGTAGCACTTGCGAGCAGGGGTGATCTCGGCCGGGTAACGGTACGGAAGAGCAACCGGAACCCTCTTGACGCCGTCCTCGTTCATCGGCGTCACTGCAAGGTGCACGCGCGCGTGCACGCGTTTTTGTACACATGGAGAGCGTACGGCCGATGAACCGAAGGGGGCCCTGGTGAGACTGCTTCTCGTCGAGGACGACAACCACGTCGCCGCCGCCCTGTCGGCGGTACTGGCGCGGCACGGATTCGACGTCACCCACGCGCGCAGCGGCGAGGAGGCGCTCCAGGCGCTCGTCCCCGAGGGCAACGGCTTCGGCGTCGTCCTGCTCGACCTGGGGCTGCCCGACCAGGACGGCTACGAGGTCTGCGGCAAGATCCGCAAGCGCACCAGCACGCCGGTGATCATGGTCACCGCGCGGTCCGACGTGCGCTCCCGCATCCACGGCCTCAATCTCGGCGCCGACGACTACGTGGTCAAGCCGTACGACACGGGGGAGCTCCTCGCGCGGATCCACGCCGTCAGCCGGCGCACCGTCCACGAGGAGGCCACGGGCAGCACGGAGACCGAGCTGCGGCTCGGCCCGGTCCGCATCGAACTGCCGACCCGCCAGGTCAGCGTGAACGGTTCGGTCGTCCAACTGACCCGCAAGGAGTTCGATCTGCTCGCCCTGCTCGCCCAGCGGCCGGGGGTCGTCTTCCGCCGGGAACAGATCATCAGCGAGGTGTGGCGCACCAGCTGGGAGGGGACCGGGCGCACCCTGGAGGTGCACGTCGCCTCCCTGCGGGCCAAGCTCCGCATGCCCGCCCTCATCGAGACCGTGCGCGGCGTCGGCTACCGGCTCGTCGCGCCGGCGGCGTAGCGGGGCCGGGTGCACACGCGGCTGCTTCCGCTGCTCATCGTCCTGATGGCGGCCGTCCTGCTCGCCCTCGGCGTCCCGCTGGCCGTCAGCCTGGCCGGCGCCCAGCAGCAGCGGGTCGTCGTCGACCGGATCGACGACACCGCGCGCTTCGCGGCCCTCGCCCAGTTCGTCACCGAACCCACCGACCCGGCCGGCGCGGACATCAACGAGCGCCGTGAGGCGCTCCGCAGCGAGCTCCGCAGCTACCACACGGTCTACGGCATCCGCGCGGGCGTCTTCTACCGCAACGACTCGCCCATGGCGCACGCACCGGACGACTGGTTCCTGCCCCGCACGGGCGAGGTGCGCGACGCCTTCGAGGAGGCGCTGCTCAGCCGCCGCAGCCACGACCCCGAGCAGGTGTGGCCGTGGCAGCGGCACAGCCTGGTGGTGGCCTCGCCGGTCATCCGGGACGGCGACGTCGTCGCGGTCGTGGTCACCGACTCGCCGACCGGACAGATGCGCTCCCACATCCTCCAGGGCTGGCTGGTCATCGCCGCGGGCGAGGCGGCCGCGATGCTGCTGGCGGTCGGTGCGGCCCTGCGGCTGACCGGCTGGGTGCTCAGGCCCGTACGGATCCTGGACGCCACCACCCACGACATCGCCACCGGACGGCTGAAGTCCCGGGTCGCGGCGGCCGGCGGGCCGCCGGAACTCAGACGGCTCGCCCGGTCGTTCAACGAGATGGCGGACAACGTCGAGAGCGTGCTGGAGCAGCAGCGCGCCTTCGTCGCCGACGCCTCGCACCAGCTGCGCAACCCGCTCTCGGCGCTGCTGCTGCGCATCGAGTTGCTCGCCCTGGAGCTGCCCGAGGGCAACGAGGAGATCGCCTCCGTGCAGGCCGAGGGCAAGCGTCTGGCGCAGGTCCTGGACGACCTGCTCGACCTGGCGCTCGCCGAGCACAGCGAGGCCAGCCTCCAAATCGCCGATGTCGGCGCCCTGGCCGCCGAACGGGTGGCGGCCTGGTCACCCACCGCCGAGGCCAAGGGTGTCCGGCTGACCGGCGTCTGCCCGCCGACGACCGCGTGGGCCGACCCGGTGGCGCTGTCCAGCGCCCTGGACGCGGTGATCGACAACGCGGTGAAGTTCACGCCCGAGGGCGAGACCGTCGAGGTCACCGTCGCCTCCAACGGCGACACGTCCACCGTCGTCGTCACCGACAACGGTCCGGGTCTGACCGAGGAGGAGCTGACCCGCGTCGGCGACCGCTTCTGGCGCAGCGGCCGGCACCAGAACATCAAGGGGTCCGGCCTGGGCCTGTCCATCTCCCGGGCGCTGCTCGCGGCGGGCGGCGGCTCGATCGCGTACGAGCGTCACGAACCGCACGGACTGCGGGTGACCGTGACGGTGCCGAGGAACGCCCCCACGGGTGAGGCGGCGGGTCAGGGCTTGACGGACCGGTAGTACCGGCGGGCGCCCTCGTGCAACCGGAGCGGGTCGGTGTAGATCGCCGTGCGTACGTCGACCAGCTGCGCGGAGTGGACGTGCGCGCCGATGCCGTCCCTGCTCTTGAGCACGATGCGGGTGAGCCATTCGGTGAGGCGGGGGTCGGCGTCCGCCCGGGTGATCAGGAGGTTGGACACCGCCATCGTCGGGACGGCCGAGCCGAGCTGGCTGCCCGGGTAGGCCGACTCCGGCATGTTGGTGGCGCGGTAGTAGCGCGTGGCGCCGCCCTGTTCGTGCAGCTCGGAGACGAGGTCGGCGCCGATCGGCACGAACCGGAGCGCGGACTGTTCGGCGAGCGTCTTCAGTCCGTCCGTGGGCAGTCCGCCCGACCAGAAGAAGGCGTCCAGACCGTGTCCGAGCCGCTCCGGGCCGGTGTCGATGCCGTCGGAGGAGGGCCTGATGTCCGTCTCCGGGTCGATGCCGGCCGCCCGGAGCACACGATTGGCGATGAGCCGGACACCCGACTTGGGCGACCCTATGGCGACCCGCTTGCCCCGCAGGTCCGCGACGGAACGGATGCCCGAGTCGGGTGCGACGGCGAGCTGCACGTAGTCGTCGTACAGGCGTGCCACCCCGCGCAGCCGGTCGGCGCCCGGCCGGTCGCTCAGCCGGTACGTCTCCACCGCGTCGGCCGCGGCGATCGCGAAGTCGGCCTCTCCGGTCGCCACGCGGCGCACGTTCTCCTGGGACCCGTCGCTCGTCTTCAGACGTACGTCGAGGTCGGGCATGTGCTTGCCGAGCGAGCTGCGCAGGAGCACGCCGTACTTCTGATAGACCCCCGCGCGGGTGCCCGTGCTCAGCGTGATCGTCCCGCCGGGTGGCTCCTCGTTCCAGGGTGCCAGCCACCACAACAGCAGTCCGAGCACCACGAAACCGGCGGCCGCACCCCGCAGGGCCCGTCGCCTGCCGATCCGGGACAGCGTGTGGGACATGCGCGCGATCCTGCCAGCCCGGGTGCCCGCTGACCAGGGCAGAGCTCACAGCGGGGGCTGTCATGGTCGGCCGCTACAGTCGCGGCATGAGTTCTTCGCCCGCCGACCTGGTCCGCGACTTCCACCGCGCCTTCGGGCTGGACGCCCGCGACACACCGTCCGAGGTCTCGCCGGAACTCGCCGCGCGCCGCGGCGAGCTGCTGGCCGAGGAGGCCGAGGAGGTCGCCGAGGTGTCGGTGACGGGCCCGCTCGACCGGCTCGCGCACGAACTGGCCGACGTCGTCTACGTCGCGTACGGCACCGCGCTGGTCCATGGCATCGACCTCGACGCGGTGATCGCCGAGATCCACCGTTCCAACATGAGCAAGCTGGGCCCCGACGGCCAGGTCAGCCGCCGCCCCGACGGCAAGATCCTCAAGGGCGACCACTACGAGGCCCCGGACGTCTCGGCGGTGCTGCGACGGCAGGGGTGGGTGCCGCGCGGGGAGGCGTGAGCGGGCGTCGTCCGGCCGTCCCGGCAGCGTGGCGACGGGGCCCGCTCCTGACCGGCGCCGGACCGGGGCACGGCCGCGGGCGAGGTGCGGCAGGCAAGGAGACTCGGAGTCGCGCCCCCGTCAGGCCGGTGGAACGCGGCCTCACGCCACCCCCGCCGTCCGCATCCGGCCGGGCCGGGAAGCCGCCCGGCAGGGAGTTGCCCACGCGGCGGAGGCGGTCCGCGACACCGCCTACCCTTAGGGACATGAGCAGCATCGACCGGAGCCAGTCAGTGGGCGGCACGCGCACCTATGAAGTACGCACCTACGGGTGCCAGATGAACGTCCACGACTCCGAGCGATTGTCCGGGCTGCTGGAGGACGCGGGCTACGTCCGCGCCCCCGAGGGTTCCGACGGCGACGCGGACGTCGTCGTCTTCAACACCTGCGCCGTCCGGGAGAACGCCGACAACAAGCTGTACGGCAACCTCGGCCACCTCGCCCCGAGGAAGGCGAGCCGCCCCGGCATGCAGATCGCGGTCGGCGGCTGCCTCGCGCAGAAGGACCGCGACACCATCGTGAAGCGGGCACCCTGGGTCGACGTCGTCTTCGGCACGCACAACATCGGCAAGCTGCCCGTCCTCCTGGAGCGCGCCCGCGTGCAGGAGGAGGCGCAGGTCGAGATCGCCGAGTCGCTGGAGGCGTTCCCCTCCACGCTGCCCACCCGGCGCGAGAGCGCCTACGCGGCCTGGGTGTCGATCTCCGTCGGCTGCAACAACACCTGCACCTTCTGCATCGTCCCCGCGCTGCGCGGCAAGGAGAAGGACCGCCGCCCCGGCGACATCCTCGCCGAGATCGAGGCCCTGGTCGCCGAGGGCGTCTGCGAGATCACCCTGCTCGGCCAGAACGTCAACGCGTACGGGTCCGACATCGGCGACCGCGAGGCGTTCAGCAAGCTGCTGCGGGCCTGCGGGAAGATCGACGGCCTGGAGCGGGTCCGTTTCACCTCGCCGCACCCGCGCGACTTCACCGACGACGTCATCGCCGCCATGGCCGAGACACCGAACGTGATGCCGCAGCTGCACATGCCCCTGCAGTCCGGCTCCGACCCGGTCCTGAAGGCGATGCGCCGCTCCTACCGGCAGGAGCGCTACCTCGGGATCATCGAGAAGGTCCGCGCCGCCATCCCGCACGCGGCGATCAGCACCGACATCATCGTGGGCTTCCCCGGCGAGACCGAGGAGGACTTCGAGCAGACCCTGCACGTCGTCCGCGAGGCCCGCTTCGCGCAGGCGTTCACCTTCCAGTACTCCAAGCGTCCCGGCACCCCGGCCGCCGAGATGGACGGCCAGATCCCCAAGAAGGTCGTCCAGGAGCGCTACGAGCGGCTGGTCGCCCTCCAGGAGGAGATCTCCTGGGAGGAGAACAAGAAGCAGATCGGCCGCACCCTGGAGCTGATGGTCGCCGAGGGCGAGGGCCGCAAGGACGGCACCACCCACCGCCTCTCCGGCCGCGCTCCCGACAGCCGTCTGGTGCACTTCACCAAGCCGGAACAGGAGGTGCGCCCCGGCGACGTGGTCACCGTCGAGATCACGTACGCCGCCCCGCACCACCTCCTCGCCGAGGGCGCGGTGCTCGGCGTGCGCCGCACCCGCGCGGGGGACGCCTGGGAGAAGCGGAACACCGAGAAGGCGGCGCAGCCCGCGGGTGTGCTGCTCGGCCTGCCCAAGGTGGGCGTACCCGAGCCGCTGCCGGTGGTCACCGGGGGGTGCGCCGTCGACTGAGGCGGCGTGCGCGCACCGGTTCTCCGGAAGGCTGATGCCCGCGCATCGCGGGGTGTACCGCGTGGGCGACGACACGTACTGCGTGGAGATCAAGGGCGGACCGGGCGCCTACCGCCTGCGGTACAGCCTTGCGGAGCGCGTCCGGAGCACGGACGGTCCATGAGGCGGCGATGCCGTTCCGGGCCGTCGCAGTAGGCTGTTGATCATGCTTGTCGCCGCCGCAGTCTGTCCGTGCCCGCCGTTGCTCGTGCCGGAGGTCGCCACCGGGGCGGCCCCCGAGCTGGACACCGCGCGGACGGCGTGCACGGACGCGCTGGGCGTGCTCGCCGCCGCCCGGCCCGATCTGCTCGTGGTCGTCGGACCGGGGGACGGTGCCGGGCCCGAGACCTACCCGGAGGGCACCCCGGGATCCTTCCGGGGCTTCGGTGTCGGCCTGGACGTACGGCTGGGACCGGACAGAGGCGTGCTGGCCGGGCGGGAACTCCCGTACGGGCTGGCCGTGGGCGCCTGGCTGCTGGGCCGCACCGGATGGGCGGACGCCCCCGTGGAGGGACTGGCCGTGGGGGAACTCCTCCCGGCCGAGCGGTGCGCCGAGGAGGGGGAGGCCGTCGCCGGCCGGGCGGAGCGGGTCGCGCTGCTGGTGATGGGCGACGCCGGCGCGTGCCGCACGCCCAAGGCGCCCGGCTACCTCGACGAGCGCGCGGCCCCCTTCGACGCGGAACTCGCGCGCGCGTTGGGCGCGGCCGACACCGGGGCCCTGCGTGCGCTGGACACCGGACTGGCGCGCGAGCTGAAGGTGTCCGGCCGGGCCCCCTGGCAGGTACTCGCCGGCGCGGCGGCCGGGAACCCGGGCCTGGCAGGCGCGCTGCTCTACGAGGACGCCCCCTACGGGGTCGGCTACCTCGTGGCCACCTGGGCGTAGACGGCCGCTGCCGGGAGAACGGGGCGGACGGCCGGGAGCCCTCGGTGTGCTCCGCGGCCGTCCGTCGGTGTGCCGCTCAGGAAGCGGGCGGCGGCCCGGCCGGCGGCGTGGTCGTGCCGCCCGCGCCCGGGCCGGGGTCGTTCTTGTGCGCGAGCCGGTCCACGGCGCCCTTGGCCTTGCCCGTACCTGTCTGGATCCGGTCGCTGTACTTGCCCTTGGTCCGCTCGTCGACGGTCCGCGCGGCCTTGTCCAGACCGTGCTGGATCCTGTCCTCGTGCTGGTGCGCGAGGTCGGAGACCTTGTCCTTGGCCGGGCCGAGTCTGGCTTTCAGATTGTCCAGGAGACCCATGACGCACCTTCCCTCGCGACCGTCTACGTGCGGGCGCCCTCACCGGTCTCGCTGCCGGCCGCCTCGGCGGACTGCTGTTTGGGGATCTCGACGGTGTCGGTGCCGGTGACCTCGCCGGCCTCCTTCTCCGCCGGCCCGGTGGTCTCCGGAGCCTCGGCCGGCCCCTTCGGCTCCGCGGGCCCGGCCGCGCTCTCCGTGCCGGTCCCGGCCGCCGCTTCGCCGGTCCGGGCATCGGCGGTCCGCGTCTCCTCCGTGGCCTTCGACCTCCGAAAAATCCGTGCAAAAACGCCCATATCCACTCCATACGTTACTCGTGCGGGCGAAATTCCGCGTGGCCCGGTGCGTCCGTTCGTGTGACCGGGCCGCCGCCCCTGCGATCCGGCGGCAGGAACCTCGCAACGGGCAACGACCCGGCGACTGTCGCGTCACGTAACCCGTTCGAGGGCCGGACGGGAGGTTTGCGAGACTGGGTCAGTGAGCAGCGCACCCCTCGCCCCCCGTGTCATCGCCGTCGTCGGCCCCACTGCGGCCGGAAAGTCCGATCTGGGGGTATTTCTGGCCCGGCGGCTCGGCGGCGAGGTCGTCAACGCCGACTCCATGCAGCTCTACCGGGGGATGGACATCGGCACCGCCAAGCTGACGCCCGAGGAACGCGGTGGCGTACCGCACCACCTGCTCGACATCTGGGACGTCACCTTCACCGCGTCCGTCGCCGAGTACCAGCGGCTGGCCCGGGAGCGGATCGACGCGCTGCTCGCCGAAGGGCGCTGGCCCGTCCTCGTCGGCGGTTCCGGCCTCTACGTCCGCGGTGCCGTCGACAACCTGGAGTTCCCGGGCACCGACCCCGAGGTCAGGGCCCGCCTGGAGGAGGAGCTCACGCTGCGCGGCCCGGGGGCGCTGCACGCCCGCCTCGCCGTGGCGGACCCCGAGGCCGCGCGGGCGATCCTGCCGGGCAACGGCCGCCGCATCGTTCGCGCGCTCGAGGTCATCGAGATCACCGGAAGGCCTTTCACGGCCAACCTCCCGGGCCACGACTCGGTCTACGACACCTTCCAGATCGGCGTCGACGTGGCCCGCCCCGAGCTGGACGAGCGGATCGCCCGCCGGGTCGACCGGATGTGGGAGGCCGGCCTGGTGGAGGAAGTGCGCGCACTGGAGGCGCAGGGGTTGCGCCAGGGGCGTACGGCGTCGCGCGCACTCGGTTACCAGCAGGTGCTCGCGGCGCTCGCCGGGGAGTGCACCCTCGAGGAGGCGCGGTCCGAGACCGTTCGTGCCACCAAGCGCTTCGCGCGCCGTCAGGATTCATGGTTCAGGCGCGATCCCCGGGTGCACTGGTTGAGTGGGGCCGCGGCGGACCTGACGGAACTTCCGCAGCTCGCGTTGTCGTTGGTCGAACGACCGGTTACAGCCTGATCACGTCATGGCATCGGGACGCCCAGGCCGTCATCCGGGCTTGTGGCGCCGTGCCATCATCGAGCTTCGATCGACCAAGTGGAGTCCTAGTTGGGAGGGCGCGTGGCGATGGAGGCCGGCCCTCGCGACACCGCACACGGCACCGAACACCTCACCACCGGGCGGGGTGCACCGGAGCAGGAGACGACCGACCGCCTCAGTCCGGACGGACCGGACGAGACGCAGGGCGGCGTGACCGACGACGGCCCCGAGCCGGACGAGATGTTCGCGGGCGGCGACGAGGTCGAGGTCGAGCTGCGCCCGCAGCGCCGGCTGCGCATCTGGCAGCTCGCGCCCATCGTCGGGCTGGCCGCGGTCGGCTCCCTGATGTTCGCCTTCCCGCTCGCCTTCGACTTCGGCGACAGCGGCGCCGTGATCGCCATGCTGGGGCTGCTGATCTGCTCCTGCGCGGCCGGCTGGGGCATGATGGCCGCCCGCAGGGTGGGCTCCACCTGGCCGGGCCTGCCGCCCCGGGGCTCCGGCCGCAGACCCGACTGGCGGGTCGTGACCGCCTACGCCGTGATGGTCGCCGCCATGGTGGCCCTGGCGGTGTGGCGGGTGGCGAGACTCCGCTGACGTCTCCCCGCGTGCGGTGGTTCACCGGCGGCGACGCGCTGTCACCGGCACCCCTTACGATCGAGGAATGAGCACGCGGATCGCCTTCCTCAAGGGGCACGGCACGGAGAACGACTTCGTGATCGTCCCGGACCCCGAGAACGCCATCGACCTGTCCCCGGCCGCCGTCGCCGCCCTGTGCGACCGCCGCGCGGGCATCGGCGGCGACGGACTGCTGCACGTGGTGCGGTCCGCGGCACACCCCGAGGCGCGGGCCATGGCGGCGCAGGCCGAGTGGTTCATGGACTACCGCAACGGCGACGGCTCGATCGCGGAGATGTGCGGCAACGGAGTGCGTGTGTTCGCGCGCTACCTCCAGCGCGCCGGACATGTCTCCGCGGGGGACATCGCGGTCGCCACGCGCGGGGGCGTGAAGACCGTGCACATCGCCAAGGAGGGGGACATCACCGTCGGCATGGGCCGGGCGCTGCTCCCCGAGGGCGACGTCACCGTGAGCGTCGGCGGGCGCACCTGGCCGGCGCGGAACGTGAACATGGGCAACCCGCACGCCGTGGCCTTCGTGGACGACCTCGCCCACGCGGGCGATCTCCTCACCCCGCCCCCGTTCAGCCCTGCCGCCGCCTACCCGGACGGTGTGAACGTGGAGTTCGTCGTCGACCGCGGCCCGCGGCACGTGGCGCTGCGGGTGCACGAGCGCGGGTCCGGCGAGACCCGTTCCTGCGGCACGGGCGCGTGTGCGGTCGCCGTGGCCACCGCCCGCCGTGACGGAGCCGACCCGAGTGTCACCGGCACCCCGGCGACGTACACCGTGGATGTGCCCGGCGGCACCCTCGTGATCACCGAACGGCCCGACGGCGAGATCGAGATGACCGGCCCGGCGGTGATCGTCGCCGAGGGCGTGATCGAGCCGGAGTGGCTGGAGAGCGCCCTGCGCTGACCGGAGCACCGGCTCGATATCGCAGCTTCCGGCCTGCCTGATGGATGCATCCGCAGGGCCGGAAGGGTGTCCGCCTTCAAGATCACGGAGGATCCCCGGCCGGATGGCGTGAAAGGGTCCCCGGTCGACCTTCGCTCGAAGGGGTGATCCGTTTCACGCTGGGCCGGAGGCGGTCGGCCCGAGGGGGTCCGGCTCGGTAGCATCAAGCACCGGCCCGGACGGGGGACGAACGCCGTCTCCTGAGCCCGAGTCCGCCCTGGGGCGCGCCGTCCGCCGGTCCACGCAGCCGGAGGTGCCCATGAACGCGGAGGCCGCGAATCCTGCGACCCCAGGCTCTGTGACATCTGGTCACGCCACACCGACGGGGTCGCGCAGGAGGGCCCGCCCCCGGCTCGACCTGCGCCGACTGGGCCGTGCCGCGCTGCTCGGCCCCGCCGCCCGCGACCGGCTCCCCGACGCCATCGGACACGTGGTCGACGCCCACCGCGCCCACCACCCCGACGCCGACCTCGAACCCCTGCGTCACGCCTACGTTCTGGCCGAGTCCTCCCACCGCGGCCAGATGCGCAAGAGCGGTGAGCCGTACATCACGCATCCGCTCGCGGTGACCCTGATCCTCGCCGAACTCGGGGCCGAGACCACGACGTTGACCGCCTCCCTGCTCCACGACACGGTCGAGGACACGGACGTGACGCTGGATCAGGTGGGCGAGCAGTTCGGTGAGGAGGTCCGCTATCTCGTCGACGGCGTCACCAAGCTGGAGAAGGTCGACTACGGTGCCGCCGCCGAACCCGAGACCTTCCGCAAGATGCTCGTCGCCACCGGCAACGACGTCCGCGTGATGTCGATCAAACTCGCCGACCGGCTGCACAACATGCGCACCCTCGGCGTGATGCGTCCCGAGAAACAGGAACGCATCGCCAAGGTGACACGTGACGTCCTGATCCCGCTCGCCGAACGGCTCGGCGTCCAGGCGCTCAAGACGGAACTGGAAGACCTGGTCTTCGCGATCCTCCACCCCGAGGAGTACGCGCACACGCGCGAGTTGATCATCCGCAACGCCGCCCGCGCGGACGACCCGCTCGCCGAAGTCGCCGACGACGTGCGCAAGGTGCTCCGCGAGACCGACATCACCGCCGAAGTCCTCATCCGCCCGCGCCACTTCGTCTCCGTGCACCGCGTGTCCCGCAGACGCGGTGCACTGCGCGGCGCCGACTTCGGCCGTCTGCTGGTGCTGGTGAACGAGGACGCCGACTGCTACGGCGTCCTGGGCGAGCTGCACACCTGCATGACGCCCGTGGTCTCGGAGTTCAAGGACTTCATCGCCGTACCGAAGTTCAACCTGTACCAGTCGCTGCACACCGCCGTGGCCGGTGCGGACGGCCAGGTCGTCGAGGTCCTCATCCGCACCCACCAGATGCACAGGGTCGCCGAGGCCGGAGTCGTCGCTCTCGGCAACCCCTACGCCGCACCGCCGGAGGAACAGTCCACGAGCGACGGCGAACGCGTCGACCCCACCCGGCCCGGCTGGCTCTCCCGGCTGCTGGAGTGGCAGCGGGCCGCGCCCGACCCCGACACCTTCTGGTCCACCCTGCGCGAGGACCTCGCCCAGGACCGCGAGATCACCGTCTTCCGCCCCGACGGGGGCACACTGGGCCTGCCCGAGGGGGCGACCTGCGTGGACGCCGCCTACGCGCAGTACGGCGAGGACGCCCACGCATGCATCGGGGCCAGGGTCAACGGCCGGCTGGCGACACTGAGCACCGTCCTCAAGGACGGCGACACCGTTCAGCTGCTGATGGGCCAGGACGCGGCCTCCGAGCCCTCCCGGGAGTGGCTGGAGCACGCCCACACCCCCGCCGCGCGAATCGCCATCCAGCGGTGGCTGACCGCCCACCCCGCGCCGGACGAGGCACCCGGGACCGAGCCGGAGGAGGCTGTCCGGCCGCTCGTCGACGACTCCGCCCCGTCACCGGCTCCGGCCCCCGGCCGCCCCGCCCCCGCCCAGGTCCTGGCCGACCGGGCCGGCGCGACCGTACGGCTCGCCGGCTGCTGCACGCCCGTACCGCCCGACGAGGTGACCGGCTTCGCCGTGCGCGGGGGAGCGGTCACCGTGCACCGGGTCGAGTGCGCCGCGGTGGCGCGCATGAAGAGCGCGGGGCGCGCGGAGGTCGGCGTGCGCTGGGGGGAGGGCGCCGAGTGCCGGGTCACGCTGGTCGCGGAGTCCTTCGTCCGTCCGCATCTGCTCGCGGACCTCACCGAGGCCATGGCCCTCGCAGGCGCCGAGATCGTCTCCGCGACCGTCGAACCCCCGGACCGGCAGCAGGTGCGGCACACCTACACCGTGCAGTTGCCGGACGCCGCCCACCTGCCCGCCCTCATGCGCGCGATGCGCAATGTGGCCGGCGTGTACGACGTGAGCCGGGCCCAGCCGCAGGCGCCGGGGGCCTGACCGAAGCGCGGAGCGTCCGAGCGGCGGTGTGATGACCCGATCGGGTGGGCCGGAGGTGCGCCGTCACCGCAGCACACGCGCGCGCTGATAGCCGTGGGGAATGCTGCTCATCCCCCACAGACGAACCTTCCGCGCCGGGACCGGTCGCACACGCCACCGCCGGACGGCCACGGTGCTGCTCGCCCCCGCCGTCTCCGTCTGCCTGATCGCCGCGAGCGCCCCCGCCGTCCCGCTCGGCATCGGTGACCGGCTCTTCCCGTACCTGGGCAACCCCGGGTACGACGTGCTGTCGTACGACATCGCCCTCGACTACCCCGGCCGCAACGACCGGCCGCTCCGGGCCGTCACCACGATCGACGCCCGCCTCACCGCGGACCTGGACCGGATCAACCTCGACTTCGCCCACGGCACGGTCCACTCCGTGGAGGTCGACGGCGATCCGGCCGGCTTCACCGGTGCCGGAGAGGACCTGGTGATCACACCCGCGGACGACCCGGACGAGGGCGAGCGGACCCGGATCACCGTCCGGCACACCAGCGACCCCGTGGCCACCGGGGACCGTGAGGGCGGCTGGGTGCGCACCGCGGACGGCCTCGCCATGGCCAACCAGGCAGACGCCGCCCACCTGGTGTTCCCGTGCAACGACCACCCCTTCGACAAGGCGGTGTTCACCTTCCGGATCACCGCCCCCGACGGTCACACGGCCGTCGCGAACGGCCTGCCGGCCGGCGTCGACCGCACACGCGGGGCCACCACTTGGACGTACAGGACCCAGCACCCCATGGCGACCGAACTCGCACAGGTCTCCATCGGCCGTTCCACCGTCCTGCACCGCTCCGGCCCGCACGGGCTGCCCCTGCGGGACGTCGTGCCCACCGCGCACCGCACGAAGCTCGAACCGTGGCTGGCGAAGACCCCCGCCCAGATCTCCTGGATGGAGGAACGGGTCGGCCGCTACCCGTTCGAGACCTACGGCCTGCTCCTCGCCGACGCGTCCACCGGTTTCGCGCTGGAGACCCAGACCCTCTCCCTCTTCGAACGCGACCTGTTCACCGATCCCGCCCTCCCCGCCTGGTACGTCGAGTCGATCATGATGCACGAGCTGGCCCACCAGTGGTTCGGCAACAGCGTCGGCCCCCGCACCTGGTCCGACCTGTGGATCAACGAGGGCCACGCCACCTGGTACGAGGCGCTGTACGCCCAGGAACGGGGTGGCAGGTCCCTGGACGCACGCATGAAGGCCGCCTACGAGGCATCCGACGGCTGGCGCGCGGACGGCGGACCGCCCGCCGCGCCCGAGCCCCCGGAGCCCGGCCGGAAGATCGGCATCTTCCGGCCGAACGTCTACTCCGGCGCCGCCCTCGTGCTGTACGCCCTGCGCGAGGAGATCGGCCGCGCCGCCTTCGAGCGCCTGGAGCGCGACTGGGTCACCCGCCACCGGAACGGCACCGCCGCCACCTCCGACTTCGTCCGGCTGGCGTCCCGTGTCGCCGGACGTGACCTGACCGGCTTCCTGCACCCCTGGCTGTACGGAGCCACGACCCCGCCGATGCCCGGTCATCCCGAATGGAAGTCCGCGGCCCGGTCCGCGACGCCCGCCCGGCGGCCGGTCCCGCCCGCGCATCGACCGGGCGGGAGCCGGGAATAACACGGTGACGAGACGAGCCGTACCGTGCGACCATCGTCAGGTCCGCGCACCTCGGGACCGGGAATCTCCCGGGCGCCCCGGACGTTGTGGACAGTGACGGAGGGTCCCACGGACCGGCTCCGTCGCCGCAGAAGTTCACCGACGACGTAAGGACCCAATGACCTCCTCTTCTTCCCCTTCCCAGGACACCAAGCGCTTCGCGCACACCTATCCCGAGGGTCTTCGGGCCGATGCCCTGATGGAAGAGGACGTCGCCTGGAGCCTCGAGACCGACGGAGAGCGGGACGGCGACCAGTTCGACCGCTCCGAGCGTGCGGCCCTGCGCCGTGTCGCCGGCCTCTCCACCGAGCTCGAGGACGTCACCGAGGTCGAGTACCGGCAGCTCCGCCTGGAGCGCGTCGTGCTCGTCGGGGTGTGGACCTCGGGCACCGTGCAGGACGCGGAGAACTCCCTCGCGGAGCTCGCCGCCCTCGCGGAGACGGCGGGCGCCCTCGTCCTCGACGGCGTGACCCAGCGCCGCGACAAACCCGACGCGGCGACGTTCATCGGCTCCGGCAAGGCACAGGAGCTGCGTGACATCGTGCTCGAGACGGGCGCGGACACCGTCATCTGCGACGGTGAACTCAGCCCGGGGCAGCTGATCCAGCTCGAGGACGTCGTCAAGGTCAAGGTCATCGACCGTACGGCCCTGATCCTCGACATCTTCGCCCAGCACGCCAAGTCCCGAGAGGGCAAGGCGCAGGTCGCGCTCGCGCAGATGCAGTACATGCTGCCGCGACTGCGCGGCTGGGGTCAGTCGCTGTCCCGGCAGATGGGCGGCGGCAAGGGCGGCGGCCTCGCCACCCGTGGTCCCGGTGAGACCAAGATCGAGACGGACCGGCGGCGGATCCGCGAGAAGATGGCGAAGATGCGCCGGGAGATCGCGGAGATGAAGACCGGCCGCGAGATCAAGCGCCAGGAGCGCAAGCGCAACAAGGTGCCGTCCGTGGCCATCGCGGGCTACACCAACGCGGGAAAGTCCTCACTGCTCAACCGCCTCACCGGCGCGGGCGTCCTGGTCGAGAACGCCTTGTTCGCGACCCTCGACCCGACCGTGCGCCGGGCCGAGACCCCGAGCGGCCGGCTCTACACGCTGACCGACACGGTCGGATTCGTCCGGCACCTGCCGCACCACCTGGTCGAGGCGTTCCGCTCCACGATGGAGGAGGTCGGCGACGCCGACCTGATCCTGCACGTGGTGGACGGTTCGCACCCGGTCCCGGAGGAGCAGCTGGCCGCCGTGCGCGAGGTGATCAGGGACGTCGGTGCCACCGGCGTACCCGAGATCGTCGTGATCAACAAGGCCGACGCGGCCGACCCGCTGACGCTCCAGCGGCTGCTGCGGGTGGAGAAGCACTCCATCGCGGTCTCGGCCCGCACCGGCCGGGGCATCCAGGAGCTGCTCGCGCTCATCGACAACGAGCTGCCCCGCCCGTCGGTGGAGATCGAGGCACTCGTGCCGTACACCCACGGCAAGCTGGTCGCCCGCGCCCATGACGAGGGCGAGGTGATCTCCGAGGAGCACACCCCGGAGGGCACCCTGCTCAAGCTCCGGGTGCACGAGGAGCTGGCGGCGGAACTCACGCCGTACGTTCCCACCCCGGCCGGCTGAACCACCCACGGCAGAGCGAAGGCCCCTAGAAAGCGCCCTCACGGCAGGGGGCGGGCCTTCGCCCTGCGCGGATCACCGACCGCCGTAGGTCTCGCTCATGTTCCGGTACAGCGCCTCGGCGTCCTCGCCGAGCTGCGGGCCCGCCAGCCAGGTGTGGTCCAGCGGACCGATCGAGGTGTTGGAGACCAGCACCGTCTCGCCGTTCAGCACCCGGAACCAGCCGCCGCCGGACGAGCCGCCGGTCATGGAGCAGCCGATGCGGTACATCGTCGGCAGACCGGAGCCGAGCGAGAACCGGCCCGGGGCGTCGAGGCACTTGAACATCCGCAGGCCGTCGTAGGGCGGCGCGGCCGGGTAGCCCCAGGCGCCCATCTCGCCCGCCTCCGCCGCGGACGGCGCGGAGAAGTCCACGTCCAGCGCGGCACCGACCGTCTCCTCCAGGGACTTCGACCCCTGCTCCGGCTTCACGTGCAGCACGGCGTAGTCGTACGCGGCTCCGTCGCCACCGGACTCCGAACCGCCCTGCATCCAGCCGTCCGAGGTCGAGGCCCAGTCCGCCCACCAGTTGCCGTAGGGAGCGATCTCAAAGGCGCTCGCGTCGCCCAGGTCCGCCTCGGACCTGCCGAGGTCGTTGTAGGCCGGGACGAAGACGAGGTTGCGGTACCAGCCGCCGTCGCCGCCGGCGTGCACACAGTGCCCGGCCGTCCAGACGAGGTTGGACTTGCCCGGGTGGTTCACGTCCTTGACGACCGTGCCGGAACAGACGGCGGGGCCCTCCGGGGAGTCGAAGAACACCTTGCCGACCGGTGCCGCGTTCTCGTGGTACGGCGTCTTCTCGGCCTCCGCCCGGACCTGGGCCGGCTCCGGGTCACTGACGTCCTGGGCCGCCGACGCGTCCTTGACCGAGACGGTCTTGTCCGCCTCCTTCGCGGACCGCATCCGGTCGGGCTTCCACAGGCCCTCGATCACCGGGTTGACGAAGTCCTCGGCCGCACTGAGCCACTTGTCCTTGTCCCAGTCCTTCCAGGCGCCGTCCTTCCACTTGTCGACGTCGATCCCGTGCTCTTCGAGCTTGTCCGCGATGTCGGACGGGATCGTCACCTCGCCGCCGCCGTCGGTGGCCTGCGAGGCGGAGGCGTCGGACTTGTCGTTCGCCTGGTCCTTCCCGGAACCGCCGCAGGCGGCCGCGGTGAGCGTCAGGGCGGCGACGAGCCCGGCGGCGAGGACGGTGCGACGGCAACGCCCGAGTGGCGCGGACGTACGTGTGGAACCCATGGTGCGATGACCCCCCGTTGGAGCGAATGAATGGCGTGCCACGCGTCGATGTCCCGCTCGGGACGCGGTCGCCCACCCGGTCCCGCGCACGGCGGCACGGGACCGGGCGCTTTGGTCACTGCCCGGCGAACTTCCCGCTGACCGCGTCGTACACGCCCTTGGCCTCGTCACCCAGTCGCGGGCCGGCCAGCCAGCCCGACGTCACCGGGCCGATGGAGGTGTTGGACACCAGCGCGGGCTTCCCGTCCGAACCCGTCGTGACCCAGCCGCCACCGGACGAACCGGCGGTCATGCTGCACCCGATGCGGTACATCGTCGGGTCCGACGCGCTGAGTGACAGCCGTCCGGGCTTGTCCTGGCAGCGGTGCAGCGTCTGGCCGTCGTACGGCGGGGCGGCCGGGTAGCCGATCGCCGTGATCTCCTCCACCTTCGGCACCGCGGGAGCGGCGAAGTCCACCGGCAGCGCCGAACCGACCGTCTCCTCCAGCGACTTGCCGCCGCTGCCCTTCTCCGGCGTCACATGGATGACCGCGAAGTCGTACGAGGCGCCGTCACCGCCCGTGGAACCGCCCTGCTCGATCCACTGGTCCGAGGTCTGCACCCAGTCACCCCACCAGACGCCGTACGGAGCGATCTCCTCCTCCGTGGCGGTCTCCAGCTCCTTCGCCGACTTGCCCGCGTCGTTGTACGAGGGCACGAAGGCGATGTTGCGGTACCAGCCGCCCTTCTTGCCCGCGTGCACACAGTGGCCCGCCGTCCACACCATGTTGGACTTGCCCGGGTTGGCCGGGTCCTGCACCACCGTGGCCGAGCAGACCATCGTGCCCTCGGGCGAGTCGAAGAACACCTTGCCCGCCGTGGGGGCGTTGGCGTGGTACGACGGCGCGACGGCCTCCGCCTGCACCGGTTTTGGAGCCGGGTCCGTCACGCCCTGGTCACCGGAGATGTCGCTCTCGTCGACCCCCTGGTCCGGCTCCTCGGCGTCCCGCATGCGGTCCGGGTCCCACAGGTCCTCGATGATCGGGTTGACGTAGTCCTGCGCCTCGCGCAGCCAGTCGTCCTTGCTCCAGTCCTTCCAGGCGCCGTCCTTCCACTTGTCGAGGTCGATCCCGTGCTCCTTGAGCCGGTCCTTGATGTCGTCCGGGATCGTGAGCTTGCCGTCGTCGGCGGCGGTCGCGGAGGCCCCGGCGCTCGCGTCGGTGTCCCCGGACCCGCAGGCGGTGGCGGTGAGGGCGAGCGCCGAGGCGAGTGCGACAGCGGCCAGAACGGGGGAGGTCCGGCGTGCCCGCTCCCCTCGGCGAGCGGTGGACGACGGCCGTATGGATCGCATGATCTGACTCCCCCTGGAACGAACGGACTTGGTGCTTCGACCGTGATCCCGCCCCTGACCCGCACGGAGTTCGAGGGCGCTCCCACGGTCTCCGGGAACGGCACCACACACTATGCGCTCGCTGTGGGGGACGTCCGACGGAACGGCAACGGTTCGGCTACAAGCCGCCTGACCTGGACGATCGCCCTAGGATGCGCCGATTTGAGGCCGACGGAACCCGAGTCGCCGGCTCACGGGGCCGAGGATCCCGGAGCAACCCGTAACCCCGTGGGCGGTCCGCGGTTGGTAGCGGTGGGGGTCCGCCGCCCGCACGCGGATTCCCCGTGCCGTGGTTCGGCGGGAACACAGGGGAGGACGAAGGACGGTGGCGGAATCCACGGACGAGGGGCGGGGGACCGGTGTCCTGCCGGTCGTCCCGGTGCGGGCGCGCGGGATGACCATCGAGGGCGCGGACGGCCGGCGCTATCTGGACTGCCTCTCCGGTGCGGGGACCCTCGCGCTCGGACACAACCACCCCGTCGTGCTGGAGGCGATCCGCGGCATCATCGACTCGGGCGCGCCGCTCCACGCCCCCGGCCTGGCGAACCCGGTGAAGGACGCCTTCGTCGCCGAACTGTCGCGCACCCTGCCACCCGGGCTCGCCGAACGAGCCCGCGTGCGCTTCTGCGGACCGGGCCGCGACGACGCGGTGGCCACCTCCCTCCGGCTCGTACGGGCGGCGACCAAACGGTCCGGTGCCGAACTCGCCGTCCACCGGCCGGAGTCCGCGCCCGACGACACCGCGTCGGAGGTGTGCCGTCCTGCCGGTGTGATCGTGGAGCCCGTGCGGGACGACGGCGGGGTGCTCCCGGCGTCGGACGCCCGGCTGCGGCGGCTCACGGCCGACCGGTCCGTCCCGTTGATCGCCGACGAGACGCTCACGGGGGTCGGGCGGACCGGCACCTTCTGGGCCGTGGAGCGCAGCGGCGTCACGCCGGACGCGATGGTGCTGTCCGCGGCGATCGGGGGCGGCCTGCCCCTGTCCGTCGTGGTCCACCACGACGACCTCGACCTGCCCGCCTCCCGCACCCACACCGGCAACCAACTCGCCCTGGCCGCGGGCACGGCGACCCTCGCCCACGTCCGCGAGAACGATCTCGCCGGACACGCGGCGGTCCTGGGCGCCCGCATGCTGAGCCGGCTCCGGACGCTCACCGGTGAACTCGCCTGCGTGGGGGACGTACGGGGGCGGGGGCTGCTGATCGGGGTCGAAGTGGTGGACCCGGAGGTACCGCCCGACGGCACACCCCGGGACCGCGCCGCGCCCGGACTCGCCGCCGCCGTACGGCGGGAGTGCCTGCGGCGCGGTCTGATCATCGACCTCGGCGGCCCCCGCGCGAGCGTCGTACGACTGCTCCCGCCCCTGACGGTCACGGAGGAACAGGCGGCCGCGGTACTGGACCGACTCGCCGACGCCCTCCACGCGGCGGCTCGTGACCACCCGTACGGGGAGCCTCGCGTCTTCGGCCGCCGTCACGCACGGACGGGCTGACGGTCCACATCCCCGCTCCCGTCACCGCACCACTTCCCGAGGACCCGCCTTGCACACGACCCCCGCACCGGCCGACCGCACGAACCCCGTGGTGCCCCACCAGGAGAGAACGCCACCCGGCGCCGAGCGGCCCGGAAGCACCGGCACCGACCTCCTGGACCACCCCGACGCGCGCCGGGCGGCCCACACGGCGGCCCTGGAGAACCTCCTGCGCTGCCGGGTACGCGAAACCGGCCTCCCCGCCCCGGACGGTGACACCCTGCGCCTCCCCCTGCCGGCCAGCGGCACGTCCTTGCTCGTCCCCGTCCTGTACTGGTCCCCGACCGGGTGGCACCGCTTCGGCCCTCCCCGCCTGGCCGACGCCCCGGACCCCGCCCCACCGGTCGACGCCGTCCTGCTCGCCGCCCTCCTCGGCAGGGAGAACGCCGGCCTCCCGGAACCGGCACGTCCCCCGGCGGGCGACGGCACCGACCTGGTCGCGCGCGTCGCCGACTCCGTACGGCGTGTCGCCTCCTTCGTCAGCGACCGGCGGGCGGACACGGCCGACCATCCCGACCGCTTCCTCGCCGCCGAACAGTCACTCGTCCTCGGACATCCGCTGCACCCGGACCCGAAGAGCCGCGAGGGCCTCTCAGACGCCGAGGCACAGCGGTACTCGCCCGAGTCGCGCGGCTCCTTCCCGCTGCACTGGATGGCTGTCGCCCCGTCGCTGCTCGCCACCGACTCCGCCTGGACCGAGCGCGGACGCCCCGTCCCCGCGGACCGTCTCACCGCACGTCTCGCCGGCCCCGGACTGCCACTGCCCGACGGCCACGCGGCCCTCCCCGTGCACCCCTGGCAACTGCGCCAGGTCCACCACCGCCCCGAGACCGCCGCGTTGCTGGACGCCGGACTGCTCCGCGACCTCGGCGGCCACGGCGCCCCCTGGTACCCCACCTCCTCCGTACGCACCGTCCACCGGACCGGCGCCCCGGCCATGCTCAAGCTGTCGCTGGGCCTGCGCATCACCAACTCCCGCCGGGAGAACCTCCGCAAGGAACTCCACCGGGGGGTCGAGGTCCACCGTCTGCTGCGCACCGGACTGTCGCAGCGGTGGCGGGCCGCGCACCCCGGCTTCGACATCGTCCGGGACCCGGCCTGGATCGCCGTGGACACACCGGCCGGTGACCCCGTGCCCGGACTCGACGCGGTGATCCGGCACAACCCGTTCCAGCCGCACGACGACGTCGCCTGCGTCGCCGGACTGCTCTCGCCGCGGCCCCGCCCCGGTGGCCGTACGGGATCCCGGCTGGCCGAGATCGTCACCCGCCTCGCCGCCCGCACGGGGCGGCCGCCCGGGGCCGTCGCCGCCGAGTGGTTCCTGCGGTACCTGGAACACGTGGTGCGGCCCGTGCTGTGGCTGGACGGAGAGGCCGGCATCGCCCTCGAGGCGCATCAGCAGAACACCCTGCTGCTGCTGGACGCCGACGGCTGGCCCGCGGGCGGACGCCACCGGGACAACCAGGGCTACTACTTCCGCGCGTCCCGCCGCGCGGAACTCGACGCCCTGCTGCCCGGCATCGGCGCGCACAGCGACACCTTCGTCTCCGACGAGGTCACCGACGAACGCTTCGCCTACTACCTGGGCGTCAACAACGTCCTCGGGCTCATCGGCGCCTTCGGCTCCCAGCGCCTGGCCGACGAACGGCTGCTGCTCGCCGCCCTCCGCCGGTTCCTCACCGGAGTCTGTGCCGGACCGGCCCGGACGCGCAGCACGCTGCCCGCCCGCCTGCTGGACTCACCCGTCCTGCGCTGCAAGGCGAACCTGCTGACCCGGCTGCACGGCCTCGACGAGCTCGTCGGGCCGGTCGACACCCAGTCGGTCTACGTCACCATCGCCAACCCCCTGCACGCGTGATGTCCGACCACATCGGCGCCTGGGGCCCGGCCCGCACTCCCGCGGGCCTCTTCCGGCTCGTCCCCGTCCGGGTCGAACGAGATCTGCCCCTCCTGTCACGGTGGATGAACGACCCGGCCGTCGCCGTGTACTGGGAACTCTCCGGACCGCCGGCCGTGACGGCCGGACATCTGCGGGCCCAGCTCGCCGGTGACGGACGCAGCGTTCCGTGCCTCGGCGTCCTGGACGGTACGCCGATGAGCTACTGGGAGGTCTACCGCGCGGACCTCGACCCCTTGGCCCGCCACTACCCGGCCCGGCCCCACGACACCGGACTCCACGTCCTCATCGGTGCCGCCGGCGACCGGGGGCGGGGCCTCGGCGGCGTCCTGCTCAGAGCGGTCGCCGACCTCGCCCTCGCCGGGCGGCCCGCCTCGCCGCGCGTCGTCGCGGAACCCGACCTGCGCAACACCCCCTCCGTCACCGCCTTCCTCAACGCCGGCTTCCGCTTCTCGGCCGAGGTCGACCTGCCCACCAAGCGGGCCGCCCTCATGGTCCGGGACCGTTCCCTGCGTCATCTGATGTAGCGCTCCGTCACCGCACTGTTTTCCCCTTTCTGCCCGAGCAGGAGTCCCCGTCTTGATCGTGTCCGCCGCCCCCGCCGTGATCGCACGAATGTCAGTGCCGGGTCGTAGGGTGGTCGCGCTATGACGAAGCCCTCACTCCCCGAACTCCTGCACGCCGCCGTCGCCGCCGTCGGCGGCACGGAGCGCCCCGGCCAGGTGACCATGGCCGAAGCCGTCGCCGAGGCGATCGACGACGGAGCCCATCTGCTGGTCCAGGCCGGCACCGGCACCGGAAAGTCGCTGGGCTATCTGGTGCCCGCGCTCGCGCAGGGGGAGCGGGTGGTGGTGGCGACGGCCACCCTGGCCCTGCAGCGCCAGCTGGTGGAGCGGGACCTGCCGCGCACGGTGGAGTCGCTGCATCCGCTGCTGCGCCGCCGCCCTGAGTTCGCGATGCTCAAGGGCCGCTCCAACTACCTGTGCCTGCACCGGCTCCACGAGGGCGTGCCGCAGGACGAGGAGGAGGGTCTCTTCGACCAGTTCGAGGCGGCCGCGCCCACCAGCAAGCTGGGCCAGGACCTGCTGCGCCTGCGTGACTGGTCCGACGAGACGGAGACCGGCGACCGGGACGACCTCACGCCGGGCGTGTCCGACCGGGCCTGGTCCCAGGTGTCGGTGTCCTCACGGGAGTGCCTGGGCGCCACGAAGTGCGCCTACGGCGCCGAGTGCTTCGCCGAGACGGCCCGCGAGCGCGCCAAGCTGGCCGAGGTGGTCGTCACCAACCACGCCCTGCTCGCGATCGACGCCATCGAGGGCGCGCCGGTGCTTCCGCAGCATGAGGTGCTGATCGTCGACGAGGCCCATGAGCTGGTCTCCCGGGTCACCGGGGTCGCCACCGGGGAGCTCACCCCCGGGCAGGTCAACCGCGCGGTGCGGCGCGCCGCGAAGCTGGTCAACGAGAAAGCCGCCGACCAGCTCCAGACCGCCGCCGAAGGGTTCGAACGGCTGATGGAGCTGGCCCTCCCGGGTCGGCTGGAGGAGATCCCGGAGGACCTCGGATACGCGCTCATGGCGCTGCGCGACGCCTGCCGCACCGTCGTCTCCGCCCTCGGCAGCACCCGCGACAAGTCCGTCCAGGACGAGGACGCGGTCCGCAAACAGGCGCTGGCCTCCGTGGAGAGTGTCCACGACGTGGCGGAGCGGATCACGAACGGCTCCGAGTGGGACGTCGTCTGGTACGAGCGGCACGACCGCTTCGGTGCGTCCCTGCGTGTCGCCCCGATGTCCGTCTCGGGCCTGCTGCGCGAGAAGCTCTTCACCGACCGTTCCGTGATCCTGACCTCCGCGACGCTGAAGCTGGGCGGCGACTTCAACGGCGTGGGGGCCTCACTGGGGCTCGGTCCCGAGGGCGCCGAAGGCGATGACCTTCCCCAGTGGAAGGGCGTCGACGTCGGTTCGCCGTTCGACTACCCGAGGCAGGGCATCCTCTACGTCGCGAAGCATCTGGCGCGCCCGGCCCGGGACGGCGACCGCGGGGACATGCTGGACGAGCTCACCGAGCTGATCCAGTCGGCGGGCGGCCGCACCCTGGGGCTGTTCTCCTCGATGCGGGCCGCCCAGCTCGCCGCCGAGGAGCTGCGCTCCCGCATCCCGGAGTTCCCGATCCTCCTCCAGGGGGAGGAGACGCTCGGCGAACTGATCAAGAACTTCGCGGCCGACCCGAAGACCTGCCTCTTCGGCACGCTGTCGCTCTGGCAGGGTGTCGACGTACCGGGTCCGAGCTGCCAGCTGGTGGTCATGGACAAGATTCCCTTCCCGCGCCCGGACGACCCCTTGATGAGCGCCCGCCAGAAGGCCGTGGAGGAAGCCGGCGGCAACGGCTTCATGGCGGTCGCCGCCACCCACGCGGCGCTGCTGATGGCGCAGGGCGCCGGCCGTCTCGTACGCGCCTCGGGCGACCGGGGCGTGGTGGCCGTACTGGACCAGCGGCTGGCCACTGCCCGGTACGGCAGCTATCTGAAGGCTTCGCTGCCCGACTTCTGGTACACCACGGACCGCAACCAGGCCAGGAAGTCGCTGGCCGCGATCGACGCGGCGGCGCAACGGGCGGAGGCCGGGACGACGGCGCAGTGAGTGAGGTGGCGTGCCCTGGGCCGCCCCCGCAACGGGAACAGCGACTGGGGGGGGGGCGTGCGGAGAAGACAGGACCCCCGCAACC
>NZ_JBHYVC010000038.1:0-6634 GCF_042749965.1 Streptomyces sp. NPDC059454 | reverse complement strand
ACCCCGCCCTGTATGGCGGGGGCCGCTAGCGCGGGGGGGGCCCCCGGGGGGGGGGCGGGCCCGCGGGCGCTGTGTGTGGGGGGGGGGGCCGGGCCCCCCCACCTCACCGGAAGCAGCGACTGCGGTCGGTCCGTCCGGACAGCACGGGACCCCGGAACCGGCGCAGGGGTCCCGGGGCCCGGTCAGGGGCGGGGCGGCGTCCGGGCCGGCCCGCGCCGTGCTCAGACGCGCCGTAGAACGGCCACCACTTTGCCCAGAATGGTCGCGTCGTCGCCCGGGATCGGCTCGTAGGCCGCGTTGTGCGGGAGCAGCCAGACATGGCCGTCCTCCCGCTTGAAGCGCTTGACGGTCGCCTCGCCGTCGAGCATCGCCGCCACGATGTCACCGTTCTCGGCGACCGGCTGGCGGCGGACCGTGACCCAGTCGCCGTCACAGATCGCGGCCTCGATCATGGAGTCGCCCACGACCTTCAGCACGAACAGCTCACCGTCACCGACGAGCTGCCGGGGCAGGGGGAAGACGTCCTCGACGGACTCCTCGGCGAGGATCGGGCCACCGGCGGCGATACGGCCGACCAGCGGCACGTAGGACGCGGCAGGCTTGCCGGCGGTGTCCGTGGGCTGCACGGAGGCGGCCTGGTCGGAGCCGCGCACCTCGTAGGCGCGCGGGCGGTGCGGATCGCGGCGCAGGAAGCCCTTGCGCTCCAGGGCCATCAGCTGGTGGGCCACGGAGGACGTGCTGGAGAGACCGACCGCCTGGCCGATCTCGCGCATCGACGGCGGGTAGCCGCGACGCTGCACCGAGTCCCTGATGACCTCGATCACCCGGCGCTGACGGTCGGTGAGTCCGGAGCTGTCCGCCCGGATGCCGGGAGGTCGGCCCGGCAGGGAGCGCTTGTGCCCCTCGGGATTCGTGGCTTCGTTCATCGCATGCACCGGCTCGATCCGGCCCTGGGGGCGGTCCTGGGCAGTGATGGCGGCACTGTCTGCGGTGGTGGTCACGTCGGCCCCTCTCGATGGTCTCCCTGCAGCACAACGGTAGTTGCTTTCGAAAGGTTGCGCCAAACACACGTTCGAGTGAAAAATCGCGAATCGTCGTGCGCAACCTCTCGCTGAGGTGTATTGGTCGCCACGCTCCCCGCCGGACAAACGGGCCCATTGTTGTACTCTTCACCGCTGAGGCGATGACCTCGCGGTTGCGGGTCTCAGTCTGCCATCGGGTGTCCCGTGACGCGTGAAGCGGTCCCCGCTCCCTTCGGGAGTCGCACACCCTCTCCCCGTCTCCGGCACGGCATCCCTCCGTCGCGCGGCGTCCGGCGTGTCCTGCCCGCCCTGGCGTGCACGACACGCGTGCAGGCATGGATGTATGAGCCAATCCCCACATCTAGTGGTTGGATTGCGGCAGCAGCCCAGAAGTTGTGGTCCCCCGGGTCTTCGGGCCCTCCGAGATCGCCTATGCTGGTGCTGCTTCGTGAGGCCCGAGAAACCTCGCGAGGCCATTGAGTCTGCTGTGAGGAGGGTTGGGAGTTCATGCACTGCCCCTTCTGCAGGCACCCCGACAGCCGTGTCGTCGACAGCCGTACGACCGACGACGGCACGTCGATCCGCAGACGCCGCCAGTGTCCGGACTGCTCCCGTCGTTTCACGACCGTGGAGACGTGTTCGCTCATGGTGGTCAAGCGGTCCGGAGTCACCGAGCCCTTCAGCCGCACCAAGGTCATCAACGGTGTGCGCAAGGCGTGTCAGGGGCGGCCCGTCACCGAGGACGCCCTCGCCCAGCTCGGGCAGCGTGTCGAGGAGGCGGTGCGGGCCACCGGAAGCGCCGAGCTGACCACCCACGACGTGGGGCTGGCCATCCTCGGTCCGTTGCAGGAACTCGACCTCGTCGCCTACCTGCGGTTCGCGTCCGTCTACCGGGCGTTCGACTCGCTGGAGGACTTCGAGGCCGCGATCACGGAACTCAGGCGGGCGGAGCGGCCCGCCGGGGGCGACGGGTGCGACGGGGACGGCGAGGGAGCCGGCCCGGGGGGCCAGGAAGACGACAGCGGGTCCGGCGGGACCGCACAGGCCCCCGAACCCGCTCCCGCCGCCGGCTGACCGGCGGGCCGGCCCGGCGCGCCAGACGCGGGGACCGGCCGGGCTGCGGCGATGAGAAGACCTGTTGCGGGCAGACGAGTGGGCGCCCGCAGCATCAGACAGAACACCGTGCCACGGGAACAATCGGGGCACTTCAGGGCGTTTTGCCCGTACAGGGAGGCGGCATGACAGAGACGGCGAGCGGTCCGGCACGGAGTCCCCGGGCCAAGAGCAACAAGGCCGGCAAGGGACTGCGTGTCGAGCGCATCCACACCACTCCCGGAGTCCACCCATACGACGAGGTGGCCTGGGAACGCCGTGACGTCGTCATGACCAACTGGCGCGACGGCTCGGTCAACTTCGAGCAGCGCGGCGTCGAGTTCCCCGACTTCTGGTCGGTGAACGCGGTCAACATCGTCACCAGCAAGTACTTCCGGGGCGCCGTGGGCACCCCGCAGCGCGAGACCGGCCTCAGGCAGCTGATCGACCGCATCGTGAAGACGTACCGGAAGGCCGGTGAGGACCACAGCTACTTCGCCTCGCCCGCCGACGCCGAGATCTTCGAGCACGAGCTGGCCTACGCCCTCCTGCACCAGATCTTCAGCTTCAACAGCCCCGTGTGGTTCAACGTGGGCACGCCCCAGCCGCAGCAGGTCTCCGCCTGCTTCATCCTGTCCGTCGACGACTCCATGGAGTCGATCCTCGACTGGTACAAGGAAGAGGGCATGATCTTCAAGGGCGGCTCCGGCGCCGGCCTGAACCTCTCCCGGATCCGCTCCTCCAAGGAGCTGCTGTCCTCCGGCGGCAACGCCTCCGGCCCGGTCTCCTTCATGCGCGGAGCCGACGCCTCCGCCGGAACGATCAAGTCCGGTGGCGCCACCCGCCGCGCCGCCAAGATGGTCGTCCTCGACGTGGACCACCCGGACATCGAGGACTTCATCGAGACCAAGGTCAAGGAAGAGGAGAAGATCCGCGTCCTGCGCGACGCGGGCTTCGACATGGACCTGGGCGGCGACGACATCGCGTCCGTCCAGTACCAGAACGCCAACAACTCGGTCCGCGTCAACGACGAGTTCATGCAGGCGGTCGAGCAGGGCGGCAAGTTCGGCCTGCGCGCCCGGATGACCGGCGAGGTCATCGAGGAGGTCGACGCCAAGGCACTCTTCCGCAAGCTCGCCGAGGCCGCGTGGGCCTGCGCCGACCCGGGCATCCAGTACGACGGTGTCATCAACAACTGGCACACCTGCCCCGAGTCCGGCCGGATCACCGCGTCGAACCCGTGCAGCGAGTACATGCACCTGGACAACACGTCCTGCAACCTGGCCTCGCTGAACCTGATGAAGTTCCTCAAGGACGACAGCCAGGGCAACCAGTCGTTCGAGGCCGACCGCTTCCAGAAGGTCGTCGAGCTGGTCATCACCGCGATGGACATCTCGATCTGCTTCGCGGACTTCCCGACCCAGAAGATCGGCGAGAACACCCGCGCCTTCCGCCAGCTCGGCATCGGCTACGCCAACCTCGGCGCCCTGCTGATGGCGACCGGCCACGCCTACGACTCCGACGGCGGCCGCGCCCTCGCCGGTGCCATCACCTCCCTGATGACGGGCACGGCGTACCGGCGCTCCGCCGAACTCGCCGCGATCGTCGGCCCGTACGACGGCTACGCCCGCAACGCGGACGCCCACAAGCGCGTCATGAAGCAGCACGCCGACGCCAACGGCACGGCCGTGCGCATGGACGACCTGGACAGCCCGGTGTGGGCCGCCGCCACCGAGGCCTGGCAGGACGTGGTCCGCCTCGGCGAGAAGAACGGCTTCCGCAACGCCCAGGCATCCGTGCTCGCCCCGACCGGCACCATCGGTCTGGCGATGTCCTGCGACACCACCGGTGTCGAGCCCGACCTGGCGCTGGTGAAGTTCAAGAAGCTGGTCGGCGGCGGTTCGATGCAGATCGTCAACGGCACCGTCCCGCAGGCCCTGCGCCGCCTGGGCTACCAGGAGGAGCAGATCGAGGCGATCGTCGCCCACATCGCCGAGAACGGCAATGTGATCGACGCCCCCGGTCTCAAGCAGGAGCACTACGAGGTCTTCGACTGCGCGATGGGCGAGCGCGCCATCTCCCCGATGGGCCACGTCCGCATGATGGCCGCGATCCAGCCCTGGATCTCCGGCGCCATCTCCAAGACGGTCAACATGCCGGAGACGGCGACCGTCGAGGAGGTCGAGGAGATCTACTTCGAGGCCTGGAAACTCGGCGTCAAGGCGCTCGCCATCTACCGCGACAACTGCAAGGTCGGCCAGCCGCTCTCCGCGAAGACCAAGGAGAAGGAGAAGGCCGAGGTCACCGAGAAGGCCGAGGAGACGATCCGGGCCGCGGTCGAGAAGGTGGTCGAGTACCGCCCGGTCCGCAAGCGCCTCCCGAAGGGCCGTCCCGGCATCACCACCTCCTTCACGGTCGGCGGCGCCGAGGGCTACATGACCGCCAACTCCTACCCGGACGACGGTCTCGGCGAGGTCTTCCTGAAGATGTCGAAGCAGGGTTCGACGCTCGCGGGCATGATGGACGCCTTCTCCATCGCCGTCTCGGTGGGCCTCCAGTACGGCGTGCCGCTGGAGACGTACGTCTCGAAGTTCACCAACATGCGCTTCGAGCCGGCCGGTATGACGGACGACCCGGACGTGCGGATGGCGCAGTCGATCGTCGACTACATCTTCCGCCGTCTGGCGCTGGACTTCCTGCCCTTCGAGACGCGCTCCGCGCTCGGCATCCACTCCGCCGAGGAGCGTCAGCGTCACCTGGAGACCGGTTCGTACGAGCCGTCCGACGACGAGGTCGACGTCGAGGGCCTGGCCCAGTCGGCGCCGCGGGCCCAGGAGCTGAAGGCGGTGTCCACGCCGAAGGCCGAGGTCGAGGCGGCCGAGCCGGCCCCGAAGCAGGCCCACACCAGCGCCGAGCTGGTCGAGATGCAGCTGGGCATCCAGGCCGACGCCCCGCTCTGCTTCTCCTGCGGTACGAAGATGCAGCGCGCCGGATCCTGCTACATCTGCGAGGGCTGTGGCTCGACGAGCGGCTGCAGCTGAAGCCGGGCGGCAGCGCGCCGGACGCACCGTCCCGCGTAGCCCGCACACATAACTGACAAGTGGCTCAAGAAGGGGACCGGCCGACGGCCGGTCCCCTTCGTCGTGCATCGCGCTTGTCGCCGCAGGTGCTGTGCCGGCAGAATCGGGGCATGATCAAGAGAATCGAGTCCTCAGTCCGCCGGTGAGCGAGGCGCCCGGGACCGAGCTTCCCGGATCCAGGACCACACTGTTCGAGCACGCCCTCCGGCTGCATGAGCTGACCCCCGACACCCCACTGCCACGTGACGGCGAGCCGTACCCCGACGAGGGGCGTTACCAAGGCAGGCCGGGACCGGACCGTCCACGTGATTATGACCAGGTCGGGGCCGAGGTCGCGGCCGTCCTTGACGAGCATTTCAGCGACCCGCGGTCCGTGCCCGGTCAACTGGTCGGCCGCTTCCACGCCGTCCACGTGCCCATTCATCCCCACACACGCATCACCGAGGCCGCCCTGCGGGCAGGAACGCGGGCCAGGACGGCCGGACGCCGGCTCATCAGGCATGGAACCGAAACCGATGACGTCGTCGTAGGTCTGGCCTTGCTGGCCGCGGTGGGTACTGCCGACGATGTTCCGTACATCCAGACCATCGGGCTCCTCTCCTGTACCTTCGGCCCACTGGCGGCGCATGCACTGGAGCGGCTGCCGGACGGCGCGGGGCCACTCCTCTGGCTGGCGGATCGAGTGACCGGCTGGGGGCGGGTCTACGTGGTCCAGGCGCTCTGCCGGCTGGTCGACGGTCATGCGGACGTCCAGCATTGGCTGCTTCGGAGAGCCGTGGACGGGGACGTCCTCAACGGATACTTCGCCGGCGAGGCCGCCCGGGCCGCGGGCCTTCATCAGGCCCTGTCCGGATCGGCCGCGGATGCCGATCTCGTGGACCACACAGGCAGGCTCCTCGATGTCCTCACCTCCTGCCAGGGCATGGGCATGACCCTCGCACACTATCCGCACGCCGAGGAAGTGCTGGCCGCACACCTGCGTCACCTGAAGCGGCTGGGGCCTTCCCCCGGCCGGTACTGCATCGCCGCACTCCTCGCGAGGAACCTCGGCGAGCAGGGTGACGAGGGTTCGATCGGACCCGTCCGTCGTTGGCAGACCCATCGGGACGGCTACCTGGCACTCCTCGACCGGGAGGACTGGTGCGAGACGGCAAGGAACGCCCTGGCAGCCGGCGACCGTCGGGTTGTCCTGCTCGCCGAGACGGCATCCGACTTGGGGTTGCGGGCGTTCGGCGACCCTGCACCGGCCGGCGAGGAATAGCGCACCCCAGGAACATGTGCTCTGCACCAGTACGCGTCCGGGCGCTGCCCGGGTGTGAGTGAACGAACCAGGGCGGTGGTGGCGGGGATACGCCGCCCAACCCCCCCGCCAGACCCCCGGAGGGTAGTAAAAAAAAAAAAACAACAGACCCCCCAATTAGTAGGTTTGGAAGAAGTTGG
>NZ_JBHYVC010000037.1:47401-70031 GCF_042749965.1 Streptomyces sp. NPDC059454 | reverse complement strand
TTCCGGTGGCGCGGCACGGCTCCGCGCCGCCCCCCCCCCCCCCCACGGGCGGTGTCCTCCGGGCGTCTCAGGTGTCCACGGTGTCAGCGAGGACTCATCGACGGGCGGGACGGTAGGCGTCGTTGACGTCCACGGGGCCGGCGCCACCCTGGATGCCGCCGCCGGGGATGTGGATCGTTCCGCGTACGGCGACGGCGGCCGTGCCGTGGCGCGGCACCGGCATGGGAGCCAGCCGTTGCCAGCGGTCGCGCACGGTGTCGTACGCCTCGGTCTCGTCGAAGACCGTGTTCGGGTCGGTGGCGTCGTGCCGGCCCTCGCCGCCGAAGGTGTAGATCCTCGTCCCCACGGCCGCTGCGGCGATGCCGCCGCGGGCGGTGGGCATCGGGGCCCGCTCGGACCAGCGGTGGGCGCGCAGGTCGAACGCGTAGACGGTGTCCCGTACGTTCACCTGCCCCCGGTCCCGGCCTCCGAGGACGTAGAACGTGTCGCCGACGACGGCTCCACCGACGTGATCGCGGGCCTGCGGCAGGCTCGGCAGGGTCTCCCAGCGGCCCGTCGTCACGTCGTACGCCGACACGGTGTCCACCGTGTCCTGCAGGCCGCCCGCGCCCGGCACGAGGACGCGCATGCCGCCGGCGAGGAAGATCTTCGTCCCGTGCACGCCGATCGCGGCGCTCCCCCGCTCGGTGCCCGCGGGCACGGGAGGCAGCCGGCGCCACCGGTCGGCGCGCGGAGAGTAGACGAAGCTGTCGCGCAGGGCCTGCCACTCGGATCCGCCGGACAGCCCGCCGAGGACGTGGATCCGGCCGTGGACCACCGCCACATTGGGGTGGTTCATCGCGACGGGCAGCGGTGCCGCGTCCGACCAGGTGTCGTGGCGCGTGTCGTAGACGTCGACCCGCGTGGTGGTGGTGATGCCGCCGGACTCCCCGGGGACGATGCCGCCGATGACGTAGACCTTGTCGCCGACGGCGGCGACGCTGTGCTCCTGGCGGGGGCCGCTCGCGACCGGTGCGAGTCGCTGCCAACCCCTGCGGTAGGGCCCTTCTTCCACGGGGGGCGTTCCGCCGGGGGATGTGGGGTGATCCGGATGCGCGTGGGCCTCGACGGCCGGGGACACCGCCAAGGCGGCGCCGAGGAGCAGTACTGTCCGCCGCTGCATGGGAAACTCCTTGTCACAGGGCCTGCTTTCCGTCGGAAGCAGGTGGCTTCGGCCCGTTCAGTGTTTCTGTGCGCGGCGGGGGCAACCAGGGGATGTCGTCCCGGGGGTGGGGAGCACCCGGCTCGGCCGGAGCCCTTTCAGGGGGCGGGGTCGACGACGTCCTGGGTGCCGAGGACCGCGAGCAGGTCCAGCAGGCCGGCACTGTCGGTGCCCAGCGCGGGGGTGAACCAGAGCAGCCGCTGCCGGCCGTCCTCGCTGAACAGGTTGAGGCAGTTGACCTCGACGAGGCCGAGGGCGGGGTGCCGGATGCGTTTGCGGTCGTCGCGCCGGAAGGCCACGTCGTGGTCGGCCCACAGCGCGGCGAACTCGGACGAGGTGTCCCGCAGCGAGCGGATCATCGACGTGGCTTCGACGTCCCTGGCGTCCCGCCGGGCGGCCGCGGCCCGCAGGTCGGCGACGAAGGCACGGGACTGGGCCTCGTGGTCGGCCTCCGGGTACAGACGCCGGGCGTCGGCCTCCGTGAACCACCGGTGGACGAAGCTGGCCCGGGCCCCTTGGAAGCGGGAGTGGTCGCCCAGCAGCGCCACCGCGAGCGGGTTCTGCACCAGCGTGACGTGCAGATCGGTGATGACCTGCGCGGGAGTCGACGGCATGCGGTGGAGCAGGTCGAGCATGCCAGGGTGGACGTGCGAGGCGGCGCCGCCCTGCACGGGCACCGGGCGGTCCGCCAGGCGGTAGAGGTAGTCCCGCTCGTCGGCGGTCAGGCGCAGCGCCCGCGCCAGCGCGGCGATCATCTGCTCGGACGGCTGGGACCCGGCTCCGCGTTCGAGCTCGTTGTAGTAGTCCACCGATGCCCCGGCGAGCTGGGCGACCTCGTCCCGGCGCAGCCCGGGTACCCGGCGCCGGGGCCCGGCCGGAAGTCCCACGTCGCCCGGGCGGATGCGGTCGCGCCGCGACCGCAGGAATGCTCCCAGCTCGGTGTGTTTCACAGAACCCATGTCCGCCATTGTGTGCCCGGCCGGGGCGCCGTCCCAGGGGATGTCATCACCTGGTTCCGCCGGTCGTCGTCGCCCATCGTGGAGGACCTGACGCAACAGGCCACTCCGAGGAGAACAGTCATGCCTTTCGCCAACTTCAAGGTCCCCGCGGGCACCGTCACCGCCGAGGACAAGAAGAAGATCATCGAGCGCACCACCGACCTGTACGCGGAGATCTACGGTGAACGGGCCCGCGCCACCACCGTCGTGCTCGTCGACGAGGTCGTCGACGGAGGCTGGGGGGTGGCCGGCAACGTCCTCACCGCCGCCATGCTCAACGACGACGCCTGACGCCGGCATCTGCCCGGCAGGTCCTCAGCCGTAACAGGCCGGCAAGGGTTCCAGCCCTTCCGGCACCCCGTACTTGATGACTGCCGTGTACGCCTCCGCGATGTCGCAGCCCTTGTCGAACCACGGGAAGGCGAACAGGCTCCAGATCAGAAGGACGACGACGAGCGTCGAGCGCGTTCTCTTCGGCATGCCTGCACTGTTCCGCCCCATACGGCGGAACCGGCCCTGCTCGACGGAGGCGACGGAGGCGTGCGAGTAGTCGAGCCGCTCGGCGAGCTGCTCCCGGGTGAGCAGGGCGCGTTCCCGGAACGTCTTCAGGGCCGCATCGACACGGCCCTGGCCGCCGCCGCCCTGCGCAAGCTGTGCGGCGACCAAGTGGTGGTCATGGGGCTGTGACGGCCCGGCGCCCGGCTCGAGCCGGGTGCCGCGGCACCGGACCGCGTCTCCAGCGCCCCTGGGGGAACGCGGTGCCGGAACGGCTCGACGTCTTCGCGTGAGCCCCGCGGTCCGGCCGGGCGCGTCACCCGTTCACCGCTCCTCAATGAGGGGCGGGGGCCTGCGCGGTGCGCCGTACTCCGGTGGCGGCGAGCACGGCGCCCACCACGCACAGCACGCCGGTGACGAGCACGGCGCCGTGGACCCCGTTCATGAAGGCCTGGCCGCTGCCCTCGACGACCGCGGCCCTCAGCCGGTCGGGCATGTCACCGGAGACCGGGGAAACGCCCATCGCCACCGCGTCCTTGGCCTCCGTCAGGCCCTGCGCCACGGGGGCGGGCACTCCACTGGAGGTCAGTTCCCCGTGGAGCGTCGAACCGACACGGCTGCTGATCAGTGAGACGAGGACGGAGGTGCCGAGTGCGCCGCCGATCTGCAGCGCGGTGGCCTGCAGACCGCCGGCGACACCGGCGTCCTTGACGGGGGCGTTGCCGACGATGGCGTCGGAGGAGGCCGCCATCACCATGCCGACGCCCAGGCCGAGGGCGATGAACGGCGGCCACAGCGCGCCGTAGGAGGAGTGCGCGTCCCAGGTGAGCATCCAGAAGGACGCGGCGGCCTGGAGGGCCATGCCCAGCGGCATCGACAGCCGCGCGCCGAAGCGTTCGGTGAGTGCGGCGCCGATCGGCGAGGCGACGACGGAGGCGAGGCTGAGCGGCAGGGTGCGCACACCGGCCTCGACGGGGGTGAAGCCGCGGACGTTCTGCAGGTACAGCATCACGAAGAAGATCACGCCGAGCAGGACGAAGAAGTTGACGGCGGTGATGACGGTGCCGATCGTCAGCGCGGGGCTGCGGAACATGCGCATGGGGAGCAGCGGGTGCTCGACGCGGGTCTCGTACCAGCCGAAGGCCAGCAGGATCACGATGCCCGCGGCGATGGTGCCCAGGGTGCCGGCGGAGGTCCAGCCCCAGGTCTCGCCCTTGACCACGCCGAAGACGACCGCGAGCAGTCCGAGCGCCAGCAGGACGACGCCGGGGATGTCGAAGCGGTGGTGACCGGTGGGGTTCTTGCTCTGCGGCAGGACGAGCGCGCTGAACACGAGCGCGACGACGCCGATGGGGGCGTTGATGTAGAAGACCGACTCCCAGTCGACGTGTTCGACGAGCAGGCCGCCGACGATGGGGCCGAGCGCGGTCGACACGGACGACACCATCGCCCAGACGCCCACGGCCATGCCGAACTTCTTCGGCGGGAAGACCGCCCGCAGCATTCCCAGGGTGTTGGGCATGAGCAGGGCTCCGAAGAAGCCCTGCAGGGCGCGGAAGGCGATGACGCCCTCGATCGAGCCGGCCAGGCCGATCGCCACGGAGGCCGCCGTGAAGCCGGCGACGCCGATCAGGTAGTACGTCCGCCGGCCGAAGCGGTCGCCCAGCTTGCCGCCGAGGATCAACGCGGCGGCCAGGGCGAGGAGATAGGAGTTGGTGACCCACTGCAGATCGGCGGTGGACGCGTTGAGGTCGCGTCCGATCTCGGGGTTGGCGATGGACACGACGCTGCCGTCGAGCCCGACCATGAACAGGCCGAAGGCGACAGCGATCAGGGTCAGCCACGGGTTGCTCCGGCGGCCGCGCCGGACGCCGTCGGGGGCGTCGGCGGACAGGGGTGAGTGATCCACGGCAGTGGAGGACATGAAGGTGATTCCCGGGTGCTAAGAGAACAGGTGACGACGCCCGCCGGGCCGGATCGGCCGGGCGGGTTCCGCGGTGTTGCCGTCAGTGGGCGGGGTGGAGACGCCGCGCGAGGTTGCTCAGGGCGGTGAGGGCCGATCCGATGGCGTCGAGATCCCCGTCGGTGAGGGTGTGCAGCGCCTCGATGACGTAACCGTGCCTGAGGTCGTCCACCCGGGTCAGGTCCTGCCGTGCGCGCACTGTCAGGTGCAGGTGCGCCACTCGCTTGTCGTGGGTGTCCTGCCGGCGTTCCAGCAGTCCCTGCCGGGTCATCTGTGAGACCAGGGCACTGACGTTGTTCGGCTTCATCAGCATCACGTCGGCGGCTTCGCGTACGGCGATGCCGTCCCGCTCCGCGACGAGCCGCAGCAGCGCCAACTGCCCCTCGGAGGGCTTGGGGACCGCGACGTCCTGGGCGAGGCGCCGGTCCACCGCCCGGTTCAGCGCCGGCAGGATCGCCGTCAGCGCACGGGCTACGTGGCTGAGGTCCTGGTCGGACGCGGGGGAACCGGGCATCCCTCCATTTTAGTACGCGGTCATACCTATGACCAAATATCTTTCTGGTTCGCCCGAGCCGGGCAGCACCCCCGACCCGGGCCGGCACGCGCCGGCGCTTCGGGGCGCGGGTGTCGTGATGACGCAGGTGCGGCTCGGCACCCCGCCCCGGGCCGACCGGCGGCACCGGACGCGTGGGTACTGCCGTGGCGGGCCCCGCAGGCGGACCCGTTCGCGCCCCGCCGGGCGAGGCCGGAGCCCCCGGCCGCCGGAACGCCGCCGTTCCTCGCGGCCCATGCGGCGACGTGCGACGCGGCGGCGGAGTCGCCGGGCTGCGGCAGCGACGGGGAGAAGACTCCGCCCCCTTCCCCCTCGGGCCCGGTGCCACCACCCGGAGTCATCCGACCGGCAGGGGGCAGAAGTGATGCCGGGTCCGGAGTCCCTCTCGCCGGACCGTGAGGGATACGGCGGGTCAAGCCGGAACCCCGCCCGGCAGATGATCGAAGCCGCGGCGTTTGAAAGTGGGCCGACGGTAAAGACGGTGCACTAACAGAAACTTTATACGACAAGGTAGGAGATACGTCATGGGCATCATCGCTTGGATCCTCATCGGTCTGCTCGCGGGCTTCATCGCCAAGGCGCTGATGCCGGGCAAGGACCCCGGCGGCGTCATCATCACGATGCTCATCGGCATCGCCGGCGGTCTTCTCGGCGGTTGGCTCGGCAAGGTGATCTTCGGCGTCGACTCCATCGACGGCTTCTTCGAACTGTCCACCTGGATCGCCGCCATCGCCGGCTCCGTCATCCTGCTCGCCCTCTACCGCCTGGTCACCGGCAACCGCCACTCCCACCGCCACGCCTGATCCGGCACTCGCACCGCACGGAACGGCCCCTCGTCCCACGCGACGAGGGGCCGTTCCTTCTCTGCTCCGGCAGTCCGGTCGGCCGGCGTCCGAGCGTGTGCGACGGTCCCGCGCCCGGCAGCGGGAACGGGACCGCCCGGAACGGCATCCGCTTTCACCCCGGCGGGCCGGCCGGAACGGCATCCGCCCCCGCGGGTCAGGGCCGACTGCCGCTTCGCCCCTCCCCGGCCACCCCGGCCTCCCCGGTCACCCCGGTCACCCCGGCCTCCCCGGCCTCCCCGGCCTCCCCGGCCTCCCCGGCCTCCCCGGTCGCGCCGGCCTTCCCGGTCGCGCCGTTCGTCCCGGTCCGCCCGGGCCCGGCGTCCGCGTTCACGGCCGGTACTTCGGCAGGCGCGTCGCCATCGGCAGCGCCAGCGCCATCAGGCCCGCCCCGCACAGCAGCGTCGTACGGAATCCGTCCGTCGCCGTCAGCAGCGAAGCCGCCAGCGCCGTGCCGGCGGACGCCGCCGTCTGGGAGACGATGTTCAGCGCCGTGCTGCCGGCCGCCACCTCGGTGCCCGTGAGGCCGCGCGTCGCGGAGGCCATGACGGGCATGTTCGTCATGCCGACCCCGGTGCCCATGACGGCCAGGGAGGCGGCCAGGCGCCAGTACGGGGCGTCGGAACCGGCCTGGACGGCGAAGGCGAGGAAGCCCGCGACGGCGACCAGGACGCCGGGGACGACGATCGCGCGCGGCGCCACCCGGTCCGAGATCCGGCTGGAGATCTGCATCACCGTCCCGCTGCACAGGAACTGGGGGATCATCAGCAGTCCGGTCTGCGTGGCGGACAGGCCGCGCTGCTGCTGCCAGTACAGCGGTACGAGCATCATCGAGCCGAAGTACGCGGCCGAGAACGGCACCATGGTCGCCACCGCACGGCCGACCGACGCCCTGCGCAGCAGCCGTAGGTCGAGCAGGGGGTGGTCCGCCCTCAGCGCCCGCACGGCGAAGGCGGCCACCAGCGCCGTACCGGCAACGACCGGGACGAGAACCCCCGCGGTGCCGAAGCCGCCGCGCTCGCCGCCCAGCGTCAGCCCGTACAGCAGGGCGGCCAGGCCCGGGGAGAGCGTCAGCAGTCCGGCCAGGTCCAGCGGGCGGCCGGTCCGCTCGTCGTCGTCGCGCATGACCCGGGCACCGAGCAGCAACGTGAGGGCGCCGACCGGAACGTTGACGAAGAAGATCCAGCGCCAGGACAGCGCGTCGGTGAGGACGCCGCCGAGGACCGGACCCGCCATCGGGCCGACGAGGACGGGGATGCCGAGGATGCCCATCATCGTGCCCTTGCGTTCCGGCGGGGCGGCGCGCAGGACGACCGTCATCGCGACGGGCACGATCATGCCGCCGCCGAGTCCCTGCACCACACGGAACACGATCAGTGAACCCGCGTCCCAGGCCAGCCCGGTGAGTCCCGAGCCGAGGGTGAAGAGCGCGACGGCGGTGAGGAAGACCCGCTTGGCGCCGTACCGGCCCACCGCCCACGCGGTGACCGGGATGACGGTCGCCAGCGCCAGCGAGTAGCCGGTCACCGTCCACTGGACGACGGACAGGGGCGCGTCGAAGGCGCGCGACAGGTGGTCCAGGGCGACGTTGACGATGGTCATGTCGAGCACCGTCATGAACGAACCGAGCACCACGACGCCCGCGAGGGCCAGGACGTGCCGGGGGACGGCGGGCAGGGACGGTCCCCCGCTTCCGCCGCTTCCCCCGGTCCGTGCCGGGAGGGCGGTGCTCATCACGCCCCGTACGGGGAACGGCGGCGCCCGTCCCGCAGCGTCCGCCCCCACCAGCCCAGCTGGTCCAGCATCGCCTTGCCCGCCCCTTCGGGTATCTCGGGCCGCAGCAGTGAGCCGTCCTCGGCGAAGCTCTCCCACGCGTTGTGGAAGCTCACCGTGTCCCGCACCGTGACGGCGTGCAGTTCGGCGAGGACCAGCCGCAGGTGCTCGACCGCGCGCAGACCGCCGGCCAGGCCCCCGTAGGACACGAAGCCGACCGGCTTGGCCTGCCACTGGGTGTAGTGCAGGTCGATGGCGTTCTTCAGGGGTGCGGGGAAGCTGTGGTTGTACTCGGGGGTGATCACGACGAAGGCGTCGGCCGCCGCCAGGCGCCCCGTGACCTCGGCGGCCTCCGGGTGGGCCGCGGGGGAGACGACGTCGGGCAGGGGGTGCTCGGCCAGGTCGACGGGGTCCAGTTCGAGATCGTCGCGCTGGGCGGCGAACCGCAGGAACCAGTCGGCGACGACCGGGGCGAAGCGGCCCTCGCGGGTCGAGCCGATCAGGACGACGACCCGCAGGGGGGCATCGGTCGCGGTGGAGACGTGCGAACGCGGAGAGGAATCCGATGAGTTGGTCACACCGAGAAAGTACAACGCTCATGGCAATGAATGCAACGGTCGTTGTAATTCCTCCGGTCCGGATACCGTGACCGGTGACAGGAAGGGGCAGGACGCGTGAGACAAGGGCTGGCGGAGAAGCGGCAGGCGATCGTGCGGGGAGCGCGCCGCGTCTTCGGGCGCGACGGCTACACCCGCGCCGGCATGGACTCCATCGCCAAGGAGGCCGGGGTCTCCACCCGCACGATCTACAACCACTTCCCGGAAGGGAAGGCGCAGCTCTTCCGCGTCGTCGTCGTGGAGGGTTCGGAGGAGGTCGTACGGTCCCATCTCGACGCCGTCGACCGGCGGCTGCACAAGGTCACGGACCTGGAGGCCGACCTCATCGGTTTCGCGCACGCCTGGGTGTCACCGATGGACCGGCACCACGACCACTTCGCCGTCGTACGGCAGTTGCGCGCCGAGGTCGGTCACATCCCGCGGGAGTTCCTGGACGCCTGGCGTGCCGCCGGTCCCGACCGCGCCCTCAAGGGGGTGGCGGACCGCTTCCGCGAACTGGCCGAGGACGGACTGCTCGACGCCCCGGACCCGGAGCGCGCCGCGCGCCACTTCCTGCAGCTGACCGCCGGCGAGATCAGCGACCGCACCTACCAGGGCGGTCTGCCCCTTCCGGACGAGGAGCGGGACGAACTGATCACGTCCGGGGTGCGCGCGTTCCTGCGGGGGTACGAACGGCGCTGAGGCCGCAGGCGTACGGCGGCGCCGGGCCCGCGTCGCCGAACCGGCCGCCCGAGGCGGCGTGCACCGCGGCCCGGCGGGCGCGGGCCACCGCCCGCACCCGCCCGGGGCCACGACGGTCAGGCCGCCCGCCGTACGCGGTCGCCGTGTCCGCGGATGATGTCCGCGTACCGGTGACCGGTGCCCTTGATGGTGCGGACCTGGGTGTCGTAGTCGACGTGGACGAGGCCGAAGCGCTTGTCGTAGCCGTACGCCCACTCGAAGTTGTCCAGCAGCGACCAGGCGAAGTAACCGGCCAGCGGGGCTCCCTTGCGGGCGGCGTCGGCGCAGGCGGCCAGGTGCCGGGTGAGGTAGTCCTGGCGCTGCGGGTCGTCGATGGTGCCGTCGGGGCGGACGACGTCCGGGAAGGCGGAGCCGTTCTCGGTGACGTAGAGCCTGCGGGCGCCGTACTCGTTCGTCAGGCGCAGCAGCAGGGTTTCGATGCCGCTCTCGTCGATCTCCCAGTCCATGCCGGTGCGCGGCACCCCGTCCCGGCGCACGAAGGCGGCGTGGGGGGCGGGTCCGTCCGGGTCGGCGGCCACCACCTGCGGGAAGTAGTAGTTCAGGCCGAGCCAGTCGAGCGGGGCCGCGATGGTCTCCAGGTCGCCCTGCTGTTCCGGGAGTTCGACGCCGTAGACCTCGCGCATGTCCTCCGGGAAGCCCCGGCCGTGCACGGGGTCCAGCCACCAGCGGTTGGTGTGGCCGTCCATGCGGACCGCCGCCGCCCGGTCCTCGGGGCGGTCGCTCGCGGCGTGGATCGTGGAGAGGTTGTTGACGATGCCGACCTGGGCGTCGGGGGCCGCGGCGCGGATGGCGCGGGCGGCGAGGCCGTGCCCCAGCAGGAGGTGGTAGGAGGCGCGGACGGCCGCCGTGAGGTCCGTCAGGCCCGGGGCCATCTTGCCCTCGAGGTGGCCGATCCAGGCCGAGCACAGGGGTTCGTTGAGGGTCGCCCAGTGAGCGACGCGGTCGCCGAGGCGTTCGGCGACGACGGAGGCGTACGCGGCGAAGTGCTCGGCGGTGTCGCGCTCGGGCCAGCCGCCGCGGTCCTGGAGGGTCTGCGGCAGGTCCCAGTGGTAGAGGGTGACCGACGGGGTGATGCCGGCCTCGAGCAGGCCGTCGACCAGCCGGTCGTAGAAGGCCAGGCCCTTCTCGTTCACCGGGCCGTCGCCGCCCGGCACGACGCGCGGCCAGGCGACGGACAGCCGGTAGGCGTTGGTGCCGAGGCGGCGCATCAGGCCGATGTCCTCGCGCCAGCGGTGGTAGTGGTCGCAGGCGGTGTCGCCGTGGTCGCCGCCCGCGATCGCGCCGGGGGTGTGCGAGAAGGTGTCCCAGATCGACGGGGAACGGCCGTCCTCCGCCACGGCCCCCTCGATCTGGTACGCCGAGGTGGCCGTGCCCCACAGGAAGTCGTCGGGGAGGGCGGCGTAGTCGATGGTCACGGAAGTCCCTTCAGGATCAGGAGAGCCGGTCACTTGACGGCCCCTGCCGTCAGCCCGGCGACGAGGTAGCGCTGGAGCAGCAGGAAGCCGGCGACCACGGGGACGCTCACCACGAGTGAGGCGGCCATGATCTGGTTCCAGTACACGTCGTTGAGGGTGGAGTAGCCCTGGAGGCCGACCGCCAGGGTGCGGGTGGTGTCGTTCGTCATCACGGACGCGAAGAGGACCTCGCCCCAGGCGGTCATGAAGGCGTAGACGGCGACCGCGACGATGCCGGGGATCGCGGCCGGGACGACGACGCGGAAGAGCGCGCCGAGCGGGCCGCAGCCGTCCACCATCGCCGCCTCGTCCAGGTCGCGGGGGACCGAGTCGAAGTAGCCGATCAGCATCCAGATGGAGAACGGCAGCGAGAAGGTCAGATACGTCAGGATCAGTCCGCCGCGGGAGCCGAACAGGGCGATGCCGGTGGCGTTGCCGATGTTGACGTAGATGAGGAACAGCGGGAGGAGGAACAGGATGCCCGGGAACATCTGCGTCGACAGCACGGTCACCGTGAAGACGCGCTTGCCGCGGAAGCTGTAGCGGCTGACGGCGTACGCGGAGAACACCGCGATCACCACCGAGCAGACGGTCGCCGCGCCCGCCACGATCAGTGAGTTCACGAAGTAGCGGCCCAGTGGGACCGTGGACCAGATGTCGATGTACGGGTCGATCGTCAGCTCGGTGGGCAGCCAGCGGAACTCGCCGGTGACGTCGGCGAGCGGCTTCAGCGAGCTGGAGACCATGACGTAGACCGGGAGCAGCACGAAGCCGGCCAGCAGGGTCAGGAAGATCCGCCGGGTCCACAGGAACGAGCGGGGCGGGGCCATCGGGGAGGCCGGTGCCGTCGTCGGGGTGCTAGGCATGCGAGGCCCTCCGCTCGCGCGAGGTGAGTGCGAGGTAGACGCCCGTGACGACGAGCAGGAACAGCAGGAGCAGGACGGACATCGCGGAGCCGGTGCCGAAGTTCCAGGTGACGAAGGACGCCTGGTAGATGTGGACCGAGATGAGGTCCGCGGCCTCGGGGGCGGTCTTGCCGAACATGACGTACGGGGTGTTGAAGTCGTTGAACGTCCACAGGAACAGGACCAGGACCAGCACCTGGTTGACCGGGCGGAGCGACGGCAGGGTGATGCGGCGGATCTGCTGGAGCATTCCCGCACCGTCGAGGGCGGCGGCCTCGTACAGCTCGCGCGGGATGTTCTGCAGGCCGGCCATCACGATGAGGAAGGCGAACGGCCAGCCCTTCCAGACGGAGACGATCAGCAGGGCGAAGAAGCTGTTGTCGCCGATGAGCCAGAACGACGGCTTGTCGGTGAGGCCGAGCTGGTCGTGCAGGACGTGGTTCACCAGGCCGTTGTCGTGCTGGAACATGAACACCCAGGTGATGACGGCCGCGTAGACCGGCAGGGCGTACGGGACCAGGAACAGGGCGCGCAGCAGGCCGCGTCCGCGGAAGGTGTCCTGCATGCAGATCGCGGCGGCCGTGCCGATCAGCCAGCACAGGCCGACGGACAGCAGGGTGAAGGCGATGGTGACGAGGAAGGAGTGCAGCAGGGCCTCGCCGACGGGGGCGTCGAAGTCCACCGACACCGAGTAGTTGTCGAAACCGGCCCAGGGGGCGGTGCCCCAGTCGCGGATGTAGAACTGGGTGAGTTCCTTGAAGCTCATCACGATGCCGATGACCATCGGCACCAGGTGGACGAGGAGTTCGAGGAGCAGGGCGGGCAGGAGGAGCAGGTAGGGCAGTCCGATGCGGCGGATCCGCCCGGGGCGGCGGCGGGGGCCGCGCGCCGCACCGGGGGAGCTCTTCCGCGCGGCGGCCCGATCCGCAGGAGCAGTGGTGGTCATGGCGGTGTCGGGACTCACTTCTTGGGCATCTGCTGCTGCGCCTTGGTGAGCGCGGCCTTCACCGAGTCGGTGGTCACCGCGCGTCCGGCGGCGGCGTCGGCGAACAGTTCCTTGATCGCCGTACCGACGGCGGTCTCGAACTGGGACTCGTCGGGCACCTGCGGCAGGGCGACGGCGCTCTTGGCGAGGGTGTCCTTCAGGACGGCGTTGGCCGGGGAGTTGAAGGCGGCGTCCTCCTGGGCGGCCTTGACCGGCGGGATGGAGCTGTACGCCGTGTTGAGGATCTTCTGCTCGGCGTCGCTGGTCATGAACTTCACGAACTTCGTGGCGCCGTCGAGGTTGTCGGTGTTCTTGAAGACGGCGAGATTGATGCCCGCGACCATCGAGTTGACCTGCTTGCCCGCGCCGGGGGTGCCGGACTGCACGGGCACCGGGGCGATGCCGTAGGCGTCCTCGCTCATGCCCTGGGAGGCGAGGTTGGCGGAGGCGGACTGCCACAGCAGCATGCCCGTCTTCCCCTTGGCGAAGTCGCTGACCGACTGGTTCTGGGCGTACTCGGCGTTGCCCGGGGCGATGACCTTGTCCTCGGCCATGAGGTCGACGTACTGCTTGACCGCCGTGACCACCCCGTCGTTGGTGAAGTCGGCCCTGCCGTCGGCGGTGAAGAAGTCGGCGCCGTGCTGCTTGGCGAAGACGAAGGCGTGGTGGATGTTCTCGGAGGGGTTCGAACCCTCCGTGCCTATGCCCCACTTGCCGTCCTTGGACAGCTTCTTGCCGGCGGCGACCAGGTCGTCCCAGGTGGCCGGCGGTCCGTCGATGCCGGCGTCGGCGAACATCTGCTTGTTGTAGTAGAGGGCGTAGGCCATGGAGTACAGCGGGACCGCGGCCGGGTCCTGGCCCTCGACGCCGGTGGAGCCGAGCGCGGAGTCGACGAAGCGGTCCCTGCCGCCGATCCTGTCGAAGTTCTTCGCGTCCCAGGGCAGCAGGGCGCCGGTCGCCTGGAGCGAGGCGGACCAGGTGTTGCCGATGTTCAGCACGTCCGGGCCCTGCCCCGAGGTGGTGGCGGTGAGGATCCGGTTGAGCAGGTCGGACCAGGGCACGACCTCCAGCTTCACCTTGATGCCGGTCTGCTTCTCGAACTTGTCGAGCTCGGGCTGGAGGACCTTCTTGTCCACCTCGATGCCGGCGCCCTGGTTGGACGCCCAGTAAGTGAGCTCCTTGGGCGAGTCGTTGGACCCGCCTCCGGTACTCGATCCGCCTCCGCAGGCCGAGGCGGCGAGTGCGAGAGACAGGATGACGGCGCCTGTGGCCGCGGCTCGGATACTGCGCATGGCTCCTGATGTCCCTTTCCGGGGTGCATGAGGCGTCCTCCGCACGAAGACACCGCCTCACGTCTTAATTTAGGACGTGAGTTAAACCCTCCGGAGGTGGAACGTCAAGGGTTTGGACGGACTCACCCAACTCTCGCCGGACCCCTTGACTCATCTGTTCCACGGATGAACCATTCAGCGTCGAGAGAGCGCTCCCAGTCCCCACGCCGTTCACTTCCTGAACCAGGAGAGCCAGCCACATGACGCCCGACTCCCCGTCGTCCTCCCGGCGTTCAACCATCGGCCGCCGCACCGTCCTCGGCGCCGCGGCCGCCGCCCCCGTCCTGGCCGGACTGCCCTCGGCGGCCTCCGCCGCACCCGCGGCGAAGCGCCGGAAACCGCGCCGGCTGAAGGGCGGCGGCGATCTCGGCCCCAACGTGATCGTCTTCGACCCGTCCACGCCGGGCATCCAGACCAGGCTCGACGAGGTGTTCGCCCGGCAGGAGTCGGCCCAGTTCGGCACCGGTCGCTACCAACTGCTGTTCAAGCCGGGCACGTACAACGGGCTCAACGCCCGGCTCGGCTTCTACACCTCGGTCTCCGGACTCGGCCTCTCCCCCGACGACACCACCATCAACGGTGACGTGACGGTCGACGCCGGCTGGTTCGACGGCAACGCCACGCAGAACTTCTGGCGTTCGGCGGAGAACCTGGCGCTCGTCCCGGTCAACGGCACCAACCGGTGGGCGGTCGCGCAGGCGGCCCCGTTCCGCCGGATGCACGTACGCGGCGGCCTCGACCTCGCGCCGTCCGGCTACGGCTGGGCGAGCGGCGGCTACATCGCCGACAGCCGTGTCGACGGCACGGTCGGCCCGTACTCGCAGCAGCAGTGGTACACCCGGGACAGTTCGGTCGGCGGCTGGACCAACGCCGTGTGGAACATGGTGTTCTCGGGTGTCGAGGGCGCCCCCGCGCAGAGCTTCCCGGATCCGCCGTACACCACGCTCGACACGACGCCGATCTCCCGCGAGAAGCCCTTCCTGTACCTCGACGGCGACCGGTACCGCGTCTTCCTGCCCGCGCTGCGGAGGAACGCGCGCGGTGTCACCTGGGGCAACGGCACCCCGCGCGGCACCTCCCTGCCGCTGGACCGCTTCTACGTCGCCAGGCCGGGCGACTCGGCGGCCACCCTCAACCAGGCGCTCGACCAGGGCCTCGACCTGCTGCTCACGCCGGGTATCTACCACGTCGACCAGCCGGTCCGGGTGAACCGCGCGGGCACGGTCGTCCTGGGTCTCGGCTACGCCACCCTGATCCCCGACAACGGCGTCACCGCCCTGAAGGTCGCCGACGTCGACGGCGTACGCCTCGCGGGCTTCCTGATCGACGCCGGGCCGGTCAACTCCCGTACATTGCTGGAGATCGGCCCGGACGGCGCGCGCCGGGACCACTCCGCCGACCCCATCACCGTCCAGGACGTCTTCATCCGCGTCGGCGGGGCGGGGCCCGGCAAGGCGACCACGAGCATGGTGGTCAACGCCCGGAACACCATCGTCGACCACACCTGGGTCTGGCGCGCCGACCACGGCGAGGGCGTCGGCTGGGAGACCAACCGCTGCGACTACGGCGTCGTGGTCAACGGCCACGACGTCCTCGCCACCGGCCTGTTCGTCGAGCACTTCAACAAGTACGACGTGCAGTGGAACGGCGAACGCGGCCGCACGATCTTCTTCCAGAACGAGAAGGCGTACGACGCCCCCGACCAGGCCGCGATCCAGAACGGCTCGGTCAAGGGCTACGCGGCCTACAAGGTCGGCGACCGTGTCACCACCCACGAGGGCTGGGGCATGGGCAGTTACTGCTACTACAACGTGAATCCGGGCATCGTCCAGCACCACGGCTTCGCCGCCCCGAACCGTCCGGGCGTGCGCTTCCACGGTCTGCTGGTCGTCTCGCTGAGCGGGCACGGGCAGTACGAGTGCGTCATCAACGACACCGGGGCCCCGACCTCGGGCAGCACCACCGTGCCGTCCACGGTGGTGTCGTACCCCTGACCCCGCCGCCGCGGGCACGCCCATGATCGACGCCGACGGTCGGGGTGTGCCCGTACGGCGGCGGTGGCGGCCCCTCCCGGCTCCAGTTGCGGGAGGGGCCGCCGTTCACGCCTCACCGCACGGGCGCGGGAGCCGGCGCGGGGGCGTAACCCGTGGGCCGGGCGGTGAAGGTGCCGCGGCCCTGGGTGCGGCTGCGCAACCGGGTGGCGTAGCCGAACAGTTCGGCCAGCGGCACGGTCGCGGTGACGACCGTCGCGCCGGCCCGGGTGACCGAGCCGGTCACCCGGCCGCGCCGCGCGGCCAGATCACCGAGCACGCCGCCCACCGCGTCCTCGGGCACGGTGACCGTGACCTCGACGACCGGCTCCAGCAGGACCATCGCGCAGGCCCGCAGGGCATCCCGCAGTCCGAACCGGCCGGCGGTGCGGAAGGCGGTGTCCGACGAGTCCTTCACATGGGTCGACCCGTCGGTGAGCGTGACACGGAGCCCGGTCACCGGGTGCCCGCCCAACGGCCCCTCGGCCAGGGCGTCCCGGCAGCCGGCCTCGACCGCGCGCACGTACTCCTGCGGCACCCGGCCGCCGACGACCGTCGAGCGGAACTCGAAGCCGGACTCCGGGGAGTCCAACGGCTCGACGTCCAGCACGACGTGGGCGAACTGCCCCGCCCCGCCGTCCTGTTTGACGTGCCGGAACACGAACCCGGACACACCGCGGCCGACGGTCTCCCGGTGACTGACCCGGGGACGGCCCACGTTGACGCCCAGCCCCTGCTCACGCCGGACCTTCTCCACCGCGACCTCCAGGTGCAGCTCGCCCATGCCGGACAGCACCGTCTGACCGGTCTCCGGGTCGGTGCGCACGACCAGCGAGGGGTCCTCCTCGGCGAGCCGCGCGAGTGCCGACGCCAGACGCCCGGTGTCCGTGCCCTTCAGCGCCTCGACCGCCATGGAGACGACCGGCTCGGCGACACCCGGAGGCTCCAGGACCAGCGGGGCGTCCGGCGCGCACAGGGTGGAGCCGGCGCGGGCGGACTTCAGTCCGACCACGGCGACGATGTCCCCGGCGACGGCCCGGTCCAGTGGGGCGTGCCGGTCGGCCTGGACGCGCAGGATGCGGCCGATGCGCTCGGAGCGGCGCGCGGTGGCGTCCCACACCGTGTCTCCTTTCTCGATCGTTCCCGAGTACACCCGCAGGTAGGTCAGCCGCCCGGTGGCGGTCGCGTTCACCTTGAACGCGAGGGCGGCCGGCGGTGCCGCCGGGTCGGCGGCCCGCCGCTGTTCGCCGCCGTCGTGGTCCGTGCCGCACACCGGCGGTACGTCGAGCGGCGACGGCAGGTAGGCGAGTACGGCGTCCAGCAGCGGTTCGATGCCGCGGTTGCGGTAGGCGGAGCCGCACAGGACGACGACGGCGTCACCGCCGCGGGTCAGGTCCCGCAGGGCGCCGGCGAGCGTGGCGTCGCCGAGCGCGCCCGTGTCGCAGAACTCCTCCAGCGCGCCGGGGTGCAGTTCGGCGACGGCCTCCTCCAGCAGCCGGCGCCGTGCGCGTGCCTCGTCGCGCAGTTCGTCCGGCACGGGTGCCGCATCGCGGGCCTCGCCCTCGTCGGTCCAGGTCAGGGCCCGCATGCGCAGCAGGTCGACGACGCCGGTGAAGGCGTCCTCCGCGCCGATCGGCAACTGCACCGCCAGGGGTACGGGGTGCAGCCGCTCCCGGATGGAGGCGACGGCGGTGTCCAGGTCGGCGCCGGCCCGGTCCATCTTGTTGACGAACGCGATCCGCGGCACACCGTGCCGGTCCGCCTGCCGCCACACCGACTCGCTCTGCGGTTCCACGCCGGCGACCGCGTCGAACACGGCGACCGCGCCGTCGAGGACGCGCAGGGAGCGCTCCACCTCGTCGGCGAAGTCGACGTGGCCCGGGGTGTCGATGAGGTTGATCCGGTGACCGTCCCAGGAGCAGCTGACGGCGGCGGCGAAGATGGTGATGCCCCGGTCGCGTTCCTGCGGGTCGAAGTCGGTGACGGTGGTGCCGTCGTGCACCTCGCCGCGCTTGTGCGTGGTGCCGGTGACGAACAGGATCCGCTCGGTGACGGTGGTCTTGCCGGCGTCGACGTGGGCGAGGACGCCCAGGTTGCGGACGGTGGCGAGGGGGTTGGTGCGCATGGCCCGTGGCCTTTCGGATGTTCCGGAGAAGGGCGGCGCGATGTCCCGGCGCACGGCCTCATGCGTCCCTCGTCTGCGGGGCGTACGAGGCTCAGACGTGCGTCGCGGGCATCCGGTACCGGCCGCGCGGCGGGCACCGGAGGGCGGGAGACACCAGGATCACCACGGACCGACGGGACCGGGAACGGGGAGCGGCAGCGGTGGCGTGGTCGCGCACGGCCGGACTCCCCTCACTGGTCATGGACGCGCGGCCCGACGGGGGGCGGCGCCTGTGCGGTGAGTGTAGGGAGGGCCGCGGGGGCCGGGCCACGCATTTTCGCCCCGGGCCCGCACGGCGCCACGGCGCGGCTCCCCACCGTCGCGCGCGCCCGGATGAATCAACGATCAACAAACTCCGGTGACTTGCTCTCCGGAACGTCAAGGTGTCCTTACACTGCGGCAGAGGCATGGGTGGTCGTTCTCCCATGACATGACCAGGAGTGGTGTTCGTGGAAGCGCGCGAAATGGGGGTCCTCGGGCTGTCCGCCGCCGAGGAGCACGTCTACCGGCACCTGCTGCGCAATCCGGGCGCCCAACTGGACGACGTGCACATTCTGTTGAGACACAGCGCGGACACCGTGCGCGCCGCCGTGGACCGGCTGCGCGCGCTGCGGATCATCCGCGAGGACGGAGGGACGGCCCGGGCCGCCGAGCCGCAGCTCGTCGTCGCCAGGCTCGCGGAGCAGCGCCTGGAGGATCTCTACGGGGAGATACGCCTCCTCACCCATCTCGGCCCGATCATCGACGTCCTGACGCGCGACATGCCCGCCGCGGCGACTCCGGAGACCGTGCCCACCGTCGAGCGGATCACCGACGTGAAGGAGATCCGCACCCGCCTCGACGAGCTCTCCTTCTTCGCCCGCGCCGAGGTGCTCTCCGCCGAGCCCTACGAAGCGCTGAGCGTCGAGAACATCGAGCACGCACGGCCCTTGGACATGCGCTGTCTGCGACGCGGCGTCGTCATCCGCAATCTGGTGCGTCCCGAGGCGCTGGAGGACCCGCCGACCGTCGCGTATCTGACGGAACTCGCCCTGGCCGGTGCCCGGATCCGGGTCTCGGGCGAGCTCACCGAGCTGATGCTGGTGTACGACCACCACACGGCGCTGGTGCCGATCGATCCCCAGGACACGTCGAAGGGCGCACTGTGCGCCCGGGAGTCCGGGATCGTCACCAACATCATCGGACACTTCGAGCGGCTCTGGAACAGCGCCGACGTGTTCAGTCCCCTGACCGGTCTCGTCGAGTCCACGGGCACCGAACTGCCGGAGGCCCGACGAAAGGTGCTCGTGGCCATGTGCTCGGTCGGCACGGACGAGGCCGGCGCCCGTGCCAGCGGGATGGCCCTGCGCACCTACCGGCGCCACATTTCCGCTCTGATGCAGCTCCTGGGTGCGGAGAGCCGCGCACACGCCGCCCTCCTGGCACGCGAACGCGGCTGGATCTGACTCCCGCGCGCGGCCCGGGCGCGGGCCGGGGCCTCGCCTACTCCTTGCACTCCTCCGGGTCGGCCGGCCACTGCATGTCGCCCTGCCAGCCGTTCGCCGGGCCCCGGCAGGTCTCCTTCGGCGGGCCGTCCGCGGTGAGCGGCGTCCCGGCCGGACCGCCGGCCTGCCCCGGTCCCCACGCCACCCCGGTCACGGCCAGGGCCGCCACGGCTGCTCCCACGAGCGCCGAGCGCACCACTACGGCTTTGATCCTCACAACGTCCCCCTCGTCGTCCGAACCGCTGCTCACTCCGGTCACGTCGTGGTCCGGTCGACCGGTCGCGCCGTAGTGGCGACAGGAAGTCTGGCACGCGGCGGGTCCGGCGGACGCCGTCGCGGCGGGCAGCCTCCTGCCAGCCGCGCGGCAGCATCCTGCCGGTCCACCCGAGCGGCCCGGGAAGCGGCTCCGCGGCTCAGCAGTAGACCCACGCGTCCTCGGCGAAGCGCTTGAACGCGGCCTTGGTCCCGTCCCCCGGTATGCCGTCGATCAGGCCGTCGTAGTCCCATGCCCGCTGCAGCACCCGCTGCAGCGCCATCACCGTGCCCGTGCCGACGACACCGTCGATCCGGCCCTCGTAGCCCCATCTCACGAGATACCGCTGCATCGCCTGCCAGCTCCCGGTGCCCAGCAGTCCGTCCCGGGGACCGTCGTACTCCCAGTGACGTTCGAGGAAGCACTGCACCTTCCTGGCCTGCGTGACGCTGAGACCCAGGTTCACCACGGCGAGCGGGGCGACCTCCGTCCCCGAGGCCGTCGACGACACGGTGGCGGGCCGTGCCGGCGCCGCGAAGCCCACACCGCCCGCGCCCCCGGCGGTGAGTCCGAGCACCGCGGTGGCGATGAGGAGGGTTTTCGTCATGTCACGGGGTCGCATGCGTCGGTCCTTTCGACGGTGGACGGTTGGCCGGGGAGCCTGATGGCTGCGGCTCCGGTCGGGACAGTGCCATCGGTCCGCCGGAACGCGGAAGCCGTTCAACTGCCGACGAGCAGCGGTCGGACCGCCGGCGGGGGCCTGGACACCTTTGACACGCACGAGGGGCCGGAAGCACTCTGCCGCCCCGGCTCACCTGCGGAACTCCGCCGGATCCGCACCTCGGAAAGGACCGCCATGCAGTCGATGGGACGTCTCAGGGCATGTGCCGCCACAGGAGCGCTGACCACGGCTCTCCTCGGAACGGGGGCCGCCGTCGCGCCGGCCGCCTCCGCCGCGCTCTACACCTGCACCAGGGCAGGCAACATCATTTACCCCTCGTACTACATCAGGATGCCCGTCAACTCCGGCGGAACCGGTGAGCTGGACTGCCTGCTTCCCGTGGGCAGCACCGGATCGGCCGTGACGGCCCTGCAGCGCACGCTCAACCGGTGCTACGCCGCCGGCCTGGAGCCGGACGGCGTGTACGGAGGGCTGACCGAGGCGGCCGTGCGGGACGCCCAGCGCGAAGCGGGGGTGACCGCGGACGGGGTGTACGGGCCCCGCACCGCGGCGGGCATCAGGCACGCCACCTGGTCGAGGGAGGTGCCGGACCGCTTCCTGGGCTGCCGCCGGTACAGCCCGAGCTGATCCCTCGTCACCTCCCGTCACCCGGGCTGAGCGGCCGGTATGCGCCGCTCCCGCAGGTTCCGGACGAACGTCCGGGGTGTGGACCGGCCCGAGAAGAGGTCCGCGGCCTCGCCGCGCAGGGCCGCGCGCCAGGCCGGGTGGACGGCCTGCTCCCAGTTCAGCGTGAACGCCGGTGCCTCACGGACCAGTTCGTACTGGAAGCGGGTGAACTCGGGGTGGGGCGAGGCGTCGAGCCGACGTGCGGCGTCGGCCGTGACGGGGACCTCGCCGGCCGCCAGCAGGGCGTCGGTGTGATCCGGGGTGGAGAACTCCTTCAGGAAGTCGAGGACTCCGCCCCGGTGGCCGGTGAGATCGCCGGCCGACAGGTAACCGGCGGGAGTGCCGACCAGGTTCTTCGGGTCCCCCTCGCCGCCCTCGACGGCCGGGAAGGGGAGCCAGCCCAGCCGCCGGCCGGCGAACCCGGGGAACCGGTCGACGAGGGCCGCGTGCTCGCGGGAGTCCATCAGATGCATGGCCGCCCGCCCCCGGGCGAACCGGGCGGTGGCCGATCCGTCGGTGTAGGAGACGTCCGCGAAGCCGTCGCCGAAGGCGCCGGCCTCGGCCAGGGACGTCACCTCCCGCGCGGCCCGCAGGACCGCCGGGTGGTCCCAGTGGGTGTGATCGCCCGCCTGGATCCGGCCGAAGACCTCGGGTCCGCCGAGGCGTTCCACCAGGTACGCCAGCCACATCAGCTCCGTCGAGGGGTCCGCGCCGCCCAGCGCGAACGGCGTGATGCCCGCCTTCGTGAGGCGTGCTGCCGCCCGGCGGAGCATGGTCCAGTCGGTCGGCGGACGCAGCCCGAGATCGGCGAGGAGCGTCTTGTCGTAGAAGAGCAGCACGGGCCGGGTTCCGCGCACGGGGACGCCGAAGGGACGCTCGTTGACGTGGCCGCCCGTCAGCGCCGAGGGGAGGAAACTCCGCCCGAGTTCCGGATGGTCCAGCATGAGGTCGTGGAGGTCGGTCACCCGGTACTCCTCCGCGGCGGTGCGGATGGATCCGCTTCCCCAGTGGAAGAGGAGGTCGGGTCCGTCGGCGCCACCGCCCAGCGCGGCGCTCAGTTCGGCCTCGTAGGCGTCGGCCGGTACCCGGCGCAGTTCCACCGAGGTACCGGAGGACCTGGCCGCGGCGGACCGTCCGAAGCGCTCGGCCGCCGCTTCGAGGACCGCGGTGGCACCGTCGTCGGGAACGAGGGCGGTGAGCGTCCGCCGTCGGGGCGACGGCGCACCCGCGCCGCAGCCGACGAGACCGGTGGAGATCAGGGCGCCGGTGCCGAGGAACCACCGCCTGGTGGGAGACAGCATGGGGTCGGGTGCCTTTCCATGAGGGGCTGTTCGCCGTGCCGGAGCCCCTTGCCGCCGGGTCCGGCACGGCGTGCGCGCACGCGGGACGGACGGGGGCCGGCGCCCCCCCCGCGGGGCCCGGCCCCCCCCCGGGGGGGGGGTGTCGCTCGCCCTGCTTGTGGGGTGCCGTCCGCGCCCACCCGTGCCGCCCCA
>NZ_JBHYVC010000037.1:0-47391 GCF_042749965.1 Streptomyces sp. NPDC059454 | reverse complement strand
GCGCCGGACCCCGGGGGTTCACCAGGAACCGTCAGAAGCCGGCACAGCCGGGGGCGCTCCAGAACGGTGACGGGTCATGGGCCAGGTGGGTGTGGTCGTTGTGACCCTCGTAGCCCTGGCCGAGGATCTCCGAGAAGCCGGAGGTCTTGCCCTGCACCGCGTAGGAGCAGCGCCGGGCGAGGGTGCCGGTGAGGTCGGCGGCGTCACCGAAGCGGTGGCGGCTGGTGGGCGCGCTGTCCGGCGGCTGGCAGGCGTCGGAGCGGAATCCGCTGGAGACGGTCATGGGGGTGTCGCCCAGCTTGTGCCGGATGGCCTCCAGCTTCCACATGGTCTTCAGCGCGTTGCTCTTGGCCGTGGCCGCGCTGACGGCTCCGCCCGCCCAGGTGGAGTTGCACCGGTTGAGCTCGGCGTAGGAGAAGTGGATGGGGGTGCAGTCGCTGTCCGACAGCTGGTTGATCTTGGTGATCGTCTGAGTGCCGGCGACTCCGTCCACGTCCAGGTTGTAGGCCTGCTGGAACTTGCGGACGGCCGCTTCCGTGCGGTCCCCGTAGACGCCGTCGTACGACAGGCGTTCGCCGGAGGTCACCCAGCCCGCGACGCGGATCTGCAGTTGTCTGACGTCCTCGTTGGACTCGCCCGGCTCAAGGGGCAGGTGGGACCAGGTCCGGCAGGCGACCGCGTGCGCGGTGCCGGCGGTGACGCCGGTGCCCACCATTCCTATCATGAGCATGACACAAGCAAGCAGGGAGTACAGGGCTCTCCTGAGCATGCCGATCTCCTCGGTCGTTGGATTCCGTACGGGCCCGGGGCCCGAAGGGCGGGCCCACCATAGGCGTGGGCGGGGCGACGGCAAACCGGCGCACTGAACACCACCGGCCCGTGGGCCGCGACGTCCGCACTGGCAGGATGCGGCCACCGCCCCGCATCCTCCTGCCTCGGACGACCGGCGTCCCGCCGACCGCGAGGGAGCACACTCCTGGAAGCGGCCGCCGGCCGGCGCACCGTCACCGGCCCGCCCGCCGTGAGCAGTTCGACCACCTTCCTTCTCTGCACCGGGAGAGCTCCATGTTCCTCGACCGCGCCCTGCGCAAGACCGTCCCCGTGGCCCTGGCCGCCGTGACGGCCCTCGGCCTCGACATCTGTGTGGCCACGTCCGCCTCGGCCAACATCAACGACGGCTACGTCTCGGGATCGGGCGCCTTCGCGGACGACTGGGACGACGAGGGCACCCTGGCCCGGGGGTACAACGGCACGTACTCCAACGCCACCTGCCTGTGGCAGAAGGTCCTGTACGCCGACGGCTACCTGTCCACCGTCGAGGTCGACGGGGTCTTCGGCAGCACGACCCACGCGGCCACCTACAACTGGCAGTACGACCGCGGTCTGGAGGCCGACGGCATCGTCGGGAAGAAGACGTTCACCAGGGCGGGCGACCGGCTCCGCGACCAGACCGGGGACGGCCAGGTGGACACCTACGCCGGGTCCAGGTACGACATCACGGTCGTCCGCAACTCCGGCGGACGGTACGCGTTCTCGGAGGGCGCCGCGACCCACGTCGCCTCCTACACCAACCGGACCTGTTCCTGACCCACCCGTCGGGCCGTCCGCACGACACCGCGCCGCCGGGGCCACCCGGCGGCGCGGTGTCGTGCGTGCGCGGACGTACGGACCCGGCCGGACCGTCCGCCCCCGCCCGTCACACGGCGGCCCCCGGACCGTCCTGCCGGGGCTCCTCGTCGGCGACCTGTGCCCCGAAGCGCTGCCAACCCTCCGCGCAGGCATGGGCGACCAGTTGGAGCGCCTCCCGGGAGTGGCTCGCGGCCGCCTGCGCGACGGAGTCGGGCCGTTCCATGAAGGCCAGGGTCGACGTCACCAGGCGCAGCAGCGTCCGTCCCTGGTCGTTGTACCGCAGCGACGGATCCCGCAACAGCTGCTCCAGCCGGGGCCGCAGGGAGTCGGCCGGCGCGGCGGCCGGCGTGTCCTCGGGCTCCGCCGTGAGCCGGCGGCGCACATCGAGCGCCGTCCCCACGGAGATCCCCGCCCTGCGGGCCACGGCCCGCAGGCTCGCCTGCGGCTCGCGCGTCATGATCTCCCGGGCGCGCTCCCGCCCCTCCCGGGCGGAGAGCGGACGGCGCCGTCCGTCCCGACCGACGCGGTGGGCGGCGGTCGCACCCTCCGACGCGGTACGCGCGCGCAGTGCGGCGACGGTGCGCGGCGCGACTCCGCACACCGACGCCGTCCACCGGTCGGACCGCTCCGGACGCGAGGCGAGGAGGCGGCACACGGCGGCGGCGCGCTCCTGCGCGGTCAGCGGGAGTCCGTGCGAGGCGTTGAGGCGTACGGCGGCCACGAAGGCCTCGTCCTCGGACCCCTCGAACCACCGCACGGGCACACGGTCCAGGCCGCGCGACCGTGCCGCGGCCATACGGTGGTGCCCGTCGATCACCCGCATGGTCGCCCTGTGGACCAGCAGGGGCGGCATCGCGTCCACCCGTTCGGCGAGCAACCGGACGTGGACCGGGTCCAGGCCGCCCAGCCGCGGTGAGTCCCCCTCGGCCAGCGCGGCGATCGCGACCGTCGCCGCGCCCTCGTCCGTCGCCGCCGAAGCGTCGCCGGCGCCACGGGCACCGCGGGGATCCCCGGCGTCCCGGTGCGGCTCACGGATGTCGCGCGTCGTCATCGGGCCCCTCCTGGGAAACCTCGGCCGCCGGCCGGCGCGCCCACGCGCCCCTGGCAGGAACCCTGCCAGGGGCCGGCGCCCGGCCGGAGCGGCGGACGTGGCAACTTGCGGTCACCTGCCGACACCCTCTTGCCACGCCGGCCCGCCCGGCTCGCGGAACACCCGTCGCCGTCTCACACTCTGGTACGACGTTCCTGACAAGTGAGATGTCTGAGATCGTGGGGCAACCGTTCCACCTGGAAAGACCGTGAAATGCCCGCACCAACCACCAGCCCGGTTCCCGTCAACTCCCGGTCCCGGGTCCTCATCGCGAGCCTCATCGGCACGACGATCGAGTTCTACGACTTCTACATCTACGCGACCGCCGCCGTCCTGGTCTTCCCCTCGCTCTTCTTCCCGAGCAGCGACCCGACCACGGCGCTGCTGTCGTCCTTCGCGGTGTTCGGCGCCGCGATGGTCGCCCGCCCGATCGGCGCCGTGGTCTTCGGACACCTCGGTGACCGGCTCGGCCGCAAGGGCACACTGGTGGCCTCGCTCCTCACCATGGGCATCGCCACCTTCCTCATCGGCGTGCTGCCCACCTACGCGCAGGCCGGCTGGGTCGCCACCGCGCTGCTGGTGCTGATGCGGCTCGCACAGGGCTTCGCGCTCGGCGGCGAGTGGAGCGGCGCGGCCCTGGTCGCCACCGAGAACGCCCCGCAGGGCAAGCGGGCCCTCTACGGCACGTTCCCGCAGCTGGGCGCCCCGCTCGGCTTCATCATCGGCAACGGGCTCTTCCTGGTCATCGGCGCGCTGCTGCCGTCCGCGGCGGGCGCCGACCCGTCGCAGCCCTCGGACGCCTTCCTGAGCTGGGGCTGGCGCATCCCGTTCCTGTTCTCCGCGGTGATGGTCGCGATCGGCCTGTGGGTGCGGATGCGCCTGGTGGAGGCGCCGGTCTTCGCCAGGACCCGCGAGGCCGGGCTGGTGCGGAAGCTGCCGCTGGCCACCGTCTTCCGCGGCCACTGGAAGCAGCTGGTCCTCGGCACCTTCTTCATGCTGGCGACGTACGTGCTCTTCTACCTGATGACCACGTTCTCGCTGAGCTACGGCCGTACGCCCGAGGACGCCGCCGTGCCCGGCCTGGGGTACGACTACACCACCTTCGTCCTGATGATGATCTTCGGGGTGCTGTTCTTCGCCGTGTTCACCCTGGTCTCCGGGCCGCTCGCGGACAAGTACGGCCGGCGCTCCACGCTGATCGCGGTCACTGCCGGGATCCTGGTCTTCGGGCTGGCGTGGGTGCCGCTGATCGGCATGGGCACGCTGGGCGTGGTGCTGTGGCTGGTGCTCGGCTTCACGCTGATGGGCATGACGTTCGGCCCGATGGGCGCGCTGCTGCCGGAGCTCTTCCCGACGAGCGTGCGCTACACGGGCTCCGGGATCTCCTACAACGTCAGCTCGATCCTCGGCGCGGCCGTCGCCCCGTTCATAGCGGTCGCCCTGTGGGAGGCCGGCGACGGCTCGCCGTGGCTGGTCGGCGTCTACCTCTCCTCGATGGCGCTGCTGACCCTGGTGGCACTGCTGCTCGGCAAGGAGACGAAGGACGTCGGGCTCGACGAGGGCGAGGCCGTCGCCGACCCCGAGCACGACGAGGTCCCCGCCGCCACCACGGCCCCCTGAGCCCTCCGTCGTCCGCACCGCGGCCCCCTCTCTCGTCCGGGACGGAAGGGGGCCGCGGTGCGTCTTCGCCGGCGGCGGCACCCGCGAACATGAAAGCACTGTCCAACACCCTGTGAAGACTGACCCGCGTTGTAAGGTGTGACCACGCCGACCACCAGAGCCAGGACTCACCCATGCCGCAGCCACCCGCACCCTCCGCCCAGGTGACAGCCGCCGAGATCTCCCGCATCGCGGGCGTCACGCGCGCCACCGTCAGCAACTGGCGCCGTCGGCACGAGAATTTCCCCGCACCCTCGGGCGGCACGGACAGCAGCCCGCTGTACGACCTGGAGGAGGTCCGCGCCTGGCTCGCCGCACGCGGACAGCACACGGCGGCCACGCCCAGCGGGGAGCTGCGCACCACCCTGCGCCTCCGCGAGCGGGCCGGCGCCGGCCCGTCCGACCTGCTCCTGCTGGTCCTGGCGGCCGCCCGCCGCCCCGCCGAGGACCTCACCGGTCTGCTCGCGCTGTCCGACACCGACCTGGTGAAGCAGGCGAACGACGCGGCGGCCGGGGCCGCGGACGTGGTGCCGGACACGGAACCCGCCCGGTTCACCGCCGCCGACACCACGGTCCTGCGCGCCCTGCTGCTCTGCGTCCGCGACGAGGGCGCGCAGACGGCGCTCGGCGTCCTGGCGGAGCGGGAGCTGGAGGACAGCGCGGCCAGCGGCGCCTACCGCACCCCCGTCCCGCTCGCCGACCTGCTGGCCCGCCTGCTCCCGGGCTCCCCGGCCCGCGTCCTCGACCCCGCCTGCGGCAGCGGCACCCTGCTGACGGCCGCGGCGGCACGCGGCGCGCGCGAGCTGTACGGGCAGGACAGCGTTCCCGTCCAGGCGCGGCGCACCGCGGTCGGCCTGACCCTGACGGCCGGGGAGGGCACGGACGTCACCGTGCGCACGGGTGACAGCCTGCGCGCCGACGCCTTCCCCGACCTCACCGTCGACGCCGTGCTGTGCAACCCGCCCTACGGCGACCGGGACTGGGGCCACGACGAACTGGCCTACGACTCGCGCTGGGCATACGGCTTCCCGCCCCGCGCCGAGTCCGAACTGGCCTGGGTCCAGCACGCGTTGTCCCACCTCGAACCGGGCGGCCACGCCGTGCTGCTCCTCCCGCCGGCCACGGCGTCCCGCTCCTCCGGCCGTCGCGTCCGCTCCGAGCTGATCCGCAGCGGCGCGCTGCGGGCGGTGGCGGCCCTGCCACCGGGGGCGGCGATCCCGCTCCACATCGGCCTGCAGGTGTGGGTGCTGCAACGGCCGGAACCGACCCGGCCGGCGCACCGGACGGTGCTCTTCGTCGACATGGCCGGCGAGCCGTCGGCGCCGGGACGCGGCGGAACCCGTTCGGGTTCGGTGGACTGGGCGCGGGTGACGGAGCAGATCGTCTCCGCGTGGACGACGTACGCCGGGGACCCGAACGGGTTCGAGGCGCGGGCCGGGGTGGCGCGGGCGGTGGGCGTGGTCGACCTGCTCGACGAGGTGGTCGACGTGACCCCGGCCCGGCAGGTGCGCGCCTCGCCGGCGGACGTCGCCCCGCGGGAACTGGCCCGCGAGACCGCGGCGGCCCGCGAGGGGCTGGCGGCGGCGGCACGGACAGTGTCCGAGCTGGCCGGCACGGCGTCGTGGGACGCCGCGGGGGCTTCGGCCCGCGAGTGGCGCACGGCCACGGTGTCGGACCTGGCGCGGGGCGGGGCGCTGAAGGTGCTGCGCGCGGTTCCGGTCTCGCCGCGGGCGACGGCCGCCGAGGCGGAGGAGGCGGAGGCGGGCGCCGGCGGCGGGGAACGCCGGCCCGCTCTGACCGGCGGCGACATCGCCCGCGGGACCGGGCCGACGGGGCAGGTCCCGGACGTGCGGGCCGAGCAGACGCCGGAGATCGCCGTGGGCGACGTCCTGGTCCGCAGCCTGCTCGGCGGCGCCGGCGCCGTGGCCCGGGTCGCGGGCGAGGCGGAGGGCGGCGCCCTGCTGGGGGCCGGCGTTCACTTGTTCCGGCCGGACCCGGCGCGGCTGGACCCCTGGTTCCTCTTCGGGTTCCTGAGCTCCGAGGCCAACCTGGCCGGCGCCTCGACCGGCAGCTCGACGCTCCACCTCAGCCCGGGGCGGCTGCGCGTACCGCTGCTGCCGCCGGCGGAGCAGCGGCGGTACGGCGAGGCCTTCCGGCACGTGCACGCGCTCCGGGCGGAGGCGCAGCGGGCGGCACAGCTGGCGGAGGAGACGGCACGGCTGCTGGCGGGCGGACTCACGGGCGGCCGGCTGCTGCCGCCCGGAACGTGACGTCGCGCCCCTCGCGCGCACCCTTCACACGCTCTTCGCCCATAGGGGCCGGTATCTCCGTTCCGCAACCCTCGTTCCCGACCCCGCACCCATCCACTACCGTGTCCCCAGGCGCGCATCGCGGCTGACCGGACGCCCGCCAGGACCGAATGCCGAGGACACACGTGCAGATCACGCCCCTGAACCCCGAGGATCCGGTCGCCCTGGGCGACTTCGAACTCCTCGGCCGGATCGGTCAAGGAGGCATGGGCCAGGTCTTCCTGGGCGAGTCGCTCGGCGGTGAACCCGCCGCGGTGAAGGTGATCAAGCCGTCGGTCGTGGACTCCGAGTCCCGGCAGCGGTTCGCGCAGGAGATCGAGGTCCTCAAGACGATCTGGGGCCCCCGCATCGCGGCGTTCCTGGGAGCGGACGCGGAGGCGGAACAGCCGTGGCTGGCCACGGAGTACGTGGACGGCCCGGACCTCGCGAAGCACGTCAAGACGCACGGAACGCTGCCGTCCGTCCTCACGGCGGCCCTCGGCGCGATCCTCGCCGAGGCGCTGTCGGGGGTGCACGCCCAGGGCCTGCTGCACCGCGACCTCAAGCCGGCCAACGTCCTGCTGGGACCGAACGGCCCGAAGATCATCGACTTCGGCCTGGCCGCGTTCACCGAGTCGAGTGTCTCCCTGACCGCCCCCCACCAGGTCGTCGGCACCCCGGTCTGCATGGCCCCGGAGCAGGCCGCGGGCGTGAAGCCGCTGACGGCGGCGGTGGACGTGTACGCGCTGGGGGCGCTGCTGCTGTTCGCCGTGACGGGTCACCATCCGCACGAGGCGGCCACCCCGTACATGGTGTTCCACCTGGTCACGGACCCCGGCACGGCTCCGGACCTGTCCGGCGTCCCGGAGGAACTGCTGCCGCTCCTGACCGGCATGCTCGCCCACGGCGCCGCGGACCGGCCGTCGCTGACCGAGGTGGTGCAGCAGTGCCGGTCGGTGATCGAGGCCCGGGGCATGAAGATCGCCCAGGCGCGCCGCAGGCTCACCGCGCACACCGCGGAGCAGCGCCGGCACGGGCCGACGGCGCCCGCCGACAGCGTCCCCACCGTCGCCCGGCCGGCCCCCGCGAACGGCACCCGGGTCACGGAGACCGGCCCGGCCGAGCCGGAGACACCGGCCGGTGCCCCGCCGGTCTCCCCCACCGTGGTCGAGACCGTCCCGGGCCCGGCCGCCCCTCAGGCGCACGACTCCCCGGCGCTCTCCGGGACGCCCGCCGCCGTGCCCGCCGAGCCCCGCGACCGCCCCCGCGGTGACCGGCGCGAGCAGCCGCAGCCGGGCCACCGCCCGTCCGCGGTCCCCGGCCGGCCCAAGGAGCCGGCGCACACGCTGCGCCACTCCGTCCAGGCCCGCAGGACGGCGGAGCGGCTGCGTACCGCGTACGCGGCGAAGGCCCCGTTCTGACACCGACGGCCGGTCGGCCGGGACGGGCCCCGCGCCCGCTTCCCGGCCCGCCGTCCCGCCGTCCCGGCCGTGCCCCCACCGGCCGCCCGACCTGCCCCACATCCACCCCATCGACCTGATCGCCCAGGAGGCACCCGCGTGACCGCCGACTTGAGCACCGCTCCCGCGACGAGCGGCGAGGACGCCCAGTACCCGCCGGGTGCCCAGATCCTCGTACGGGACGAGGTGTGGCTGGTGCGCACCGCGACGCGGACCGAGCACGACGGGGCCAGGATCGAGGCGGTGGGCGCGTCGGACTTCGTGCGCGACCAGGAGGCGGTGTTCTTCGACAGGCTCGACCGGATCGAACTGCTCGACCCGAAGCTGACCCGCCTGGTGCGGGACGACTCGCCGAACTTCCGCCGCTCGCGCCTGTTCCTGGAGGCGGTGCTGCGCAAGACGCCGCTGCCGCAGGCCGAGCGCGGCCTGGCGCTCGCGGACTCCTTCCTCCTGGACGCCCTCCCCTACCAGCAGCGCCCCGCCCAGCTCGCCCTGTCCGGCCGCAACCTGCGCCCCCGTCTGCTCATCGCGGACGTCGTCGGCCTCGGCAAGACCCTGGAGATCGGCCTCACCCTGGCCGAGCTGATCCGTCGGGGCCGCGGCGAGCGCATCCTGGTCGTCACCCCGCAGCACGTCCTGGAGCAGTTCCAGCACGAGCTGTGGACCCGGTTCGCGATCCCGCTGGTGCGGCTGGACTCGGTGGGCATCGAGCGGATCCAGCGGGAGATCCCGGCGGGCCGCAACCCGTTCACGTACTTCAAGCGGGTCATCGTCTCCATCGACACCCTGAAGAACACCGACCAGTACAAGCATCACCTGGAGCGGATCACCTGGGACGCGGTCGTCATCGACGAATCGCACAACCTGATCAACAAGGGTTCCCTGCGCAACCAGCTCGCCCGCACCCTCGCCCCGCACACGGACGCCCTGCTGCTGGCCTCGGCGACCCCGCACAACGGCGACGCCCGTTCCTTCGCCGAGCTGATCTCGCTGCTCGACCCGGCCGCGATCCGCGACCCGGAGCACTACCGCGCCGACGACATCAAGCACCTGTTCATCCGCCGTACGAAGGTCAGCCCCGAGGTGCGGGAGCAGATGAAGGGGCAGTGGGCGGACCGGGGCCCGTCCCGTTCGATCCGGGTGACGGCGACTCCGGCCGAGGAGAAGGTCTTCGAGGAGCTGGCGGCGGTGTGGCTGCCGTCCGACGGGTCGAAGTCGGTCAGTGACGTGCCCCTGTTCCCGTACACGCTGCTGAAGTCCTTCCTCTCCTCCCACACGGCGCTGAAGGCCACCGTCACCACGCGCATCAAGACGCTGGAGAAGAAGGACGACCCGGAGTCGACCGCCGCCGAGCGCGCGGCCCTGCACCGGCTCCTCGAGCTGGCGTCGGGGATGACGGAGGCGGACTCGGGCAAGTTCGGGGCCCTGCTCGATCAGTTGCGGGAGATCGGGGTCGGGCCGAAGTCGGACACCCGGGTGGTGGTGTTCTCCGAGCGGGTGCAGACGCTGGAGTGGCTGGCGCGGACCGTGCCGGCGGCGCTCGGCTTCAAGGGGAAGGCCGCGCAGGAGGCCGCCCGGGTCATGCACGGCGGTCTGTCGGACGAGCAGCAGATGCAGTGCGTGGAGGACTTCGGCCTCGCGGACACGCCCGTGCGCATCCTGTTCACGGGCGACGTCGCCTCCGAGGGCGTCAACCTGCACCGCCAGTGCCACCAGCTCGTCCACTACGACGTGCCCTGGTCGCTGATCCGCATCGAGCAGCGCAACGGCCGCATCGACCGCTACGGGCAGCCGCACCAGCCGCAGTTCCGGGCGCTGATCCTCACCAGTTCCGTCGACGGCGCCAAGGACGACACGCTCGTCTCCGAGCGCCTGCTGGAGCGGGAGGCCGAGGCGCACCGGTCGCTGGGCACGGCGGAGGCGGTGTCCGGGCTGTACCGGGCGGAGGCCGAGGAGAAGTCCCTCATCCAGGACCTGCTGCGGGGCCGTGACGTGGACGAGTCCCTGGACGCCGACCGCACCTCCGGTGCCGACGATTCCGTGGACGACTTCCTCGCCGACTTCTTCGGCGCCGTGGGCGACGAGCCGGAGGAGGACCCCGCCGACGCGGGCGGCGGCGACGGCACCGGGGCCGCCGTGCCCCGGGCGGACGTGCCCCGGCTGTTCGGCTCCACCCGGGAGTTCCTCGACGAGGCGCTGCGCGAGGTGTACCCGGACGCCCACGACCGGCTCGACCTGTCGGCCGACCCCGAGACCGGGCTGCTGTCCTTCGTCCCGCCCTCCGACCTGGTCCACCGCCTCAAGGCACTCCCCCCGGAGTACGTCCGTGAGCAGGGCCTGCGCGACCGGCTGAAGGTCACCTTCAACCGGCGCCTCGCCGACAGCAGTCTGACGCGCGCCCGCGCCTCGGCGACGTCCAGCTGGCCGGACATCTCCCTGCTGACCGATCTGCACCCGGTCATGGAGTGGCTGACGGACAAGGTCCTGGTCCGCCTGGACCGCCAGGAGGCCCCGGTGCTGACGGCGGACGTGGCCCGGCCCACGTACCTCGTGCAGGGCATCTACTCCAACGCGCTCGGCCGGCCGACCGTCGTCAAGTGGATGGCGGTCACCACGGACGGCGAGGTCGACGACGACATGGTGGCGGTGCTGCGCCGCGCCCAGGTCGGCCCGACCATGGCGAACCCCGGCCTCGACCACGACACCGACCACCTCGCCGAGGCGATCCCGGCCGTCCTGGACACGGCGGAGGCCTTCCTCGAGCGGCACCGGGAGGCGTGGGACGAGCCGCTGCGGGTGCCGATCGAGGAGTACAAGGCCCGCCTGGGCGCCTGGGAGCAGCCGACGCTGACGGCGGCGGGCGGCGGCTCCGCGCCCACCGCCACCCGCGACCGGCTCGCCTCCCTCGCGGACTCCCTGCTCACCACCGGCCGTCCGATGCTCCGCGTCCTCGCCGTCCTCGCCCCGGCCCACGCCGCCGCCTGACCGACCCGCCCAGAGGTATCTCACGATGACGTTCGACTCCCTGGTCAACCGCGGCGACTACTTCTCCGCGCACTACCTCGCCGAGGTCCTCCCCAAGGACCTGAAGTCCGGCCTGCTCGCCGAGTGGAAACAGCGCGAGGAGGACGCCGCCGGCGCCGAGCGTCCCGAGGGCGCGCTGCCGGTCACCCCGCGCGCGGGCCTGCGGGCGCTGCGCCGCACCTACTTCGCGGCCCGGTCGTACTTCACGATGGACGAGGGGCGGGCGGCGACCGGCGACGACGCCGTGACGTACGACGCCCCCGAGTGGCGCGACCGCGTGCGCGAGCTGAACGGGGAGGTGCTGCGCGCCCTCGGCTTCGACGCCAAGCCGGGCACGCTCACCGTCGTGCGCGCCGACCAGTCGCACGAGGTGACGGTCGCGCACGCGGAGAAGGATCTCGTCGCGCTGGACTGCGGCTGGTCGGCGGAACCCGATGACGCGCTGGACCCGGACGGCGCGGGGCGGCTGCTGGACGAGCTGCGGCTGGACGGTCAGCACACCGTCGTCACCGGGTCCAAGCTCGCCTCGTTCCTGTTCGCGTGCGAGGATGCGCCGCGCTACGTGCTGCTGCTGGTCGGCGGTGTGGTCGTGCTCGCGGACCGGGCGGCGTGGGGTGAGGGCCGCTACCTGGCGGTGTCGCTGGACCGGGTGCTGGAGCGCAACGACACCAAGGCGGGCGGCGAACTCGACACGGTGGCCGCGCTGTTCGGGGCGGACTCGCTGCGTACGCCGGCGGAGGGCGGGGAGAACCCCCTCGCCACGCTGGTCGACAAGTCGACGAAGCACGCGGTGGGCGTCAGCAGTGAGCTGCGGGACGGGCTGCGGCTGAGCGTCGAGCTGATCGCCAACGAGGTGCTCGACCGGCTGCGCGAGGGCGGTGTCCGCCCGGAGGAGGTCAAGGAACTTCCGGAACTTGGACGCCAGTTGACGCGGGAGTCGCTGCGGTACCTGTACCGGATCCTGTTCCTGTTGTACGCGGAGGCCCGCCCGGAGCTGGGCATCCTGCCGTCGGACTACCCCGAGTACCAGCTGGGGTACGGGCTTGGCCGGCTGGGCGAGTTGATCGCCGAGCGCGATCTCGTCGACGAGAAGTCCCGCAAGGGGTTCTACCTGTACGAGTCGCTGGACCTGCTGTTCGGCAAGGTGCAGGAGGGCTACCGGCCGCGTCGGACCCACGGGGCGGACGCGGAGACGCCGTCGGAGGCCGTGACCGCGAAGACGTCGGAGGACATGGGGCTGCGGTTCGAGCCGCTGCACTCCAAGCTGTTCGAGCCGGGCGCGATCCGGCTGATCGGGGCGCGTGCGGTTCCCGACCCGCGGGTCGAGGGTGAGGCCGAGGGCGAGGGCGGGGAGCGGTTCATCGACACCCGGCTGCGCAACGAGACGCTGTACCGGGTGCTGCGCCTGCTGATGCTCACGCGCGGCAAGCGGCGCGAGCGCGGCGGCTTCATCTCCTACGCCCAGTTGGGCATCAACCAGCTCGGGGCCGTGTACGAGGGCCTGATGTCGTACTCGGGCTTCGTCGCGGGCGAGAAGCTGTACGAGGTCGCGAAGAACGGTGACCCGAAGGACGGCTCCTGGCTCGTTCCGGCGACGAAGGCCGACGAGTACCCCGACGAGGTGTTCGTCCGCCACAAGGACGAGGACACCGGCGTGGAGGAGCGCGTGTGGTACGCGCCGGGCGCGTTCGTGTACCGCCTGTCGGGCCGCGACCGTCAGACGTCGGCCTCGTACTACACGCCGGAGTCGCTGACCCGGGTGACGGTGCAGCTCGCGTTGCAGCACCGGCTGGACCAGGACGACACGGTGACCGAGGCGCGCGAGCTCCTCGACTGGAAGATCTGCGAGCCGGCGCTCGGCTCGGGCGCGTTCTTGAACGAGGCGATCAACCAGGTCGCGGCGGAGTACCTGCGGCGGCGGCAGGACGAGTTGGGCGTCGCCATCGACACGGAGAAGTACGCGGTCGAGCTCCAGAAGGCCAAGGCGTACATCGCGCTGCACAACTCCTACGGCGTGGACCTCAACAACACGGCGGTGGAGCTGGCGGAGGTGTCGCTGTGGCTGAACACGATGCATCCGGGGATGGAGGCGCCGTGGTTCGGGCTGCACCTGCGGCGCGGCAACTCGCTGATCGGCGGGCGCCGGGAGGTGTACTCCGCTGAGCGTCTGAAGAAGGGCGGCTGGCTGGGGACGACTCCGGAACGCTTCCCGTTGTCCGAGGCGTTGGCGGGGGCGGCGCTATCCGAGGGGGCGGTGCACCACTTCCTGCTTCCGGCGAAGGAGTGGGGCGCGGTCGCGGCCGAGAAGGAGGCCAAGGCACTGGCTCCGGCGGAGGCGAAGGCGCTGGCCGCTTGGCGGAAGGCGATCACCAAGTCGCCGAGTCCCGTGCAGACGAAGCGGCTTCAGGGGCTGGCCCGGCGGGCGGAGTACCTGTGGGGGCTGGTCGTGCGCCGGCTGGAGATCTCCGAGCGGGAGATCTCGCGGCGGGTGGATGTGTGGGGCGCGGAGGAGGGGTGGCTGCGGTCACCCGAGGTCGCAGTGCCGAGGGAGAAGGTCAAGGCCGACCTGGAGGCCGTCGACACCCCGTACTGGCGTCTGAAGACGCTGATGGACGCGTGGTGCGCGCTGTGGTTCTGGCCCGTGCAGGAGGCCGCGCTGCTGGACGGGTCGCATGAGGCGTACGCGCGGGCGGCGGAGGTCGCTTCGCAGTCGGCGGGGTGGACCGTGTCGGCGGCTCCGGTTCCGGGTCAGGCGGGTGCGCCCGTGCGGGAGACGTACGAGTCGGAGGACCTGTTCGGTGACGTCCAGGTCGTCGAGGTCAAGGCGAAGGGTGCGCGGGGCGGGGGCCGCAAGGAGCAGATCCGGGGCGAGCGGCGGACTGTGATCCCGCTGGCCTCGCTGGACGACTGGCTGGACTTCGCCGAGTCGCTGTTGGGCACGCAGGACGTGGCTGCGGACTCGCTGGTGGCCCAGTTCGACACGCTGGACGAACTGGAGCGGTACGAGGACGAGTTGCCCGAGTGGATGGGCATGGAGCGGTTCTACTCGCTGGAGTCGCGGTATCCGTGGGCGGGGGTCGCGCGGGATGTGGCTGAGCGGCAGGGGTTCTTCCACTGGGAGTTGGAGTTTGGGCAGGTCTTCGGGGCACGGGGTGGGTTTGATCTGCAGGTGGGGAACCCGCCGTGGGTGAGACCGGACTGGCAGGAGGACGCAGTCCTGGCCGAACTGGAGCCCTGGTTCAAACTCGCACAGAAGCCAAGCCCTCAGGAATGGCGACTCCGAAAGGAAGAAGCTCTTCAGAGGTTCGCTCTCAACTACTTCTTGGATGAGCTGGCAACAAATACTGGTGTTGGAGAATCACTTGGCTCTGCCGCACTTTACCCTCTCATCATGGGCTCTCGCCCTAACCTCTACCGGTCTTTCATGTGCCAAGTGTGGCGACATGCAAATAGCCGCGGATCATCCGGACTAATCCACCCCGACACACATCTCGAAGGCTCAAAGGACGGACGCCTCCGAGCAGAGGCATACTATTATCTGCGCCTACATGCCACATTCATCAATTCTGGAAATTGGGCTTTCGAAATCGGTCGCACCGTCCCCTTCGGACTGCATATCTATGGGACTCGAGCACAGAAGATTGATTTCCTGACACTCAGCCAACTTCACGCCGCCAGCACACTGCTCGAGTCACTGACACATGACGGATTCGGGCCACCACCTGCGCAGAAATTTGGAGGAACCTGGGACATCAGGCCACACAAGAGTCGCATTATTCGCGTTACACGAGATGTTCTGAACAGCTGGAAAATGCTCACCTCAGAACAAGGATCTCCAGTCGAAGAGACTCAACTGCTTCACTCGATCTCAACCCACGAACAGGATGCCATCGCATCACTGGCCCAGGTGAACGGTCGACTTGCGGATAGCCATCCACTCACCAGTTCTGGATACAACGAAACAAACGCCAAGAATGACGGAATTATCCACTATCATGTCGGACTTCCGGCAAACTGGACAGAAGTCATCCTTCAAGGGACACATTTTTCAATCGCGACACCATTCGCGAAGCAACCAAACTTGCCCATGCGCAACGGGAAGGACTGGGCAGCCTGGCGCCTGACAGACCTTCCCGAAAACGCAATCCCGCGTACAACCTATGCACCAGCCAGCGGTCGCGACGTGTATGAAGCGGCGCAGGACCGCTGGAATGGCCGACGATACACTGAACGCTATCGCCTGGCATGGCGAGCCATGATTGACCCCAAGAACACAGAGCGTAGCCTCTTCGCCGCCCTCATTCCCCCGGGTCCCGCCCACACTCATGGCGTACTCTCCATGGCTCTCCCCAGCGACCTCGCCACTACATTGAACGCAGGCTTTTGGGCTGCGCTACCACTGGACTATCTGCTGAGGGTCACAGGGCGAGCCAACCTCTTGGCAGGCGAGGCCGTTAAGATGCCTGCCCCCGACCCTAGTCACCCCCTAGCTCATCCCCTAATTCTCCGCACCCTTCGCCTCAATGCCCTTACCGCAGAATACGCTCCTCTCTGGGAAGAGCTATTTCATCCAAGCTGGCCAGGTCATGAGGACTGGGCCGTCCCCAAATGGCCGGGCGTCAATCCTCTCGCGGCGCACCTCAAGTGCACCTGGGACTACGAAACCCCGCTGCGCACGGAATGTGAGCGTCGTGCCGCCCTTGTCGAACTCGATGCTCTGGTATCAGTCTGGCTTGGCATTACAGCAGATCAGCTTGCCACGATTTACAAGTCTCGCTATGCAGTCCTCGCCGACCGCGAAGCGGCAATGTACTTCGATATCAAGGGACGCCGAATCGCAGCGGACGCTTACGCCCACGGCCACGGGCAGACCAAGCAGGACTACCTTGACCTAATGGCCCACCTGGAGAACCCGGAGTCCACCCCGCCACCTGAGGGCTACACCGCCCCCTTCTACAAGGCCGACCGCGAGGCCGAGATGCGGGCCGCGCACGCGCACTTCCAGGCCCGTTTGGACAAGGAGATCGCCGCTGGTCGCTGGACGCCGTGACGTCTGAGACCCGCTCCAAATAGCGCAGGTCGGCGCTTCTCCTGCGAAGCGCCGACCTCGCGAGCCACGCGGTCGTGGAACGGCCAACTCACATCGCGTTGAGCAAGGCCGACCAAGCCCCAGAGCTCACCTTCAACACAGGCCCACCTTGGGCCACCCGCTTCGAGTCACGCACGTGGACAGCAGCCGCATTCACAGCAACCTCAACGCACTCGCCACCCGCGCCGCTGCTGTAGCTACTCGTGAACCAGCGCAGTTCCGAGCGGGGCTGACGGCCCGCGTCTTCCGTGTTCATAGGTCTCCCAACAGCTTCTGAACGAAGGCCAGTGACTCCGAGGGCGTGAGGCCCTGTGCTCGCAGGATGCCGTACCGCTCCTCGTACCCCCGAACCACCGGCCGCTCACTGTAGAGGTGGCTGTGCTCGTTCACCTCCACATAGGCGATCCTCTGCGCCTTGCTCGTCTCCATCAAGGTGAACGGACCTCCCATTCCGGCATGTTGGCGCCGATCGGTCGGCATGACCTGGATCTCGACGTTGCGCTGCTGGCCGTAGAGGAGGATCTGCTCCAACTGTGCCCGCATCACCGCGCTCCCTCCCAGCGGCCGACGCAGAGTGCTCTCCTCGATAACAAAGCTGATCGTCGGCATGGTCCCGCGCGAGAACAATTCCTGGCGAGCCAGCCGGGCGGCTACACGCTGGTTCACAGTCTCCTCGTCCAGGAGGGGGCGCCACATCTCGAACACCACGCGCGCGTACTCCTCGACCTGCAACAACCCCGGCACGGCCTGGTTGGCATACACATGCAGCTCGACCGCCTCCGCCTCCAGCTTCGCCGCATCCCGGAAAAACGCGGGATACCTGGCCCGAGCCACCTCCTCCTTCATCACCGTCAGCAGACCGCCGGCCTCCAGCACCGCATCCGCCCGCTCGATGAACTCAGGCTTCGGGATGCGCCGCCCCAGCTCCACCGACGCGACCATGTCCTCGCCGTAACTCAGCTTCGCACCCAACTCCGCCCGCGTCAGCCCCCTGCTCGTCCGCAGCAGCCGCAACTGCTGCCCGAAGCACCGCAGGATGCCCGTCTCGCTCTCACCGTGAGCCGTAGTCACCGGTGACCTCACCTCACCCACCCGCACAGTGGTACCGCCCCGCACCACACCCGACTGTCACTCACGGCTCACTCTAGAGACACGCACCGTAGCTTTCGCGTCACTTGCCCCTGCTTCCCCCGTACCGCGTACAGCACCCGCCCGTACACCTGGCCTGCGCCGGGGCCACACCGACCGGAGTCAGGTCGCTCACCCGGTTCCCCTCCCCGTCGTCGAACCGGCGAACGGGGACGACGCACCGCCACGCCGTCAGCCGACGAACCGCCTTGCCGCCCGCCGGAACGAGGAACGACGGCTGGTCACGAATCGGGCGCTCATCGCGGTCTGCAGGAGAGCACCGGGTCGGCCCACCCGCCGAGGCGACGGCAGAGACCGAAGCGGTTGAACCACTCCTCGCCGTCGAGGCCCCGTGTGAGTCCGGTCCTCACCGCCTGAGCGACGACGGTGTTGGTCGCAGGACCTGTTCCCGCGGTGACGAGCCACTATTTGGGGTCGCCCGGACTTCCCTGCCCGCTCTCCCACATGAACTGCGAGACGGGCATGTGCGAGCGACGGTTGGACGCGTATGCGGGGGCCGGCGATCCCAGTGAAACGAGAACCGCGAGAACCGAGATCAAGACGGTCGGCATCGCTTCTCCCCTGCCCACGATGAGCACGCGCCTCCCGTGCACGGACGAGGAGACCGCCACCGGCCGCTGGACTCCGCCCGGGAGCCGTGATGCCCGACTTCCGCTCCGCGCGATGAAGGGCGGGCCGGCCACCGGCCCGTCCCCGGTGGACCGGGGCAGGGCCGGCGGCAAGCACCACCTGATCGTCGAGGCGCACGGCATCCCGCCGGCCACGACGCCAACCGGCGGCGACCGGCGGCAACCGCAACGATGTCACCCGACTGATCCCGCTGGTCCAGGCCGTCCCACCGATCCGCGGCAAGCGCGGCCGGCCACTGCGCCGCCCCAAGCACCTGTACGCCGACCGCGGCTATGACCACGAGGCTTACCGGGACAAGGTCCGCGACGACGTCCACCACGCGTTCGTCGCCCTCGGCCGCGCCGTCATCCGCCGGCGACGACTGCGCACCTCACTCTGTTGAGAGTATGAGCAGGCGACCGCCCAGGGGATGGCCTGCTCCATGCATGAGAACGCATGCGCGGCAGCACCGGGCCCGCGCAGCCTCACATCCGGGATCTCGGCACAACGGCGCTTCGGCGGTCGTGAGTTGTTTTCCGACGGCTCCCTGGGCCGCCCAGGGATCGACCGGGTCCGGCGCATGCGTTCTCGGCGTTCCCCCAGGACGGGACCGAGAGGTGACGCCGCCTCAGATGGTCGGGGTGTCGTCAACAACCGGCCGGTGGATCTCGACGACCGGCTTCCACCCCGCGGAGAACTCGATGAAGTCCGCACGGGTGGGGTAGGTGTCGATCGCGCGACGGTCACGCTTGGGGCTGTCGCTCCCCTTGCGCCCCCGGGGAATCTGCTCCTCGAAGATGTCGACCTTCACGTCGGGAACCTCCTTGAGGCCCTGGCGCCAGATCTGCACGACGTCGGCGCCGAACGCCTGCCGGACCGCGGCGTAAAGGGCCGTGAGGGACCCCTTGTCCCCACCAGGGACGAAAAGTGCCAGGTCCAGCACGACACCGGCGGACTGGAGAACCTCGATGGTCACCGAGCCGTTCTCGTCGGCCAAGTAGATCCCGGCTTCGTTCTCGTCGTCGGGAAGGCAGGAGACCTCTTCCTGGAACACGGTCCTCGCCGTGATCGAGCCGCCCTCGAAATCCTCACCGGACTTGGTCAGAAAAGCAGGGACATAGCAGTCGGGAAGCTTGAGTTCTGCCGTGTCGGCGGAAACGAAGATCCTGTCCTTCACGCCGAGCTTCGTCACCTCTTCCAGCGAGAGGCGGCGAGCGGCGATCTTCTCCGTGTTCACGATTTCCCTTTCAGGTTGCACTGTCCCTCCGAACAAGGACGCTATCACGAAACCCCGAGGTCAACTGCCCAGTAATCCTTGGGTAAATGACCTCTGATGGCCTGCACGGGAGGATACCGAAGCGAGTGCCACTCGGTCGGGAACACGCATCCGCCAGGCAGTCTCCCTCGTCATGGCGTTGGGGATCAACTGGCGGTTGCATTTGGGTGCGTTGGGTAGCACGGAGGAACTAAAGGAGAGTTTACGGCAGATATCACTCATATCCCCTTCGGGGAGGTGACGGCGAGGTAAGGCGATCCATTCGTCGCGCATCTCGGAGAGCGCAGCGGAAACCGACCGGAAGTCGCGTGTTACCGCGCCCTCGCCACAGGTCCCGGCCCGGACAGCCGAGCGCTTCTGACGCCTCACCGACTCGATGCGTATCCCGACTGCTTGCCCGGTGCCGGAAGTGGTTCACTTGCTGCCGGTTCCCGTGCCGGGATCGCCTGTCCGTAGACCGAAGGAAGCCGTTGCGATGACCGCGTCCGCTCCCCTGCCGCCCCCTCCCTCCCAGCCGCCGGCTCCCGCCCCCGGTGGTCGTGCTCCCTCCCGGTGGATCGCGCCGGTGGCCGCTGCCGTCGTCGCCGCCGGTGCGGGCATGGGAATCGGCTGGCTCCTGTGGTCCGGGCCGGACAGCGCGGCCTCCGGGACCGGCGTCGACGACGCGGCGGCCGATGCGGCGGGTGCCTGCCAGGCGTGGAAGCGTGTTCCGTCACTCGACGCGATATACGACAACGACGACAAGGACACCAGGATGGCCCACTACGAGCGCGCCGTCGGTGCTGCCACCCTGGCCCAGTCCGCGGCCCAGCTGGACAGCCGCTACGACGCTCTCGGCAAGGCCTTCCAGAACATCAGCATGCGCCTGCGGACGTACGACATCAAGGGCGCCGAAGCGGAGGCGGCCCACGAGAAGGTGACCACCCTCTGCGCCGAACTGGACGACTGAGAACCGGGCATCACCCGCCAGGCACCCGCCGGATCGCCCGTTCGGCCCGGACCGAGCGGGCGGGCGGATGCCGCGCGGCGTTCCCGTTCCCCGGTCCCCGCGGCGACGGCCCGGCGGAAAGCAACCGGCAGCGGACGGCGATCTCCCGGGTGAGCTGCCCGGGCGCCACGGGAAGCCGGAGACGATCAACGGATGATCCGACCGGGCGACGATCAATGGGGGTGCTGAATCTGCGCGCATGAGGGCCGACAGATTCGAGATAAAGGGAGTTCGACTCCCAGCGGTGCCGGAATGGTTAACATCGCCTGAGCCTCAGCGGGGGAGGGCATGGTGGCAGCCGCATCCGGTGACCATTCCGCTGCCAAGTCATGGGCACTGCTCGGCGGGATCGCATCCTTGCTGTCGATCCTGGCCTGGCTGGGCGTGGGCAGCCCGGGGGAACTGAAGGACTTGTTGGCCGACTCGCCCCCCTCCGGTTCCAGCCCAACCCCGTACACGTCTTCGCCGAACGACCGCATCCCCGATGACTCCGACAACGGTGAGGGGAGCGCCGACGAGCCGGACCCCGAGCCGTCGACACCCACACCCACTCCCGCTCCGGATCCCACCGAAGCGGCGTTCGAAGCCGTCTCGGCCGGCGACTGCCTGCCGGTCCACGACACCGGCCGCGGGGGCACCACCAGCGTCGACTGGAGCGCCGGCGCTCCGCCGGACCCCGTGTCCTGCGCCGGCGAGCAGGCGCAGGTCCAGGTGACCGCCGTCAACACGGACTGCCCCACCGGCTACGGGAAGTCGTACTGGAGCTACCGGTCCACCACCACCGGCGACACCACGAAGCTCTGCCTCTCCCGCGTCTACCACGCCGGCTACTGCATCCTCGGCCGGCAGTCCGGCGACTCGGTCTCCCTCGCGCTGATGACGGCCGTGGCCTGCCGACGCGAGCCGGTACCCGTCCCGTACAACCAGATCATGCACATCACGGGCGTCTACCGCGCCCCGGCGGGCGCCGACGCGAACAACTGCCGCCGGGTGGCAGACGATCAGACGCGCTACTGGGCCGCTCTGGTGGACGACGGCGCCACGCTGCTGTGCACCACGATCTACCAGGGCAGCTGACCGACGGCTCAGTTTTCCCCCCGACCGCCCGAGTGCGCTCTCGAGGAGGCCGGTTCGGACCCGTCCCCGTCGTCGTGACGGCCGTCGGGCCCGGGTTCGCCGGAACGGACGGCGTTGTCACCCGAAAGCCCTCACCCCGTGCCGAACGGCGTCCGCCCGCCGCGGCAGCAGGCCGTACGGCCGCGGTCACCCACCCGAAGGCACGCCCGCGCGACCGGCCGTCCGCTTCGCGCGGGTCGCGGATGTCACCGAGGCGTGGCGTGCGCGACCCGTCACCCGGGCCTCAGGAAGCCTTGATCAACTTCTTGGCCTCGGGAGGAAGTCCGTCGCCGGAGTCGACGACGAAGAGGACGTCGTCGGGTGCGTCGTCCACCGCGATGGCGACACCGGGGTCCACTCCTTCGATCGCGTAGGCGGTCACCGAGTCCGGTGACGCCCGGCCGCCTCCGTCGCCCGGCGAGTCGTCGCACGGCGGCAGGACGGCCGGCCCCAGCTTCCTGCCGATCTCGAATTCGGCATGGGCCACGTCCACGTACACGCGCTCGTCGTACTCGACCCGGAACGCGCAGGACGCCTCGGACCCGCCGTCGCCCGACGACGCGCATCCGGCGGACACCACGACGGTCACCGCCGCCGCCAGTACCCGCGCGAGGGCGTTCCGCCCGGCCGACGTCACGGTTCTCACCTGAACACCTCCTCCCGGGGCCTCGGGCCCCGGATCGATGGATGCCGCAGAGGCCGAGGACATCGCCCCTGCCCGGGGTCCTTGCCCTTGTCGGGCACCCGATCGAACCGCCGTACGTCGTCAGGTCGCCGTACGACCCGTGGACGTCCTTCGGCCCGAAGGGGTGCCCGGCCTCATGAGTACCGACGGAGCGGACGCCGTGGACGTTCGAACAGCCACTGGTCACCTGGTCGGTGAAGTCGTGGTCACGGGTGCGGGACCGGACGTCGGCCTTGTCCGCGTTCACCGGTGGATCCGTCCGCCCGGGATTCCGGAACGCCGGTGGGCGGGCGGCGGCACGGTGGAGGATGTCCGTCATGACGGTTGAAGGCTCCTCCATCGACTCCACCAGGCCCAGCATCGCCCGCGTCTACGACTACCTGCTCGGCGGCAAGGACAACTACGCCGTCGACCGGGAGGTCGGCGACGTGTTCTTCCGGGACCTCCCCGGTTCGGTGGCCATCGCCTTCGCCAACCGCGCGGCCCTGACGCGGGCGGTCGCGCAGATCGTGACGACCACCGGCGTACGGCAGTTCATCGACCTGGGCAGTGGTCTGCCGACCGCCGACAACGTCCACCAGGTCGCGCAGCGGCACGCCCCGGAGTCCCGGATCGTGTACGTCGACAACGACCCCCAGGTGCTGGTCCACGGCTGTGCGCTGCTGGAGCAGAACGACCGGACCCGGGTCGTCCGGGCCGACGTACGCGACCCCGAGGGCGTCCGCACCCACCCGGACACCCTGGAACTGATCGACTTCGACCGCCCCGTCGCCGTCGTCCTCAGCGCCATCCTCCACCACGTCAACGACGAGGAGGACCCGGCCGGGATCGTCCGCCACTGGCGCGACCACGTGCCCTCCGGGAGCCACTTCTTCGTCAGCCACTTCCGTTCCGGCGACAACCCGGAGACCGCGGAGGCCGAGCGGGTCCTCCAGCAGACCTTCGGCCGCGGCCGGTGGCGCACCGACGAGGAGATCGCCTCCCTGCTGGACGGCCTGGAGATCCTCGACCCCGGAATCGTCCCCGCGCCCCTGTGGCGTCCCGACACGGCCGACAACCCGTGGAGCGCGGGCGGCGAGCAACGGGAGCTCACCGTCTGGGAACGCCTCATCGTCGCCGGACTGGCCCGGAAGGCATGATGCCCCGACGGGATCTCACCGGCGTAGGCAGGGAAGACGGCATGGGTGACGGCTGAGAGTCCGGGATTCTCCGTGGCGTGGTAGCCGTGCACCCCGGCCGTCGCCACGCCCACGGTGTCGAACGCGACCCCGGGGTGTATGGAGGAAGCGCCCTCCCTGAATACGACCTGGAAGCACCGACGAAGAACTTCAGCGTAATGGCCTTGAATGGAGTAGAGAACGGAAACGCTGAAAGTCTTCTGGGGCAGTACTACACACTCAACCGAATCATCGACGGCACGAACGACGGTTTCCTCGTGAAGATTGTCGGGTAGTCAGCCGCGAGATAAATGAAGACTCCGGGGGGCGACGCAGAACATCGCCCCCGGAGTCTTTGACTATTTAAGCCAGAACTGCATCAGGTACTTCTCTACGGCTTGAGGTACGGACTCGCGCGACAAGCGCGCAACCTCGGAGCGGCCAGAGCACGCCACTCTGACGGCCCATTCCTTCCCGGCCTCCGGCAGCTCTATTGCGTCAGGCATAGGGCCGCCAGCAACAGCCCAAGCCTTAAGAAGTCCTGATTTGCAGATGATGCTCGCCATACCCGTCTCGTCCCATTCTCCCGCCGGCTGGAGAGGCTGTGAATCCCACACTTCGACGGTTACTTCGGCTGTATGGGTATGTCCGGCACTTCCGATGTCGAGACGCCCGACTTTCGAGGAGAGAAATATACCCGCATCGAAATCGCGCGGGAAAAGTGACGGAATCCACGAATCGTCCGCGTCTTGCAGGCAGAATCCGTGAAAGTCAATCATGACGGGAATTGTGCGGGAACTCATGAGCGAAGCCATCTGTAACCTTCAGGACGCCAGTAGTGCCACCGTACCGGCACGCAGGCGAGCATCAAGGTAATATGCGGAGAATCCAACAGGAGTTCGGGCTGTGCGTTGGCCGGGTCCGTCTCCAGGGACTTTGCGAGGTCGCAGGTCGGGTGAGGTTGTCCGGTGATGGGTTGTCAGTCGCGTTGTGAGGACCCGGATGCAGGTACAGGCGCGGCCTCGTTGATCATGTGAGTGTCGAGTTCACATGACCACGGCCGAAGACCGTGTCTGCTGTCTCGTCTTCTCCTGTGCCGTCGGGCCTGGGGCAACTGGCTCGTGCTCCGTCACCGCGGCCGCTGCCCGACGCGGTGTGCCTCGCCCACTTCCTCGCGGGCCTGCCGGATCCGCGCGACCGCCGTGGCCGGCGGTTCCCGCTGACGGCCATCGTGACGGCCGCCGCAGCGAGCGTCCCGGCTCGTACAGGATCCCTGACCACGATCGCCGAATGGACCGCGGACGCGCCCCGTCGGGTCCTTCTGGCCCTCGGCTTCGCGTTCGACAGCGGCCGGCGGGAGGAGCGTGAACCACGCACACACCCACACTTCCCGCCCCGGCGCTCCGCACGGTCACCACCCGAGAACGCGACGGCCGGCCAGGCGGAGATCCTCGGCTCCGCAGCGTCATCGCCGACAGGCTCTCCCCCGAGGACCTCACCGCGCTCGACCGGCTCCTCGGCACCGGCGGCCCGCACAGCGTCCTGCGCCGCGACGACCTGACGGTACGCACCGAGCGCACCGTCTGGGCCGTCCGCCGCACCTGACCACGGACGGTCCCTCCCGCCGGGACGGGCCCGCCTCCGAACCCGCGTACAGCACCCCTCCGTACAGGCGTCGCTGCTGGTGACACGCCCGTCGCGGCCGTCACTCTGACGACATGCACAGTCCTTCCCCGCAGCGGCCCCGGCTGCTCTCCCTCCTCCCCATGCCCTCCACCGAGTTCGCGATGGCCTTCACCTCGACCCCGCGAGGGGCCCGCCTGGCCCGGCTGTTCGTCGCGCACTGCCTGGACTCCTGGGGCCACCCCCACACCGGTCATGTCAACGAGACGCTGTCGCTGATCACCGCCGAACTGTGCGCCAACGCCGTCCAGCACGGACGCGTCCCCGGCCGGGACTTCCATGTCCGGCTGACCGCCGAGGCGGACGGCGGGCGGCTGCGCGTGGAGGTCTCCGACACCCGCACGGAACGCCGGCCCACCGTCACCACCCCCACAGACCCCGACACCGAGTCCGAGTCCGGCCGCGGCCTCCTCCTCGTCGCCGCCCTCGCCGACGACTGGGGCGTCACCGACCGCCGCGGCGGCCCCGGCAAGACCGTGTGGGCGACGGTGAGCACCGCGCCGACCACCGCGAACCTCGGGTGCGTTGTCAGTGACCTGGCCTAATCTGCTCGACATGCCGGGACGACGCCTCGCACCGGACCGTACTCTCGCCACCCTTCGAGCCGCGCACGAACAGAAGGCGAACACAGCGGCGCGGGCCACGCGTCCGGCCCGATCCGCCGCACCGCGATCACCGACCCGATAGGTCTCGTCCCATGCCTGGCCGCCTCCTCGAACTGCACGTCGAGAACCTGGCCGGGTTCCTGATCCACCTGAGCGGCCGCGAGGAGATCTGGCACGATCTGGTCTCCGACGCCCGTACGGTCCTGCCGCAGTTGGAGAGACTGGACCTGACCGCCGGACGGGGCTCGGTCGGGACCCGGACGCATGGGTGCAGCGCCCTCCACACCATCTGCCACATTTGCACCTTCGGCCCGTTTCGTGGAAGTCCGGGATCCGACCAGGTGGGTGCCCTTGTCCGAGGTGGGCGGTACTTTTGACGCTGATCGTCACGGCACCGGCGCCGCCGCCACGGACGCCGCGTGCCCGGCGGTCGCGGTGCCCGTCCTGCCCGAAAGGTCCTCGTGAAGCCCACCCTGGCCGCCGCGCAGTTGCGCGGCAGTCTGACGCAGTACCTCACGACGACGTACGCGCTCGCCGACGAGGACACGCGGCTCGCGCTGGAGCGGTTCCTCGGGGATCCGGAGACGGGGATCTTCCGGGGGCCGTACCTGCGGATCAGGACGCCGTTCCACCCCGCCGGCGACGGGTGGCGGGCGGCGCTGGAGTGGCAGCCGGCGTTCACGCCGTGGCGGCACCAGGCGAAGGCGTGGGAGCGGCTGAGCACGTACCGGGGGGCGGCCGAGCCGACGCTCGTGACGACCGGCACCGGGTCCGGCAAGACCGAGTCGTTCCTGATCCCCGTACTCGACCACTGCCGGCGGCAGAAGGCGCTGGGCCGGCGCGGGGTGAAGGCCGTCCTGCTGTACCCGATGAACGCGCTCGCCACCGACCAGGCCGGCCGCGTCGGCGACTACCTGGCGCAGCCGGAGCTGGCGCAGGTGACGGCGGGTCTCTACATCGGCGACAAACCGGACACGGACTTCCGTCGGGTGATGACGCGGCGCGAGGAGATGCGCCAGGCGCCGCCGGACGTGCTGATCACCAACTACAAGATGCTGGACCTGCTGCTCCAGCGGGCCGAGGACCGGCCGCTGTGGGAGGGCGCGGACCCGGCGTACGTGGTGCTGGACGAGTTCCACACCTACGACGGCGCGCAGGGCACGGACGTGGCGATGCTGCTGCGGCGGCTGGCGTCCGCCGTGGGCGCCTCGAAGCCGGAGCGGCCGCTCGGGTCGATATGCCCGGTGGCGACCTCGGCGACCCTCGGCGAGGGCGGCGGCGACGGCAGCGGCATCCTCGCCGTCGCCGAGCAGGTGTTCGGCGTGCCGTTCGGGCCGGACGCGGTGATCGGTGAGGAGCGGCTGAGCGCCGACGACTTCACCGGCGACATCGACTACGAACTGCCCGAGCCGCCCGACCCCAAGGAGGTCATCGACGTCTCCGGCGGGCCGGGCGTCGAGTCCGACCCGGACCGGCTCGACCTGGACGGACTCGCCGAGCGGCTGCTCGGGCGGCGCGGCCTGGACGCCTTCCGGATCGGGCGGCTGCTGAAGAAGCACGACTTCACCCACGGGGTGCTCGCGCTGCTGAACGGCGATCCGCTCGACGAGTGGGGACTGCGGGACCGCATGGCCCGCTTCGGGTACGCGTGGGCGCGCACCGCGCGGGAGAACCCCCGGCTCGCGCTGGAGGCGTTGTCGCGGTTCGTGGCGCTGCTGTCGTCCGCGCGGGACCCCGAGTCCGACGAGCGCCGGCCGCGTCCGCTGCTGCACGTCGAGGCGCACCTGTGGGTGCGGCCGGTGGGGCGGATACTGAGCGGGGTCGGCGCCCGGCCGGAGTTCCGCTGGTACGAGGACGAGCGGACCCTCGCCCGGCGCTCCGCGCTCGGCGCGGCGTCCGCGTCCGAGGAGTCGTCGGAGAGCGACGAGTGGCCGACGGCGGACTCGCGGCGGCCCGACGCACTGCCCGGCTCGGACACCGTGCAGCGGCCGGCCCAGGCGCACCTGCCGGCGGTCTACTGCCGGGTGTGCGGCCGGTCGGGCTGGGCGGCGCTGTCCCCGGAGGCCGATCCGCAGAAGCTGGAGACCGGGCCGCTGAAGATCTGGCAGGCCTCCGTCGGACGTGACAAGCGGCGGCTGCGGTACTTCATCTCGGCGACGCCGGCCGAGGCGCGGGACGCCCTCGCCGCGCTCACCGGCACCGCGCCGAAGCAGGCCGGCGGTGTCGACCCGCAGTCCGTGGTGGTGCTGGACGGGGCACAGGGCACCTACCGGATGCCCGTCGCCGAGGACGGGGAGGGGCTGCAGGACGCCTGGTTCGCGCGGGCCGTGCTGGACAAGAAGACCGCCGACCAGGCCGCCAAGGACGACACCTGTCCCGCGTGCAACGCCGACAACGGCATCCGGTTCCTCGGCACCGCGCTCGCCGCGCTGGCCTCCGCCACCGTCACCCAGCTGTTCACCGGCGGTCACGAGATCGCGCTGGCGCCGGAGGAACGCAAGACGCTGCTGTTCAACGACTCCACGCAGGACGCGGCGCACCGCGCCGGATACGTCGCCAACGCCTCGTACAAGTTCTCGCTGCGCTCGCTGCTCGCGCACCGGCTCGACGACTCCGGCGCGCCGCTCCCGCTCAACGACCTCATCGGCGACGTCCTGGACGCCGTGGACGACCCGCAGACGCTGGCCGCGGTCGTCCCGCCGGACCTCCACGACGAACCGGGCGTCGACCGGCTGCTGTCGGGGCGCGGCACCGGGGACGCGCGGACGTGGAAACTCATCGGGGAGCGGCTCGCGTTCGCGACCGTGATGGAGTTCGGGCTGCGTTCGCGGCTCGGGCGCACCCTGGAGCTGACCCGGACCACGGCCGCGGAGGTCGTGATCGCCGAACCGGACCGGATCGTCGCACTCGCCCGCGACCTGCACCTCACGCTTCCGGGACAGCTGGGGCTCGACGGCGGCCTGCCCACGCCCGACCGGTACCTGGCGTACGTGCGGGGGCTGCTGGAGCGGATGCGGCTGCGCGGCGGCGTCCGGCACCGGTGGCTGGACACCTGGATCAAGGAAGCCGGCGTCAACCAGTACCTGATCTCCGGGCAGCGGCCGGAAGGGATGCCGGCCTTCCCCGAGGGGTACGTGGCACCGCCGAGGTTCCTGCTCGCCGGGCCCAAGGAGAAGACCAGGTTCGACACGGTCTCCGGGCGGGGCAACTGGTACCAGGACTGGACGCGGCGCTGCCTCGGCCTGGACGCGGCCCAGGCGACCGAGTACCTGCGTCGGCTGCTGCCCGTCCTCGCCGACGTGGGCGTGGTGTCGGCGCGCACCGCCAAGGACCGCACCACCCGCGTGTACGGGCTCCAGCCGGGCCACATCCAGGTGCGGCTGCTGGCGGACGACCTGGTCAACAAGGCGTTCGTGGCCTGCGAGGAGTGCGGCTGGCAGCAGGTCCTGCCGCCCGAGCGGCGCACCCGCTGGTACGGGCACCCCTGCCCGCGCTGGCGCTGCACCGGCCACCTCACCCCTCCGCAGAACGGAATGTCGTCGACCGGGTCGGGCAGCGGCGGCTTCGGCGGCAGACTGGAGCGCGACTACCGGGCCGACTACTACCGCCGCCTGTATCTGACCGGCGGCACCTACCGGGTCGTCACCGCCGAGCACACCGGCATGCTGACCCGGCCCGAACGGGAGGGCGTGGAGCGGACGTTCCGCCAGGGCACCCACTACACCGACCCCAACGTGCTGTCCTGCACGCCCACCCTGGAACTGGGCATCGACATCGGCGACCTGTCGGCGGTGCTGCTCGGCTCGCTGCCGGGCGGCCCGGCGAACTACGTGCAGCGCGCCGGGCGCGCCGGGCGCCGGACCGGCAACGCGCTGGTGGTCGCCTTCGGCGGGCGGCGGGCCCGCGACCGGTACTACCTGGACGACCCGACCGAGATGATCGCCGGTGACATCGTGCCCCCGGGCTGCTACCTGTCGGCCGTCGAGATCCTGCGCCGCCAGTACACCGCGCACCTGCTGGACCGGGCGGCGCGCGGCGAACTCACCACGGCGGACGGCGAACCGCTGATGCCGGTGCCGCGCCTGTCGTCGGCGCTGTTCGGCACGTCCGGCTGGTGCCAGGACCTGTCGGACGCGGCACTCACCCACGGGGCGCGGCTGGTGGAGGAGTTCCTCGCGCTGTTCCCGCAGGCGCCGGACGGCGGCCCGGACGACGACCGGGGGGTGTCCGCGCACGCCGCGGACGAGCTGCGCGCCTACGCCACCGGAGGCATCGCGCGCACGCTCGCGGAGGCCGAGGAGGAGTGGACGGCGCGCCGCGAGGAGCTGCGCCGCCGTATCGCCGCCATCGACACCGCGGTGGACGGTCTGCTCGCCGAGGACCGTGAACAGGGCGCCGAGCGGCGCGAGTTGCTCGCCGAGCGGCGTGCCACGGGTGAACTGCTGCGCCAGTTGAGCCAGACCGGCGCGCACGGCTCCCTCGTCGAACTCGGCCTGCTGCCCAACTACAGCCTCACCGACACCACGACGTCCCTGGAGGCCACCCTCTACTGGAAGGAGTCCGCCGGCGGCGACGAGGGCCCGGAGGCACCGGAGGGCGCCGACGACGAGCGCCGGGAGTGGGTGTACCGCAGCGAGACGCGCGACTACGAGCGGTCCCGCAAACTGGCGCTCACCGAACTCGCGCCCGGCAACAGCTTCTACGTCAACGGCTACCGGCACGTCGTGCGCGCCCTCGACATCGGCAGCCCGGAGCGGCGCGCCTGGTCGGTGTGGCGTCTCTGCCCGGCCTGCGGGTACGCGCGCACGCACGGCGACCCGAAGAACGACACCTCGCCGTGCCCGCGGTGCGGTTCGAGGGAGATCGCCGACGCGGGCTGCGTGCACCACGTCCTTACGCCCCGGCGCGTGACCTCCCGGGACAAGCGGGACGACGCCCGGGTGCGCGACGACCGCGACGAGCGGGATCGCAGGCGGTACGCGGTGCTCACCACCGTCGACGTCGACCCCGCGCACCTGGCGGCCGGATCGTGGCGGCACGACACCGCCGTCTTCGGCGCCGACTTCACCCGCAGGGCCGTCGTGCGCACCCTGAACCTGGGCATCGACCGGCAGGACGGCAGCAGCACGGTCCCGCTGGCCGGGGACGACGTACGCCTCAACCCGTTCTACGTGTGCACGAGTTGCGGCGGCGCGACGGCCGACGGACGGCCGGTCGTCGACCAGTCGCAGCACGCGCTCACCGCGTCCCTCGCCCACTCCACGCGGGCGAGCGCCCACCACCAGCTGTGGTGCCCGCGCCGGCGGCTGCGCGGCAGCGGGGAGGGCCAGGGCGCCGGAGTGGACGTACCGTTGCTGCTGGCGCACGAGCTGACCACGGAGGCCGTCCGCATCCTGCTGCCGGCGTCCGTGGCGCGGGCCAAGGAGCGGCTCGCCTCGTTCACCGCCGCGCTGTTCGCGGGCATAGCCGCCCGCTACGGCGGCGACCCCGACCACATCGACATCACCGCCGCGTCCATGCCGGACGGCGAGGACCGCGACTGGCCGCGCCGGTTCCTCGTGGTCTACGACCGGCTGCCCGGCGGCACCGGCTACCTGCACCGCCTGGCCACCTCCGACGGCTTCCGCGAGGTCCTGCTGAAGGCCCGCGAGGTCATCGAGGAGTGCGACTGCCTGAGGAAGGGGCTCGACGGCTGCCACCGCTGCCTGCTGCGCCGCGTCCCGCCCGCCGACTACGACAAGGTCAGCCGCAACGAGGTCCGGCAGATGCTGGACGAACTGCTCGGCGCGGACGGCGAACGCTGGGCCACCTCCCCCGTCACCACCACCCAGCACATCCCGATGCACCAGCAGGCGGAGAGCGACCTGGAGGTCCTGTTCGTCGACACGCTGCGGGAGTGGGCCGCACTGCCCGAGAGCCGTGCCAGCGGCGACGCCTACATCACCCCGGCCGGCACCCACGCGCTGGACCTGCGGCTGACCGCCGCCGACGGCACCACGCTGAGCTGGCGGGTGTCCCAGCAGCGGGTACTCGACGGAACCCGCCCCGACGTCCTCTTCGAACGGCTCGACGCGCCCGGCCCGCGCGTGGCGCTCTACCTGGACGGCTACGAGTTCCACGCCGGCCGGGAGCACAACCGGGCCGGTGACGACGCCGACAAGCGCACCCGGCTGCGCGCGGAAGGGCTCCGGGTCTTCCAGCTCACCTACGGCGACGTGAGCGACTGGCGGCGCCGCGTCCGGGACACCGGGCAGGGGGGCACGGGACCGGCCGACCCGGTGTGGGAACCGTACGGGGACAAGGCCTGCGGCAAGGCACGCGGCTATTACTCCACCGTGCGGGGCGGGCTGCCCGGGGAGCTCGCGGAGACGGTGTGGGTCAACCCGGCCGTGCAGCTCGTGGAGTACCTGCGCCGGCCGGACGCGAGACTCTGGCAGTGGCGGGCGGAGGCCGCCCTGGCGGGCTTCATGGGTGCCGGGACCCGTCCGGTCGCGCTCGCGCCGGACGCGCTGGGCGGGCAGATCACGGCGGCGCTGCGCGGCGGAACGCCCGCGGGAGCGCCCGGCCCGGTGCAGTTGTTCTCGGTGACCGACCGCTCGGAACTGCCGCTGGTGTTCGCCGCCGACGGCCGGGCCCGTCCCCCCGCGTGGACCGGCCTCGTCCTCCTCGACGACGCGCCCGGTGTCCACGCCCGGGAGGAGGCGCACAAGCGCCGCTGGCGGGCCTGGCTGTACTGGTCCAACCTGCTGCAGTTCCTGGACACCGGCGGCGGGGACGCCGTCCAGCTCACGACCGGCCGCCTCGACGGGTTCCCCGTGGAGACGCTGGCGGTGACGGGCGGCGGCGGTGTGCTGGAGAGCGTACGCGTCACGCTCGCCGGCACCGCGCCCGCCGACAGCACGCCCGCGCCCCCGGCCGTCGTCGAGGTGTCCGCCCCGCCCGTGCGGGACAGGGCATGGGACCGGGTCATCGAGCTCCTCGACCCGGACGAGCCCGGCCTGCTCGCGCTCGCCGAGACCCTCGCCGCGCGGGGCGTCCCGGTGCCCCGGGACGGCTACGAGCTCGACGCGAACACCGGCTGGCAGGCCGAACTGGCCTGGCCGGACGCACGCGTCGGAGTCGTCCGCACCCCGAGCCCACCGGAGGGCGAGGACTTCGACCCGGAGGCCGCCGACCGGGACCGCGACTTCGCCGCGGCCGGCTGGGAGGTGCGGACCGCCGCCGACTGGACGGCCGACGCCCTCGCCGAGCGGATCGGCCATCGCCCGTCAGATGACACCACCACGGACAACGGGGGGAACGAACAGCCGTGACCGGCAAGAACGTGACACTGCGCCTGCTCGACAAGGCGGACCGGGAGATCCTCAAGCTCCCCCGCCCGGTCAAGGGCGCGATCTACGACTTCCAGCACAAGTTCAAGACGAACCCCGACTCCGCGGGCCTGCGCCTCAAGCAGTTGCAGGGGCACGACAAGCTGCACTCGGCGCGCGTCAACGACGAGTACCGCGCGCTGCTGCTGCGGCTGGCCGACGACGACTGGCTGATCGTCTCGGTCAAGCACCGCAAGGACGTGTACGCGCACCTGGACCGGCTCACGTACTCGGTCAACCGCGTCACCGGTGGCATCGAGTACGTGGACCTCCAGGTCGTGCAGGAGGAGGTGCTGGCCCCCGCGGCCCAGCGGACCGCCGCACCCACCGAACCCACCGAGCCCACCGCACCCGCCCGTTCCGCCGAGCCCGCCGAACCGGGCGCTCCAAAGCCGCTGTTCGCGAAGTGGTCGGAGCAGGATCTCACCGACCTGGGTGTGGCCGCGTCCCTGGTACCGGTCGTCGCCGCGCTGACCACCGAGGACCAGCTCCTCGGCCTCGTCGAGTACGCGCCGCAGCTCACCGGCGAGGTGCTGCTGGCGCTGTACGACGGCAAGGCGTACGACGACGTCCTGGAGCAGGTCACCGCCCCCGTCGCGGTGCCCGAGCCCGTGGACCCCGAGGACTTCCGGGCCGCCGTCGAGCGCCCCGCCACCATCGTCACCACGACCGACGACGCGCTGCGCGAGGCGCTGGAGGGCGAGGACTTCGGGCGCTGGAAGGTGTTCCTGCACCCCACCCAGGCCAAGCTGGTCACGCGGGACTACAACGGTCCGGCACGCGTGGGCGGCGGCCCCGGCACCGGCAAGACGATCGTGGCGCTGCACCGGGTCAAGCACCTGGTGGAGCGGCTCCCGGCCGGCCGGACCAAGCCGGTCCTGCTGACCACGTACAACAAGAACCTCGCGGCGGACCTGCGGTCGCGGCTGCTCGCCCTGGGCGGCGAGGCGCTGCTGTCACGCGTCGAGATCAGCCACGTCGACCAGCTCGCGCTGCGCACCGTCCGGGAGGCGGAACCGGGCAACCGCAAGCGGATCGTCGACGAGGCGCAGGCGGTCCGTGAATGGCGCTCGCTCCTCGACGAACTCGGCGAGGACGGCTGGGACGCGGAGTTCCTGCACGACGAGTGGACGCAGGTGATCCTCGGCCAGGCGGTGACCTCCCGCACGGACTACTTCCGGGCCCGCCGCGCGGGACGCGGACGCACGGTCAGCCGTGCCGAGCGCGCCGAGATCTGGCAGCTCGCCGAGCGGTTCGCCCAGCGCCTGGACCGGCTCGGGGTCCAGACGTGGGACCAGATCGCGGAGCGGGCGGCGCAGCTGGAGGCGGGACGCGCCCGGCGCATCCAGGACATCGAACGCCGTCGGGAGGAGGCGGGCGGCCTCGACAACGTCCACATGGCCGACGGTTCGGGGGGCTGGCTGCGCTACCGGTACCGGCACATCGTCGTCGACGAGGCCCAGGACCTGCGGCCCGCGCACTGGAAGATGCTGCGCGCAATGACCGCCCCGGACCGCAACGACCTCTTCCTGGTCGGTGACACCCACCAGCGCATCTACAAGAACCAGGTGACCCTCGGCAGCCTCGGCGTCAACATCCGCGGCCGGTCGTCGAGGCTGTCGCTGAGCTACCGCACCACCCGGCAGATCCTGCGCTCCGCGCTGAACGTCCTCGGCGACGAGAAGTACGACGACCTCGACGGCAGCGCCGAGACGCTGGCCGGGTACCGGTCCGTGCTCAGCGGCGGCGTACCGGACCTGCACCGGCTCGCCGACTGGGCGGACGAGCGCGAGGCGATCGCCGCGCTGATCGAGTCGTGGGGGGAGGTGCCGCACGAGCAGATCGCCATCGCCGTGCCGACCAACGACATGGCGCGGGAGGTCGGGGACACGCTTGCCCGGCGCGGCATCCGGGCGCTCGAGATCGGCCCGGACGGGCCCCTCGGCGACAGCGGCGTCCACATCGGCACGATGTTCCGGTTCAAGGGGCTGGAGTACCGGCGGATGATCCTCGCCGGGGTGACCGACGGACTGGTGCCGCGCGCCGGCATCCGGCAGCGGCGCACCACGGACCCGGCGCGCTACCGCACGGAGATGCAGCGCGCCAGGTCCCTGCTGTTCGTGGCCGCCACACGCGCCCGGGACAGCCTGGACGTCTTCTGGCACGGGGAGGCGAGTCCGTTCCTCAAGGAGCTGATCGCGGTGCGGCCGCCGGCCGCCGCGTGACCCGGCCCGCGGTGGCGGCCCCCGGCTATCGGAGCATGACCGGCCCCTGGGGGACGTAACGGGGCATGACCGGCCCTTGGGGCACGAGGAACGGCCGCCGGGGGTCCTCCGGCGGCATCCTGCGGTTCGCGAACGCCGGATCGGGGGCCGGCAGATACGGCACGAGCGCCGCGTACACGTCCGCCGCACCGCCCGGACGGTCCTCGGGACTCTTGGCGAGCAGCGCGTGCGCCAGGTCCTGGAGCGCCGCCGGGGCGTCGGCGCCGTGGTCGGCGAAGTGGGGCGGGGGCGCGGTGAGGTGCCGGGTCACCAGTTCGGCGGGGCCGTGGCTGTCGAAGGGGGGCCGGCCGGTGAGCATGTGGTGCAGCAGGCACCCCACCGCGTACAGGTCGCTGCGGCCGTCCAGGGTCCTGTCCCCGGCGAGGAGTTCGGGCGACGCGTAGGCGACGTTGCCGAGCGTCTCGCCGGTCATGGTGAGCTGCGGGTCGGCGTCCGAGAGGACCTTCACGAGACCGAAGTCGAGGATTTTCACCAGGCCGTCGGCGCGGACCATGACGTTCTGCGGTTTGAGGTCGCGGTGGACGAGCCCGGCGGCGTGCGCGGCGGACAGCCCCGCGCACAGCTGCGCCGCCACGGAGACCGCGGCGGACACCGGCAGACGCCCGTCGTCGGCGCCGTCGACCACGTTGTCGAGAGTCGTGCCGTCGACGAGCTGCATCACCAGGCAGCAGGCGTCCTCCGTCACGGCCGCGTCGTACACGGTGGTGATGTTGGCGTGATCCAGACGGGCTGCGGCCTTCGCCTCCTGCTCGAAACGGGCCAGGGCGGTGCGGCGCCGGTCCGGCAGGGCGAGCAGATCCGCAGCGACGGTCTTGACCGCGACAGGACGCTCCAGATACTCGTCCGTCCCCTGCCAGACGTGCCCCATCGCCCCTCTGCCCAGAATCCGGTCCAGCCGGTACCTGCCGCGCAGTACCTTGCCCGCAGCGAACTGCTCCACGTGCACTTCCTCCAGTGAGCCCCAGCGGTGTGTCGGTGCGCGGGCCGCCCGGCCGGAGTCCCGGCACCGGCAGCCCGCGCGGAAGAAGTCAACCAGCCCCGCGCGCGGACCGGAAAACCCGCGAGGAGCGCGGAGTCCCGCACGGACCCCGCGAACGTGCCTCCCGCCTCATCAAGGAGTCCGTGGCTGTGGCTGGGACCCACCTCGTCGCGAAGTACGGGACCAGGCGCGCCGCGATCACGCTCGCCGGGGGGACCGATCCCAGGAGGCACTGCCGAAGGCGCTGTGGACGCGGGAGCGACCGCGGTCATCGGACGGGCCACGAACAAGGCCTTGCGCGATGGCACCCTACGGGCCGAGGAACCGCAGCGGGGACACACCCTCGGTGACACGAGAACAGCCGATGGCCCGACCGGAACGGTCGGGCCATCGGCTGAGCGATGTGTCCGAGGGGGGACTTGAACCCCCACGCCCGATAAAGGGCACTAGCACCTCAAGCTAGCGCGTCTGCCATTCCGCCACCCGGACAAGGTGTCCGTCGCCTTGGCGGGGTGTTCCCCCGCGGCGACATGGACAACCATACCAAGGTTTCGCAGCGCCTTTCACCTGCGTTTTCCGTGCCTCCGGGTGGGGGTGCACGATGTGTGTCCGGGCGGTCACGTGCGTCAGGGCATGAGCTGGTACTCCGGGAAGTTGCCGGGCAGTCGCTCCCCCGTCGGTCCCCGGGTCACGGCGCGGACCAGGAGGTCGCCGCCGACGAACGCGCCGCGCCAGGACGCGCCGAAGCCGCCGAACAGCTCGTCGCGGTCGCCGCGGGAGCGCGGGACGCCGTGGCCGACCTTGAAGGCGCGGATGTGCGGGGCCAGCCGGTCGTAGGTGGACCTCTCGTCCGTGGACAGCGTGGCCACCAGCGCGCCGTTGGACGCGTTCATGGCGGCCAGCAGTTCCGCCTCCGTGTCGACCAGGACGATGGTGTCGACCGGGCCGAACGGCTCCGCGTGGTGCAGCGGGGAGGAGCGCGGCGGGTTCAGCAGCGTGACCGGCTGGACGTACGCCGAGGTGTCCTGGCCGGGCAGGAAGCGGGCGGTGGACGGCGCGCCCCGGTGCAGCGGGACGGCGCCGCGGTCGATGGCCTCGGCGACCTGGTCGTGGAGCTCCTTCGCCTTGGCCGCGTTGATCACCGGTCCGAAGTCCAGCCGCGGGTGGGGGTCGGTGGGGTGTTCGACGGCGAGCGGGTGGCCGACCCTGAGCGTGCGGACCGCGGGGAGGTAGGCGGCCAGGAAGTCGTCGAACAGCCGGCGCTGGACGACGAAGCGCGGGTAGGCCGTGCAGCGCTGCTTGCCGTAGTCGAAGAGTTTGGGGATCACCGCGCTCAGGGTGTCCCAGTCCGAGTGGTTCCAGATGCCCCAGGTGTTGAGTCCTTCCTGTTCGAGGATGTGCCGCTTGCCGAGGTCGGCGACGGCCGTGGCGACGGCGGCGCCGGTGTCGCGGCCGCCGACGAAGGAGACGCAGCCGACCTCCGGCGCCCGCACCAGCGCCTCGGACAGCTCGCCCCCGCTGCCGCTGACGAGGGTGACGGGAATCCCCTCGCGGGCGGCGAGCGCCGAGGCCAGGGTGAGGCAGGCGACGCCGCCGTCGGTCGGGGTCTTGGCGATGACCGCGTTGCCCGCCAGTGCCTGTACCAGCAATGCGTGAACGAGCACGCTCATCGGGTAGTTCCAGCTCGCGATGTTGGAGACGGGGCCGTCGAGCGGGGCCCGGCCGGCGAGCATGCCGTCGATGCCGTCGACGTACCAGCGCACGCCGTCGACGGCGCGGTCGACGTCCGCCCGGGCGAGCCGCCAGGGCTTGCCGATCTCCCAGACGAGCAGCAGCGCGAGGAGTTCGCGGTGCCGGGTGAGGGCGTCGAGGGTGGCGGCGACGCGGGCCCGGCGCTCCGGCAGCGGGACGTGCCGCCAGGCGCGGTGCTGGTCGAGCGCGGCGCGCACGGCCTGCCGGGCGGTGGCCCGGTCCAGCCGCGGCGGGCCCGCGACGGGACTGCCGTCGACGGGGCTGACGGCGGGCAGCGTCCGGCCGTCAGCCTGCCAGGCGGCGTTCCAGAGGTTGAGGACGCGGTCGTCCCGGAATGCCTCGGGGGCGACGGCGAGGCAGCGCTGCCAGGCGTCTGCCCAGGAGGTTCCTGATTTGAGGGTGAGGGTGGGTGGCATGCGGTTCGCTCCGCTCCCGGTGCACGGTCGAGAGAAAGGGACGGGTGACGTCAACTGCCGGTGTTCAGGACGGCGAGCACCTGCCGGGCCGTCTCCGTGGGCGTACGGCCCACCTTGACCCCGGCCGCTTCCAACGCTTCCTGCTTCGCCCGCGCCGTACCGGAGGAGCCGGAGACGATCGCGCCGGCGTGGCCCATGGTGCGGCCCTCGGGCGCGGTGAAACCGGCGATGTAGCCGACGACGGGCTTGGTGACGTGGTCGCGGATGTAGGCCGCCGCGCGTTCCTCCGCGTCGCCGCCGATCTCGCCGATGAGGACGATCAGGTCGGTGTCGGGGTCGTCCTGGAAGGCGGCGAGGCAGTCGATGTGGGTGGTGCCGACGACGGGGTCGCCGCCGATGCCGACACAGGTGGAGAAGCCGGTGTCCCGCAGCTCGTGCATGAGCTGGTAGGTGAGCGTGCCGGACTTGGAGACCAGTCCGATGCGGCCCGGCTCGGTGATGTCGGCCGGGATGATGCCGGCGTTGGACTGGCCGGGGGTGATCAGGCCGGGGCAGTTGGGGCCGATGACGCGGGTGCCCTTGTGCCGGGCGTGGGCGAGGAAGGCGACGGAGTCGTGGACGGGGATGCCCTCGGTGATGACGACCGCGAGGCCGATGCCGGCGTCGGCGGCCTCGACGACGGCGTACCTGGCGAAGGCGGGCGGTACGAAGACGACGGTGACGTCGGCTCCGGTCGCGTCCATGCCTTCGGCGACCGAGCCGAAGACGGGGACGGCGATGGGGGCGCCTCCCGGGCCGTTCGGGCTCCGGGGGAGGTCGAAGTCGACGCTCCGGCCGGCCTTGCGCGGGTTGACGCCGCCCACGACGTTCGTGCCGGCGGCGAGCATCCGCCGGGTGTGCTTCATGCCCTCGCCGCCGGTCATGCCCTGGACGAGGACCTTGCTCTCCTTGGTGAGGTGGATCGCCATGCCGTCGGGTCTCCTCAGGGTGTGGTGGCGAGGCGGGCGGCCCGGCGCGCGGCGCCGTCCATGGTGGTGACCTGTTCGACGAGCGGGTGCGCGTGCTCGTCGAGGATCGCCCGTCCGCGAGCCGCGTTGTTGCCGTCGAGCCGTACGACGAGCGGCTTGGTCAGCCGTACGGTGTCCAGGGCGCGGACGATGCCCTCGGCGACCGCGTCACAGGCGGTGATGCCGCCGAAGACGTTGACGAAGACGGATTTCACGTCCGGGTCGGAGAGGACGACCGACAGGCCGTCCGCCATGATCTGCGCCGAGGCTCCGCCGCCGATGTCGAGGAAGTCGGCGGGGCGGGCTCCGCAGCCGGCCACCACGTCGAGGGTGGACATGACGAGTCCGGCGCCGTTGCCGATGATGCCGACCTCGCCGTCGAGCTTGACGTAGTCGAGGCCCTTCGCGGCCGCGGCGGCCTCCAGCGGGTCGTGGTGGCCGGCGTCCTCGGCACCCCAACGGGCCTGGCGGAAGACGGCGTTGTCGTCGAGGGTGACCTTGCCGTCGAGCGCCACGATCCGGCCGTCCCGGGTGCGGACGAGCGGGTTGACCTCGACCAGCAGGGCGTCCTCGCGGACGAGGACCTCCCAGAGCCGGACGAGGACGTCGACGGTCTGCGGCGGCAGTCCGGCCGCTTCGGCGATGCGGGACGCCGTCGCCGGGGTGACTCCCTGGGCCGGGTCGACGGGGACGCGTGCCACGGCCTCCGGGCGGGTCGCGGCGACCTCCTCGATGTCCATGCCGCCCTCGGCGGAGGCGATGGCGAGGAAGCGGCCGGCGGCGCGGTCGAGGACGTAGGAGACGTAGAACTCCTCGGCGATGTCGACGGGCCGGGCCAGCATCACCGTGCCGACCGTGTGGCCCTTGATGTCCATGCCGAGGATCTGACGTGCCGTGAGTTCGGCGGCGGCCGGATCGGCGGCGAGCTTGACGCCGCCCGCCTTGCCCCGTCCGCCGGTCTTGACCTGCGCCTTGACGACCACTCGGCCGCCGAGCCGGCGGGCGATCTCGCGGGCCCGCTTGGGCGAGTCGGTGACCTCGGCCGGCGGCACCACGATGCCGTGTTCCGCGAAGAGTTCCCTTGCCTGGTGTTCGTACAGGTCCATTTCGGCTCCTGTCTGCGAAGTCGCCGGAAGGTCCGGAGAGGGGTCCGGGGGCCTTGAGACCGGCGACTGAAAAGTGCCGCGCACCCCCTGGACACCATCCATCGGATGCGGGATAACAAGCTTCATACAGTATTCGTCGACTGTATGCAATGTACCGCGAGAGTGTTCCCCGCCCCCCAGGAAGGGACAAGGACTTCGCCATGCCCGACGACACCCAGGACGTCATCTCAGGCGGTCATCTCGTCGCCAAGGCCCTCAAGGCCGAGGGCGTCGACCGCATCTACACGCTGTGCGGCGGCCACATCATCGACATCTACGACGGCTGCGTCGACGAGGGCATCGAGGTCGTCGACGTACGGCACGAGCAGGTGGCCGCCCATGCCGCCGACGGCTACGCGCGCCTCACCGGCAAGCCGGGCTGCGCGGTCGTCACCGCCGGGCCGGGGACGACCGACGCCGTCACCGGAGTCGCCAACGCCTTCCGCGCGGAGTCCCCGATGCTGCTGATCGGCGGTCAGGGGGCGCTCACCCAGCACAAGATGGGGTCGCTGCAGGACCTGCCGCACGTCGACATGATGAACCCCATCACCAAGTTCGCGGCGACCGTGCCGGACACGGCGCGGGTGGCGGACATGGTGTCGATGGCCTTCCGCGAGTGCTACCACGGTGCCCCCGGCCCTTCCTTCCTGGAGATCCCGCGCGATGTGCTGGACGCGAAGGTGCAGGCCTCGAAGGCGCGCGTGCCGCGGCAGGGCGCGTACCGGGCCTCCACCCGCTCGCCCGGGGATCCCGAGGCGATCGAGAAGCTGGCCGATCTGCTGGTGCACGCCGAGAAGCCGGCGATCCTGCTCGGCAGCCAGGTGTGGACGACCCGGGGCACCGAGGCCGCCATCGAACTCGTCCGTACGCTCAACATTCCCGCCTACATGAACGGCGCGGGGCGCGGCACGCTCCCGCCCGGCGATCCGCACCACTTCCAGCTGTCACGGCGGTACGCCTTCTCGGGCGCCGACGTCATCGTGATCGTCGGTACGCCCTTCGACTTCCGGATGGGCTACGGCAAGCGACTCTCCCCCGACGCGACGGTCGTGCAGATCGACCTCGACTACCGCACCGTCGGCAAGAACCGCGACATCGACCTCGGCATCGTCGGTGACGCGGGGCTGGTGCTGAAGTCGGTGACCGAGGCGGCCTCCGGGCGGGTGAACGGCGGAGCGTCCAAGCGCAAGGAGTGGCTGGACGAACTGCGGGCGGCCGAGCAGACCGCCCTGGAGAAGCGGCTGCCGCAGCTGAGGTCGGACGCCTCGCCCATCCATCCGTACCGGCTGGTCGGCGAGATCAACGACTTCCTCACCGAGGACTCGGTCTACATCGGCGACGGCGGTGACATCGTCACCTTCTCCGGGCAGGTGGTACAGCCCAAGTCGCCCGGGCACTGGATGGACCCGGGGCCGCTGGGCACCCTCGGCGTCGGTGTGCCGTTCGTGCTCGCCGCCAAGCAGGCACGGCCCGACAAGGAGGTCGTCGCCCTCTTCGGCGACGGCGCCTTCTCGCTCACCGGCTGGGACTTCGAGACCCTGGTCCGCTACGACCTCCCCTTCGTCGGCATCGTCGGCAACAACTCCTCGATGAACCAGATCCGCTACGGCCAGGCCGCCAAGTACGGCAAGGAGCGCGAGCGGGTCGGCAACACCCTCGGCGACGTCCGGTACGACGAGTTCGCGCGGATGCTGGGCGGCCACGGCGAGGAGGTCCGCGACCCCGCCGACATCGGCCCCGCGCTGCGCCGGGCCCGCGAGTCGGGCAAGCCGTCGCTGATCAACGTCTGGGTGGACCCCGACGCGTACGCCCCCGGAACCATGAACCAGACCATGTACAAGTGAGGTGCACGCCCATGACCCCCAAGGCACTTGAGGGCATCCGCGTCCTCGACATGACGCATGTCCAGTCCGGACCCTCCGCGACCCAGCTGCTGGCCTGGCTCGGCGCGGACGTCGTCAAACTGGAGGCGCCGACCGGCGACATCACGCGCAAGCAGCTGCGTGATCTGCCGGACGTCGACTCCCTCTACTTCACGATGCTCAACTGCAACAAGCGGAGCATCACGCTCAACACCAAGACCGAGCGCGGCAAGGAGATCCTCACCGAGCTGATCCGGCGCTCGGACGTCATGGTCGAGAACTTCGGGCCGGGCGCCGTCGACCGGATGGGGTTCACCTGGGACCGCATCAGGGAGATCAATCCACGGATCGTCTATGCCTCCGTCAAGGGGTTCGGGGACGGCCCGTACACCAACTTCAAGGCGTACGAGGTCGTCGCCCAGGCCATGGGCGGGTCGATGTCGACCACCGGCTTCGAGGACGGGCCGCCGCTGGCGACGGGGGCCCAGATCGGGGACTCGGGCACGGGTGTGCACGTGGTGGCCGGCATCCTCGCCGCGCTGTTCCAGCGGGAGCGCACCGGGCGCGGGCAGCGGGTGAACGTGGCCATGCAGCACGCGGTGCTCAACCTCTGCCGGGTGAAGCTGCGCGACCAGCAGCGCCTGACCCATGGTCCACTCGCCGAATATCCCAACGAGGACTTCGGCGACGAGGTTCCCCGGTCCGGGAACGCGTCCGGCGGAGGCCAGCCGGGCTGGGCGGTGAAGTGCGCGCCGGGCGGCCCCAACGACTACGTGTACGTCATCGTGCAGCCCGTCGGCTGGAAGCCGCTGAGCGAGCTCATCGGCCGGCCGGAGCTGGCGGAGGACCCCGAGTGGGCGACGCCTCAGGCCCGGCTGCCGAAGCTGAACAAGATGTTCCAGCTGATCGAGGAGTGGTCCTCGACGCTGCCCAAGTGGGAGGTGCTGGAGCGGCTGAACGCGCACAACATCCCGTGCGGGCCGATCCTGTCCACCAGGGAGATCATCGAGGACCGCTCGCTGGTCGCCAACGAAATGGTCGTCACCGTGCCGCACCCCGAGCGCGGCGAGTTCGTCACCGTCGGCAGCCCGCTGAAGCTCTCCGACTCCCCCGTCGACGTGGTCGCCTCCCCGCTGCTCGGCGAGCACAACGAAGAGGTGTACGTCGGCGAACTCGGCCTCGGGGACGAGGAGCTGCGCCTGCTCAAGTCGAACGGGGTGATCTGAGGTGATGGCCGAGGACCGGACGCCGAGGGTCCGGGCGCTGCTGGACTCGGTGCGCGCCGAGGGGCGCACCGCGCTCACCGCGCCCGAGGGCAAGGTGATCGCCGACGCGTACGGGATCGCCGTACCCGGCGAGGAGCTGGCGACGGACGTCGACGAGGCCGTGGCGTGCGCGGCGCGGTTCGGCGGGCCGGTGGTGATGAAGATCGTGTCGCCGGACATCCCGCACAAGACCGACGCCGGCGGCGTGATCGTCGGCGTGGAGGGGGCGGCGGACGTACGGGCGGCGTTCTGCCGGATCGTGGAGAACGCGCGGGCGTACGCCCCGGATGCGCGGATCGACGGCGTGCAGGTGCAGGAGCTGCTGCCGAAGGGGCAGGAGGTCATCGTCGGCGCGGTCACCGATCCGACGTTCGGGAAGGTGGTGGCGTTCGGGCTCGGCGGGGTGCTCGTCGAGGTGCTGAAGGACGTCACGTTCCGGCTGGCGCCCGTGGACGCCGACGAGGCGCTGTCGATGCTGGACTCCATCCGGGCGGCGGAGGTCCTGCGCGGGGTGCGGGGCCAGGAGGGTGTGGACCGGCGGGCCCTCGCCGAGCAGATCCGCAGGGTGTCGCGACTCGTGGCGGACTTCCCGGAGATCGCCGAGGTGGACCTCAACCCGGTGATCGCCACCGCGGACGGGGCGGTCGCCGCCGACATCCGCGTGATCCTCTCCACCGGGGCGCCGAGGGAGCGGCGCCGCTACTCGCGCGGGGAGATCCTCGCCTCCATGCGACGGCTGATGCAGCCGCGTTCGGTGGCCGTGATCGGGGCCTCCAACGAGCCGGGCAAGATCGGCAACTCGGTGATGCGCAACCTCGTCGACGGTGGTTTCGCCGGGGAGATCCATCCGGTGAACCCCAGGGCCGATGACATTCTGGGCCGCAAGGCGTACAGGAGTGTCACCGACGTTCCCGGTGAGGTGGATGTGGCGGTCTTCGCGATCCCCGCCCGGTTCGTGGCCTCGGCGCTGGAGGAGGTGGGGCGCAAGCGGATCCCGAACGCCGTACTGATCCCCTCCGGGTTCGCGGAGACCGGTGAGCACGCACTCCAGGAGGAGATCGTGGCGATCGCCGAGCGGCACGGCGTCCGGCTGCTCGGGCCCAACATCTACGGCTACTACTCGACCTGGCAGGACCTGTGCGCCACGTTCTGCACGCCGTACGACGTCAAGGGCGGGGTGGCGCTGACCAGTCAGTCGGGCGGCATCGGGATGGCGATCCTGGGCTTTGCGCGGACCACGAAGACGGGTGTGTCGGCGATCGTCGGGCTCGGCAACAAGTCGGACCTGGACGAGGACGACCTGCTGACCTGGTTCGGTGAGGACCCGCACACCGAGTGCATCGCGATGCACCTGGAGGACCTCAAGGACGGGCGCGCGTTCGTCGAGGCCGCGCGGGCGACCGTGCCGAAGAAGCCGGTCGTGGTGCTGAAGGCGGGGCGTACGGCGGCGGGCGCGAAGGCCGCGGGCTCGCACACCGGCGCGCTGGCGGGCGACGACGCGGTGTACGACGACATCCTGCGGCAGGCCGGCGTCATCCGGGCGCCGGGTCTGAACGACATGCTGGAGTACGCGCGCGCGTTGCCGGTGCTGCCCGCTCCGCGGGGCGACAACGTGGTGATCATCACCGGGGCCGGCGGCAGCGGGGTGCTGCTGTCGGACGCGGTGACGGACAACGGGCTGTCGCTGATGGAGATCCCGGCCGATCTGGACGCGGCGTTCCGGGAGTTCATCCCGCCGTTCGGGGCCGCGGGCAACCCGGTGGACATCACCGGCGGGGAGCCGCCGTCGACGTACGAGGCGACGACCCGGCTGGGTCTTCAGGACCCGCGCATCCACGCGCTGGTGCTCGGTTACTGGCACACGATCGTCACTCCTCCCATGGTGTTCGCCGAACTCACCGCGCGTGTGGTGGCGGAGTTCAGGGAGCGCGGGATCGAGAAGCCGGTGGTGGCGTCCCTCGCGGGCGACGTGGAGGTGGAGGAGGCCTGCCAGTACCTCTTCGAACGCGGGGTCGTGGCGTATCCGTACACCACCGAGAAGCCGGTGGCCGTGCTGGGCGCCAAGTACCGGTGGGCGCGGGCCGCGTCAAAGCTGAGGGCCGAAGGCCCCTCCGCCAGGGCGGTGGTGGGAGACGGGCGGGATGCCGGGGGGCGGCTCATGAGGTGAGGCGGCGAGGGGCCGGCCGGCGGGTGCGCGTCGGCCGGCCCCGGGGACCCGCGCGCGCACGAAAGGCATTGGACAGGGGGCGCTGGCCAGAACTTTCGACGCAAGGGGTGCAAACGACATGACAACCACCGATGTCACACGAGTCACCGTCCACCGGGAGGTGACCGACAGGAACGGACGCGTCTACCGCGTGGGCGAGTCCGACATCGACATCATGGGGCGCAAACGCAAGTGGATGGTGATCCTGCCCTGGATCGGCATGATGGGCATCTCCTCCGCCGAGTACGCGTTCGCGTCCGCCGAGGACACGCTCCACGAGGCCCACCACTGGTCCAGCGGCAGCATCTACTGGATGATGACCGCCTGGGTGTTCTGCCAGGCGGCGGTCGCCTTTCCGGCGGGGCGGCTGCGTGAGAACGGCAAACTGCCCGCGCGCTGGGCGATGATGCTGGGCTCGGTCGGCACGCTGCTCGGCTATCTGTCACTGGCGTTCGCGCCGCATGTCACGCTCGCCTTCATCGGCTTCGGCGTGTTCAGCGGCATGGGCGCCGGCATGGTGTACGCCACCTGCGTCAACATGGTCGGCAAGTGGTACCCGGAGCGCAGGGGCGGCAAGACCGGCTTCGTCAACGGCGGTTTCGCCTACGGCTCGGTGCCGTTCGTCTTCATCTTCCACGGCTACATGGACACCTCCAACTTCCGCTGGGTGCTGGTCTCGGCGGGTGTCTTCCTCGCCGCGACCGTGGCCGTCGCCGGCTTCTACTTCCGGGACCCGCCGAAGAACTGGTGGCCGGCCGCCGTCGACCCGCTGAACCCGCCGGACGACCCGCGGGCCCGGCGTTCGCTGGAGAAGAACCCCCCGGCCGTCAAGCAGTACTCCCCGCTGGAGGCCTGGCGGACCGGCCGGGTGGCGCTGATGTGGTTCTGTCTCGCCTGTACCTCCGGCGTGAACATCTTCGGCATCGCCTTCCAGGTCGACATCGGTGAGGACGCGGGCTTCGCGGCCGGCATCGTGGCCACCGCGATGTCGCTGAAGGCGATCGTCAACGGCACCGGGCGCGGCGTCATCGGCTGGCTCTCCGACCTCTACGGCCGCAAGCAGTGCCTGCTCTACGTGTGCGCGATCCTGGGCCTCGCCCAGTTCGGCATCATCTGGTCGGCCGAGATCAAGAACCTGCCGCTGTTCCTGGTCTTCTCCGCCGTCTCCGGCTTCGGCGGTGGCGCCATCTTCCCGATGTTCGCGGCGATGACGGCGGACTACTTCGGCGAGAACAACAACGCCACCAACTACGGGATGGTCTACAGCTCCAAGCTCGTCTCCGGACTGGGCGCGGGCATGGGGGCCGTGGTCGTCGGCGCCTGGGGCTACAACGGCGCCTTCACCCTGGCCGGCTGCATCTCGATCTTCGCCGGATTCGTGGCGCTGTTCCTGCAGCCACCGGGCCGCCCGAAGGACAAGCGCGTCACGCCCAACCCCCGGCCGCTCGGCGAGGGGTGACCTGACGGAGCGTGCCTCGCACGGACCGGGCGGCCCCTCCCGCAGCACGCGGAGGGCCGCTACGCGGTGCTCGACGACGCGGTGCGGCTCGCCCTCGACCTGCTGGAGACCAGCCCTCCGGCGACGCCTCCGACCTAC
>NZ_JBHYVC010000036.1:0-71527 GCF_042749965.1 Streptomyces sp. NPDC059454 | reverse complement strand
GAGGCCCTGCCTTCATGCCCGCAGTCCGCCGCGATCACCCGATCGAGACTCCCGTTCGACGCCCGCCTCTCAAGACCGGAACGACAACAGCTACTCAGTCACGCCGGCCAGGTGCCGTCGTCGCGTTTGGCCATGGCGTAGGCGAGATCCTCTCGAACGGCACGAGTCAGCGAGTGGTCGTTGCCCAGCAACTGCTCGCAGTTCGTGAGGGTCTGCTGGTACAGGGGGATGGCGCTGCCTAGGTCCCCTGCCTCTTGGTAGGCAAGGGCGAGGTTGTTGCTGGCGATCAGGGTGTCGGGGTGGCCTTCACCCAGCACGCGCAACCGATCGCTGAGGGTCTGTTCGTACAGGGGGATGGCGCTGCCTAGGTCCCCCGCATCCTTGTACACGCTCGCGAGATTGCTGCGGGAGGTCATTGTGTCGGGGTGATCGATGCCCAGTACTTGCTCGCGGTCCGTGAGGACCTGCTCGCATAGGGGGATGGCGTGGCCCAGGGCACCTGCCTGCAAATAGGCGACGGCGAGGTTGCTGCGGGAAGTCAAGGTGTCGGGATGGCCTTCGCCTAGTAGGCGCTCGCAGGCTGTGACGGTCCGCTCGTACAGAGCGATGGCGCTGCCTAGGTCCCCCGCCTTCTCATAGGCAAGCGCGAGATTATTCCAGGAGGTCAGGGTGTCGGGGTGGTCTTCGCCCAGTACACGCAACCGATCCTTGACGGACTGAACGAGCAAGGGGATGGCGCTGTCCAGGTCCCCCGCCTCCTCATAGACGCTGGCGAGGTTGTTGCGGGAGGTCAGTGTGGCGCGGTCGTCTTCACCCAGCAGACGCTCGCAGTCCGTGACGGTTTGCTGATAGAGAGGGATGGCGCTGTCCAGGTCCCCTGCCTTCTGATAGGCGAGGGCGAGGTTGTTGCGTGAGGCCACGGTGTTGGGATGATCTTCACCCAACAGGCGCTTGCAGTCTGCGAGGGTTTGCTCGTGCAGGGGGATAGCGCTGCCTAGGTCTGCTGACTCCTGGTAGGCAAGGGCAAGGTGGTCGCGGGAGGTCAGGGTGGCGGGATTGTCGTTGCCCAGCAGGCGCTCGTAGGCCGTGACGGCACGCTGTAGGTGCCTGATCCCCCGGGCGGGCAGGCCCTGTTTGATCAGGGAAGTCCCGGCTGCATGGAGGAGGAGGGCCGTGTTGCTGGTGTCGGTGTCTGGGGTGGTGTGGTCGGCGAAGGCGTCGATGTGGGGGAGCAGGTTTCGCCAGGTGGGCCAGGTGGCGGGGTCATCCACGGTGGGGGGCAGAGCGTTACACAAGTTGCTGGCGGCCCGTTGGCGGGCGAGGTCGATGTTGTCGCGCCTGCGGCGGGGGTCGTCGGGGTCGGGGGTGCGGGCGACAGCCGCGACGAGACGGTGCATGGCCAGGGTGCTGGTGCCGGGGTCGGGGTTGATCATGCTGTAGGCGGTGAGCAGGCCGATCGCCTGGTTCAGCGCGGGTGGGTCGTTGAAGCCGTCTACGAGGGCAGCGGGGATATTTTCGGCGGCGTACCAGGCCATTGTGCGCAGGAGGTCGATGGCTGCGGGCTGACGGGTGTCGATCTGCTCCAGGGTGATGTCCCAGATGCGGGCGATGGTGCGCTGGGCTGGGGTGGTGGCCCCGCCGTGGCCGTACATGTCCGCTGGGTGCTGGGCGAGCAAGCCCAGGTAATCACGGGGTGTGCTGAGTGGGTTCTGGGCGAGGTAGGCGGCTACCTGTTCGATGGCTAGGGGCAGGTGCCCAAGTACGGCGCACAGGTCGGTGGCGCCGTCCAGATTGCGCTGACCGGTGATGTGAGTGAGCAGGGCGATGGACTCAGCCTCGTCCATGACGTCGAGGCGTACCAGTGTGGTGGCGCCGATCCAACCGGTGGCGAGCCGGCTGGTGATCAGAATGCGGCCGCCAGTGGCGCGGGCGCTGAGGGTGGCGATATCGGCGGGATCATTGACGTTGTCGAGGATGAGCAGCCAGCCTGTGTGGCTGGCCAGCCATTGCAGCCCCCACTCGGCGAGTGCCTCGGTTGGCAGGGCGCTGGCTAGGGCGGGCTGCAGGGCGGTAGCAAGGCTGGCCAGTCCTTGCTGGACGTTGGCGGGGTTGTCGGCGGTGATCCAGCGCACCGGTGTACAGCCATGGGGTCGGGTGCCGGCCCAGCAGGCGGCCAGAGCGCTCTTGCCGACTCCGCCCAGCCCATGCACTACTTGCACCAGCGTCGTACCAGGGGCGCCCGAGGCGCCGTCGAGGCGGGCGAGGTCGCTGGAGCGGCCGACGAAGTGTCCCTGCTGGTGCGGCAGGTTATTCATGCCCGCAGGGGCGTCCACCTCCGAGGGAGGTCGCATTGCCTCGGGCGGGAGGTGGACGGTGGGGTTGTAGATGCCGGTGACGGCGATCCCGCCGTGGGTGGCAGTCGCGTTCCCGCTCTGGATCACAACCTGCCCGGTAGCCGGGGCTCCGGGCGCCGCAGCCGACAGGTCGTCGCGGGGAGCCCACCATGTGAATCGGCTGCTGCCTTCCGTCGCCTCCGCAGGCGCGGCCGGTTCGCTGGTGGAGCCGCGCCTGCCCCTCCGCCATCGGACCATGTCAGCTCCTTGGCTTGCCTCAATCGGCTGCGGTGTTCTTAGCAATCAATCGTTGACAATGCCACTGACAGCGCCGGAGCCGGGCCCCTCGGCTTCGGCGTCCCCTGTGTTCACCGCCGTCGCAGGGCCGGTCTGGCCGCCGCCCGTGCGTTTGACACCGGTGACAGCGCTGCCACCCTCACGGGCGACGGCCTTCCCCGTTCCGATGGCCACATCACCGGTCGAAGCGGCGACGAACGACAGCATCTCCTGTAGCTGCTCAGCCGCCCGTTCCTGTCCGGGCGGTTCGAGGCTCTCCAGCAGCGCTTCGAACCGCCCCTGCCACACGCCCTCCTGCCGCAGACGTTCGACGCCTACGTCATTTGCAGTGTTCAGGACCTCGGCAGTGTGATCCAAACGCTCGAGCTCAGCATCTGCCCGCGCGGCGTCGCCGCGCGCGAAAAGATCCCCAACCCGTCTGCGCAGGCCATTCCACGCATCGGTCCCTGCGGCCTGAACCACTGCGGTACCGCCAGCCAGCGCCAGGGCCGTCAACGTCTCGACAAGCATGTGATCACCAGCTCCCTAGATGGCAACGTCCAGGTGCCTCATGTTGGGCGGCCGCACACGTTCATCACCCTCACATCTAGCGAAGCCCACACCTACCGATCCTGCAAAGCGCACCATGCTGAGCACGTTCATCCGTACCTTGCTGAGCACCTCAATGAGTACGCCGAAAGGGGGATGACCGTCTTCCTCTGTTCCAAGTGCGGCACCGCGATCACGCCGGAGCTGGCCGGGCTGGCCGCCGTCCCCGACCCCTCCGACGACGAACACGACCGGGACAAGGAGACACACCGGGCACCCTCCACCGTTCCGCGGGGCCACTACGCGATCGATCCTGAGCCCTGGGGGCCTCCCTACGTCGTGCAGGACGATCAGGAGGACCCGAAGCCGGCTCAGTCCCGAGGGCCGCTGGTCTGCCGCGAGGAGGGCTTCGTCATCTCTGCGGGCGTCCCGGGCACGGTGCTGATGCACCCTGAGGACGCCCCCGACCTTCAACCGCTGCCTAACTGGGAGAACAGCACCGGCTGCTGCGGGCCGACGGGTGACGAAGGACTCAACCGAGCCTGTCCATGCGGCGCCCCGGTCGCGACGCTAGCGGCAGACTACTTCGAGCCCTACGAACTGCACCTCGACCCCGTCCGAACCTACGCGTTCTCCCAGTAGGCACGCTGAACGGCCGCCCCGGAGCGCGACACGCCCGGGACAGCCTCTTGGCCGGCGACTTCACGACTACTTTCCGTTGCGAAGGCACTTCGATGACGAGCTAAGCGTCAAGCTGGGCTGGTTCGGATAAGCAGGCGTGCTCGTGCGCGCACGGAGTGCCGTAGGGACGACCACAGGAGCCGAGTTCCACGCGGCGCTTGTCGAAGTGCTCCTGGAAGTCCTCCCACTCGTCCCGGGTCGGCTCCCGGTACTCCTCCACTGGTCGCGTTCCTCGGCGTCGGGCGAGGAACTGGTGGTAGTGGCTGATGACGTCCTCGTCGAAGACCGCGACGTAGCCGCGGGTAGTGCGGATGTCGAGGTGCCCGAGCAGGGCGGCACCGATATGAATGGGCAGACCGTTGTTCACCAGCTCGGTCGCGAACAGACGTCGGAAGTCGTGCGGGGCGAAGTGCACATTGGCGAACTCCGGGTGCGTGGCGGCCAGCTCATTGCAAGCGCGTCGGACGATGCGCCATACCGTGGTGCTGGACATGCCGCGCTGGCTGCTGCTGTGGACGGTCTGGAAGAGGTAGGGCAGCTCCTCGCTCCACACCTTCTCGTGCAGGTCGTATCGGGCGCAGACCGGGACGGTGCCATGTTCCTCGCGGTGGCGGCGGATGACCTGGGCGATGACGTGGAACAACTCGGCCGACATCGGGATGACGCGTTCACGGTCGCTCTTGGACGGGCTGACGACCAGGAGCGCGACGACCTCGCCGTTCGGGCGCTGGTACTGCCGGACGCTGAGGTGGCTCAGTTCGGTGAGTTCCTCGGCGCGCAGGCCGGCCAGCCGGAGTGTCTCCACGACGGCCCACTGCCAAAACGCGGCGTTCTCGTCCTGGGAGACGCGTACGAGGTCGCCAGTGGAACGATTGACCACACGGACCGGGGGCCGGTTGTGGCGCTCGTTGCAAGACACCCGCAGCCATGTGGTGCCGTCGTGCACGAACTCTTCGCCGGGTCTGACGCTTTGCGCGGCCTTCAGCAGCTCTCTGCGCTGGTGCCAGGTGTCGTTGACGTGCTGGGAGAGGATCGGCAGCAGCGGCTGACGGACTCGCGTGCGGTTGGCGATCCGTTCGTTCAGGCGGCGTCGGCGCAGCTGGAAGTGGCGCAGGTCGGCGTCCCGGACCGGGCAGGGCGCGACCCATTTCGCCCACCGCTCGGGCTCGGCGACGGACCAGGTGTGCAGGTCGAGGTAGAGGGACCGGACCGCCAGCAGCGGGCCGTCCATGTCCAGGCGCGGCTTGCCGCCGGGCAGGACCAGCAGCTTCTCCTTCCACTGTGTGAAGGTCTCCTCCGACAGCCGCAGGTCGACCTGGTCGGGATTGATCTCCTCGATCACCTTCCAGAACGTCTTGACCAGGCGGGTGATCAGATGCCGCAGAGTCGAGTAGTCCAGCTCGGCGGAGCGGCGGCGTACGTACTCCACCAACAGGTCCCGCACCTCGCGGTTGCGCAGCTGATGGCGGTCTACGGCTTCCTCGATCGACAACTGCCCCCCGGGTGACAGCAGCCCGCAGGGTTCGCGGAGCGGAGCGCGGAAACTGCCCCATCTCGTGCAACACCGGCCAGGCCAGTGTGCCGGAGAAGGTGCCGGACTCGGCGTCTTCCCCGGCCAGAGCATGGGCTCGGCATTCGACGGCGTAGTGCAGCAGGGCCTCGGGCGTGAGCCCGTCCAGGTCGATCCCGAAGACCGTCAACGCGTAGCAGACGTCGGACTTCGCCCGGCCACGACGGGAGGAGCCGACGGGCAGCTGATCGACCCGCTCGCAGAACTCCTCCAGCCACGGATCATTCGCGATGCTGCGGAACCACGGGGTGTAGCGGGTGAAGGTGTTGGAGCGCAGGCCCAGCAGCGCGGGTCGGATCAACCGCATGGCGAAGCAACGGCCCGCCGCCGCGCTCAGCCGACGACTCAGGGCACGGTCGTCGCCTGCGACTCGGCCGACGGGAATGCCCGCATCGTGGCCGACCGCTTCCCAGCGCTCCTGCCAGGTATCTCCGGGAAATCCGGTCAGATAGCCGAGGAACTCCTGCATTTCTTGACGTGCTCGCCACGTCTTGGAGCCGGCAGGCAGGAAGTGCCCGATGACCACCTCGGTGATCTCCTCCACCGAGGCCGTCGCGAAGTCTCCAAGCGAGCGAGGCGGCCGCATCGGCCGTGGTGGAGGGGCGGGAATGATGGCAGTGGGCTCGAAGTTTCCGGTCGACACCCGGCCTTCGGCATTCTCATGACGGCGGACCCGGTTGGTCGTCGGGCCTTGAAGCCGCAGGCTGTCGCCGACTTTAGCGCCCGGCACCGAACACCGCCTCGATGTCGCTTGCCTCGTATCGCTGCGGCCACGTGGTCGGCTGGACCGGGCGTGCGTAGTGCTCTGCGAGCTTGTCCACCAGGTCGTCCAGTCCGACCACGGTGTAGAGGGCCGTGGTGCTGATATGGGCATGTCGCAGGATCGTCTGCACCTCCACCAGCGTCAGCTCCGGGTCGCGGGCGAGTCGGGTCGCGGCGGTGTGCCGCAGGTCGTGCAGCGTCCAGTTCGCCCCGATCGCTTCGTCCGCGCGCTGGATGATGCGGCGGGCCGCCCAGTAGGTCAGCGGTCTCGGCTGGCCGCGGCGGGTGCGCCAGAGTGGCATGCCGTCGGGTGGGAGTCCGGCCTCCTCCAGGTAGGCGGCGAGGTGGGCGAGGGCCTCGGGCGATACCGGGACCGGTTGTCGGGCCCGGCTGCCTTTGGAGATCACCCACAGCTGACCCTTGGTCCAGTCGACGTCTCCGAGTTCGACCCCGAGCAGTTCGGAGGCTCGGGCGCCAGACGAGACGTAGCAGGACAGCAAGGCCCGGTCCCGTGCGCACTTCATCTGGGTGAACAGTTCGTCCCACTGGTGGTCGGGCAGTGCCCGCGGTTGCCGGGCAGGCACCTTCGGCCGCAGCCGGCCGCGCCGGTACGCGGCGCGAGCCTCGATGGGCGACAGGTGCGCGAGCGCAGCACGGCGTGCCCTGTTCTCAGGCACCGGGTTCACCACCGGACCCCGGCCGAAGTGCAGGTGAAAGGCGTAGAACCCATGAACTGCCGAAAGGTTGTGAGCGATGGTCGCCGGTGCGTACCCGGCCGGAAGCGTCGGCTTGCCCGTCTTCGGGTTCACCGTCCCGGCCCGGTGGCCACCGGCCCGGCGCTGGCGCTGTGGGTTGCGAGCCAAGCGGAGCCAGCCCACCAACGCGGCGGTCTCCGCCTCGGTGGCCTGCTCCCAGCCCACATCCAGTGCCCAGAGCACCCGGTACCAGCGCAGCAGGTCAAAGCCGTAGCTGCGACATGTCAGCGGGCTGGCATCGCCCAGCATCCGGTCCCGGAGGTAACTGCTGACCGGCTCGATCTCCCGACCAGCAGCATCCACCACTCGCCACGGCAGCGAAGGCGACTCGCCTTCTACCACCGCCCCTATCCGGGGCAGCCGTACCCGGCCGTCGATCAGATCTCGATGAATCGAAGGAGCTTCATGCACACCCGCATGCTCGTGAACCAAGGTCACGGAGTCGAGCCGTGGCCTGAGCTAGTGCAGTCAACTGACCAAGCCGTCCTTCCTGTGGATGATGTACCGCTGTGGATGGGGCGCGAAGAAGGACCAGGAGACCGTGCTGGCCGTGGAAATCAGCCGGGAGGGGCTCGTCTGGGCGTTGCGGAACGCGTGTCTGTCGCACTACGTCCCCGTGCTGCACGGTGACGCGGCGGCCTGGAAGCGCGAGTTGCGGCAGGCGCCCGCGCGGGTGCAGTGGGACCCGGAGCGGGATCTCCGTCTCGACCCGTTGCCGTACCGCTCGCTCCAGCTGGGGCTCGCCGGGGAGGCGGCGGTTCGGTACGCGGACGAGTGGATCGTGGGCATCGAGGACGTGACACCGCTCGCCACCGAGATCCACGCCCTGGTGCGGGAGGGGGAGTTCGACCGTGCGGCCGGGCTGCTGCCCGAGGAGCGCTCCTATCCCCTCGACGACGACGTGCTCGCGCGTCTGCGAGCCTGAGGATCCTCGTTCCGCGCTCTTCGCCTGGAGGCATTCATGAAGCGTCTTGTCACGGTGGTCACCGGGGGCAGCCGGGGGATCGGTGCCGCGATCTGTCTGCGGCTCGCGGCGGAGGGGCACGACGTGGCGGTGAACTACGTCCGGGACTCCGCGGCCGCCGAGGACGTGGCGGAGAAGGTGCGGGCGGCCGGGGCGCGGGCCGTGACCGTGCGCGCGGACACGGCCGTCGAGGCGGACGTCGAGCGGCTCTTCGAGGTGGCGGAGCGGGAGCTCGGACCGGTGACGGGGCTGGTGAACAACGCGGCGGTCACCGGGCCGCTGGGACGGTTCGCCGAGGTCGGGACGGACACCCTGCGACGGGTCGTCGACGTCAACCTCATGGGGACGCTGCTGTGTTCGCGGCGGGCGGCGCAGCTCATGACACCCCGGGGCGAGGGCGTGATCGTGAACATCTCCTCGGGGGCCGCCACACTGGGCAGCCCCGGTGAGTTCGTGCACTACGCGGCGACGAAGGCCGCCGTCGACGCCCTGACCCTCGGCCTGTCCAAGGAGCTCGGCCCGGACGGCATCCGGGTCAACGCGGTCGCGCCGGGCGCGATCGACACGGAGATGCATGCCGCCATGGGAGCCCCGGACCGTGCCCGGGAGATGGCCGGGAACGTGCCGCTGCGGCGGGTGGGACGGGCCGGGGAGATCGCGGCGGCCGTGGCGTGGCTGATGTCGCCGGACGCCTCGTACACCACGGGTGCGGTGCTGAGAGTGGCGGGCGGGCGCTGAGCCGTACCGCGAGGGCGGAGGAGGATCAGGCCGCCTTGACGACGCGGCCGCGGATCGCCGCCGCCCACTCGACCACCAGCAGTTCGTACTGCTCGCGCTCCTGGGCGGACAGGGACCCGCCCGCGCGCAGCCACAGCGCGCGGATCTGCTCGTTGACCTCGGCGGCGGACCGCGCGGAACCAGGGGTCACTAAGTCGGGGGACATGCGGACAAGCCTAGGGCCAGGGACTGACAGTGCGCTACCGGACGGCTACGCGCACCGTATGTCTTCGGTCACGTGCCCGGGTCACGTTCCCGTCCCGGGGCATGTTCCCGCCCCGGGGCCGCGTCTTTGCCGGAGGTCAGCCCGCCGACTCCGCCGCGTGCGGGCTGAGGGCGCCCGTGGCGACCAGCACGATGATGACGATGCCGAGCGCGATGCGGTACCAGACGAACGGCATGAAGCTCTTGGTCGAGATGAACTTCATGAACCAGGCGATCACCGCGTACCCGACCGCGAAGGCGATGACCGTCGCGAAGAGCGTCGGGCCCCAGGAGACGTGACCACCCTCCGCGGCGTCCTTCAGCTCGAAGAGGCCGGAGGCGAGCACCGCGGGGATGGCGAGCAGGAAGGAGTAGCGGGCCGCGGCCTCGCGCCGGTAGCCCATGAACAGACCGCCGCTGATGGTGGCGCCGGAGCGGGAGACGCCCGGGATGAGGGCCATGGCCTGGCAGATGCCGTAGATCAGACCGTCCTTGACGGTCAGGTCCCCGAGTTCCTTGCGCTGCTTGGCCACGCGGTGCCGGCCGCCGCTCTCGCTCCGCGCCGCGAGACGGTCGGCGACGCCGAGCACGATGCCCATGCCGATCAGCATCGCCGCGGTGAGCCGCAGATCACGGAACGGACCCTCGATCTGCTCCTTGAGCGTCACCCCGAGCACACCGATCGGGATCGAGCCGACGATGACGAGCCAGCCCATGCGCGCGTCCTGGTCGCGGCGCATCTCCTTGTTCGTCAGGGAGCGGGTCCAGGCCGACAGGATCCGCCCGATGTCCTTGCGGAAGTAGATCAGGACCGCGGTCTCCGTGCCGATCTGGGTGATCGCGGTGAAGGCCGCGCCCGGGTCCTCCCAGCCGGAGAAGGCCGCGGTCAGCCGCAGGTGCGCGCTGGAGGAGACGGGCAGGAACTCGGTCAGCCCCTGGACGAGTCCGAGGATGAGTGATTCGAACCAAGACATGAGGTAGCGGAGTCCAAGTGCCGATCGTGGGACGGGCGACGGGCGCACCTCACCGCCGTGGACGGTGATCGATGATCAGGTGCGCCGAGGGGGAAGCGTAGCGCCCCAAGATGACAGCCCCGACACAGGGGCTTCACGACCGCGCCCTTGGCGGAAAGTGGTGGCTCAGGCCGCCGTGGGGCCATCCACCGTCCACCCCGGCGCCTGCGGGTGCGAGGTCAGGTCCTCGTGACGCGCCTCGTCGCCACAGGCCCGGCAGGTGACGACCGGGACGAATTCGTTGCCGCAGGCGTGCTCGAGCACCATGGGCAGGTCGCCGTCCGGGTGCAGGTGGCGGTCGCCCCACTCCTTGAGGGTCAGCAGGACGGGCTCCAGCTCCAGCCCCGCCCGGGTGGGCCGGTACTCGAAGCGCCGCGGGCGCTCGCTGTAGGGGTGCTTGGCGAGGATCCCGGCGTCGACCAGTCGCCGCAGCCGGGTGGCCAGGATGTCGCGCGGAGCGCCGATGTTGCGCACCAGCTGGTCGAAACGGCCGTTGCCGAGGCACACCTCGCGCAGGACGAGCAGGGAGTACTTCTCGCCGACCAGTGCGAGCGTGTCGGCGATCGAACAGGGGCGCGGGTCTTTGGGGGCGGCCATACGGCCGAGTCTAGGTGAGGGTTTGCTTTTCCAACTCACAGGGCTATGGTGAGTTCGGATTTCCTACTCATCGGTACGTCGTCCTGGACCGGTCCCGGCCAAGGAGGCCCGCACCATGCGTGACGCAGTAGTCGCCGAAGCCGTACGCACCCCCATCGGCAAGGGCAAGCCGCAGGGCGCCCTCGCCCATGTCCACCCCGTCGAACTCCTCGCCCACACCCTGCGCACCCTCGTCGAACGCTCCGGCGTGGACCCCGCGCTGATCGACGACGTCATCGGCGGCACCGTCGACCAGGTCGGCGAGCAGGCCATGAACACCACCCGCTACGCCGTCCTGTCCGCCGGCCTGCCGGAGTCCGTCCCGGCCACCACCGTGGACCGCCAGTGCGGCTCCTCCCAGCAGGCCGTGCACTTCGCGGCGCAGGGCGTCATCTCCGGCGCGTACGACCTGGTCGTCGCCTGCGGCGTGGAGTCCATGAGCCGGGTGCCGATGTGGTCCAACGTGCCGGCCGGCAAGGACCCCTTCGGCCCCGGAGTCGCCGAGCGCTACCCGGAAGGGCTCGTCCCGCAGGGCATCAGCGCCGAGCTCATCGCCGCCAAGTGGTCGATCACCCGTGAGCAGATGGACACCTTCGCCGTCTCCTCGCACCGCAAGGCCGCCGAGGCCTGGAACGCAGGGCTGTTCGACGCCGAGGTCGCACCGCTCGACGGCGTCACCCGCGACGAGTGCGTACGGCCGGACAGCACCACCGAGACCCTGGCCGGCCTGCGTCCCGCCTACCACGACCCGGTCTTCGCCGAGCGCTTCCCGCAGATCGAGTGGAACGTCACCGCGGGCAACGCCAGCCCGGTCAACGACGGTGCCTCCGCCGTGCTCATCACCTCGAGCGAGACCGCCGCCCGCCTCGGCCTGCGCCCGCTCGCCCGGCTGCACAGCTTCGCCGTCACCGGATCCGACCCGCTGCTGATGCTCACCGGTGTCGTCCCGGCCACCGAGAAGGTGCTGCGCCGCGCCTCCCTGTCACTCGACGACATCGACCTGTTCGAGGTCAACGAGGCGTTCTCCAGTGTGGTCCTGGCCTGGCGGCAGGAGACCGGCGCCGACCCGGCCAGGGTCAACGTGCACGGCGGCGCCATAGCCCTCGGCCATCCGCTCGGCGCCAGCGGCACCCGGCTGACGACGACCCTGGTCCACGCGATGCGCGAACGCGGCGCCCGCTACGCCCTGCAGACCATGTGCGAGGCGGGCGGACTGGCCAACGCGATGATTCTCGAACGGATCTGACGCGCCGCCGTCGGCTCACCGCCCGCGCAACTGGTGCCGCTTGCGCCACGCCACCACCGCGCCCGCCAGGCCCGGTACGGCGATACAGGCCAGCGCGATCAGAAAGGCCGGGGACGTCGGCGTCGAGGCGCGGGCGCCGGCCACCACGTAGGCGGCGGTGTTCGGGATCGACCCGAGCGCCGTCGCCAGCAGGAACGGCAGCAGGCCCATGCGGGAGACGGCGGCGCAGTAGTTGGAGGCGGCGAACGGGATGCCCGGGAACAACCGGGCCGCCAGCATCGAGCGGAAGCCGTGCCGGCTCAGCTGGTCGTCCGCGGCCTTCAGCCAGCGTCCGCGCAGCAACGGACGCAACGCCTCCTGGCCGAGCGCCCGCCCCAGGCAGAAGGCCAGCCCGGCGCCCAGCACCGTGCCGCCCAACGCCGCACCCAGGCCGAGCTGGGAGCCGAACAGCGCCCCCGCGGCGAGGTTCAGCAGCGGGCGCGGCACGAACGCCACCGTGCACACCCCGTAGGCCACCGCGTACGCCACGACCGCCGCGGCCCCGCCGAGCTGTGCGGGCCAGCCGTCGGTCAGCAGTCGCTGTGGCTCGAACGCGAGCATCAGCGACACGGCGGTGAGGAGCAGGGCGACCAGCAGGGACAGCCGTGACCACGGCGACAGCAGGACTCTGGCGCAGCGGGCGGCGAATCCCGTGGCGGTGGCCGGCGGGAGCGGTACCGCGAGGTCCGTGGCGGTGGCCCGGGGAGAGGCCGTGGCGGCGGTGCCCCCAGAGCGGGTGGTGGCATCGAGCATTCGGTGACACTAACCGACACATGTGTGTGATCGCCGTAGTGTTCGTCTCATGCACGTCACAGAGGACGGTACGGCGACACCGTGTGTGCCGGGCAGTCCGCTCGCCGACACGGTGCTGGAGCGGCTCACCGCCACGTACGGGCCGGCGGCCGACCCGGAGCGGGCCGTGGCCATGCGGGCGTACATGAAGGACGTCACCCCCTTCCTAGGTCTGACCACCCCGGTCCGCCGCGCCCTGTCCCGCACCGTCGTGGAGGGGCTGCCCCGCCCCGACGAGACCGACTGCACGGCCGTCGCCCTGCGCTGCTGGGAACTGCCCGAGCGCGAGTACCAGTACTTCGCCGTGGACTACCTGCGCCGCCACGTACGGCACTGCTCCTCCGGCTTCCTGCCCGTCGCCCGGCACCTCGTCACCACGGTCCCGTGGTGGGACACCGTCGACCTGCTCGCCGCGCACGTCGTCGGGGCGCTGGTCGCCGCCGACCGGAGCCTCACCGCCGAGATGGACGAGTGGATCGGCGACGACGACCTGTGGCTCGTCCGCACCGCCCTGCTCCACCAGCTGCGCTTCAGGGAACGCACCGACACCGCGCGCCTCTTCGGCTACTGCCTGCGCCGGTCCGGTCATCCGGACTTCTTCATCCGCAAGGCCATCGGCTGGTGCCTGCGCGAGTACGCCAGGACCGACCCCGACGCCGTACGGGCCTTCCTGGCGCGCGAACAGGGACGGTTCGCGCCGCTGTCGGTGCGGGAGGCGCTGAAGAACATCGGCGCGCAGCCGCCCGGTCCGGCGCGGAAAACCATTCGACGCGGGGCGGGGCGTCGGCAATGATCGACGCCATGTTCCGGTACGCCTTCCACCTCGCAGCATCCGCGGTCGCGGATGCCCCGAAGGCTGCCGTTCCCGCTTTCCTCGCCGCAGTCGACGGCGCCCGAAGCTGACCCTCCCCGGATCGTCCGGCGGACCCCCCAGGGGGAGGGTCGGCCGGGTTCCCGGGGTCCCCGTCCCGGCCGCGCGCCGATCCGCCGCGCCCGGGGCCATCACGCGTCACCATCGAGAGGCTTCGAGGTACCGCCATGTCCAAGACGGCGTACGTCCGCACCAAACCGCATCTGAACATCGGCACGATGGGCCATGTCGACCACGGCAAGACCACCCTGACCGCCGCCATCACCAAGGTCCTCGCCGAGCGCGGCTCCGGCAGTTTCGTCCCGTTCGACCGCATCGACCGGGCGCCGGAGGAGGCCGCGCGCGGCATCACCATCAACATCACGCACGTCGAGTACGAGACCGACACCCGGCACTACGCGCACGTCGACATGCCCGGGCACGCCGACTACGTCAAGAACATGGTCACCGGCGCCGCGCAGCTCGACGGGGCGATCCTCGTCGTCTCCGCGCTCGACGGGATCATGCCGCAGACCGCCGAGCACGTGCTGCTCGCCCGCCAGGTGGGCGTGAACCACATCGTCGTCGCCCTCAACAAGGCCGACGCGGGAGACGAGGAGCTGACCGACCTGGTCGAGCTGGAGGTCCGGGACCTGCTCTCCGCGCACGGCTACGGCGGCGAGTCCGCACCCGTCGTACGGGTCTCCGGGCTGAAGGCGCTTCAGGGCGACCCGCGCTGGACGGCGTCGATCGACGCGCTGCTCGACGCGGTGGACACGTATGTGCCCATGCCCGAGCGGTACCTGGACGCGCCGTTCCTGCTGCCGGTGGAGAACGTGCTCACCATCACCGGCCGGGGCACCGTCGTGACCGGCGCGGTGGAGCGCGGCACGGTCCGCGTCGGCGACCGGGTCGAGGTGCTCGGCGCCGAGGTGGAGACCGTGGTGACCGGCCTGGAGACCTTCGGCAAGCCCATGGAGGAGGCGCAGGCCGGCGACAACGTGGCGCTGTTGCTGCGCGGCGTGCCGCGCGACGCGGTGCGACGCGGGCACGTGGTGGCCGCGCCGGGCAGCGTGGTGCCGAGCCGGCGCTTCACCGCGCGGGTGTACGTGCTGTCGGCCCGCGAGGGCGGCCGTACGACACCGGTGTCGACCGGATACCGGCCGCAGTTCTACATCCGCACGGCGGACGTCGTGGGCGACGTCGACCTCGGTGAGGCGGCGGTGGCGCGGCCCGGGGACACGGTCACCATGACCGTCGAGCTGGGACGGGACGTGCCCCTGGAGTCCGGGCTCGGGTTCGCCGTCCGCGAGGGCGGACGCACGGTCGGCGCCGGCACGGTGACGGCGGTCGGCTGAGCGGCGGACGGCCGCCCGCTCCCGGACAGGGGGGCGGGCGGCCGCCCGTACGGACGACGGCACACAATGGGACGGTGAGCGAGCCCATCCCCGTGACCCGCGTCGTCGATCACGGCACCGCCAAGCTGATGCCCGACGTGGACCGGGAGCGGGCCTGGCTGCTCACCGTCGACGGTGCGCCGCAGTCGTACGTCGACCTGGACGAGCCGACGCATCTGGAGTTCGAGTACACGCGGCGGCTCGGGCACGCCCTCGACACCGTGGGCGAGCCGGGGCGCCCGCTGGACGCCCTGCACCTCGGCGGCGGGGCGCTCACCCTGCCCCGCTACCTGGCCGCCACCCGCCCCGGATCCCGGCAGCACGTCGTGGAGTTCGACCGGGGACTGCTGGAGCTGGTCGCCGAGCACCTGCCCCTTCCCGCCGGCGCCGGTGTCACCCTGCACGCGGCGGACGCCCGCGCCTGGCTGGAGGCGGCCCCCGACGACAGCGCGGACGTCCTGGTCGCCGACGTCTTCGGGGGCTCGCGGGTCCCGGCGCACCTGACCTCCGTCGCCTACGCGCAGGAGGCCGCGCGCGTCCTGCGGCCCGGCGGGGTCTATCTCGCCAACCTCGCGGACGCGGCCCCGTTCGCCTTCCTCCGCTCCCAGATCGCCACCCTGGGCACGCGGTTCGAGGAGCTGGCACTCATCGCCGAGCCGGGAGTGCTGCGCGGCCGCCGCTTCGGCAACGCGGTCCTGGCCGCCGCCCACCGGCCCCTGGACATCGCCACCCTGTCCCGTGCCACCGCCGCCGACGCCTTCCCCGCGAGGGTCGAGCACGGCGCGGCCCTGCGGGACTTCACGCGCGGTGCGCGCCCGGTGCGGGACGAGGACGCCGTGGCGTCACCCGAACCCCCCGCGGGGGCGTTCGGCATCGGCTGACGCACTGTCCGGACCGGCGCGGCGGGTCCGGTGGTGCGGACTGCGGTTCAGTCCTGCGGCGGTTTCCCGGGTTCCCCGACGGGGCGTCCGGCATCGGCCGGTGCGGCAGACGCTCCGGTGACCTGGCGGGTCCGCCGACGCAGGTTCCGTACGTCCGGAACGCACAGCACCGCCGCCGTGACGACCACGACCAGCGCCGCGCACCCCCACAACGCCTCCGGTCGGCCGAACACCGTCTCCGCCGGGCCCGCCAGGGCCATCGCCGCCGGCACCAGCGCGACCGAGCCGAACCAGTCGTACGCCGAGACCCGGGACAGCTTCTCCTCCGGTATCTCCTGGTGCAGCGCGGTCATCCAGGAGACGCCGAACACCTCCAGCGACACGCCGGTCACGAACATCACCGCGCACAGCACGGCGACCGGCGCCGGCACGGCGAGCGCGGCGGACGGCAGGGCCAGCGGGAACACGCACAGGGTGCCGACGAACAGCAGACGGCGCGGCTGCCAGCGGGTCATCAGCAGCGCGCCCACCACCGTGCCCCCGCCGAAGAACGCCAGCGCCACGCCCCACGGACCGGCGCCGCCCAGGTGGTCCCGGGCGACGAGCGGTCCGTAGACCGCGTCGGCCGCGCCGACGACCGCGTTGGCGACGGAGAACTGGACGACGATGCCCCACAGCCAGGGCCGGCCGATGAACTCCCGCCAGCCCTCCTTCAGATCGGCGAGCATGCCCCCGCCGGGAGCGCGCGGCGGTATGTGCTTCACATCGAGGAACGCCCGCAGCGCCGCCGCGACCGCGAAGGCCGCCGCGTCCGCCGCCAGTACCCAGCCCGGCCCGATCGCGGCGACCATGGCCCCGCCCAGCGCGGCCCCGCCGAGCGTCGCTCCGTGCATCGCCATCCGGAACACCGCGAACGCCCGGCCGGCCTGCTCGCCCTCGACCGAGGACAGCAGCATGCCCTCGGCGGCCGGGCTGAAGAACGCGTGACCGGTGCCCCCGAGCGCGCTGAGCAGCATCATCTGCCACAGCTCCGGCTCGCCCGCCAGGACCAGTGCCGCGAAAGCGGCCTGCGAGACACAGTTCAGGGTGTTGGCCGCGACCATCACCCGGTGGCGCGGCAGCCGGTCCGCGACGGCACCGCCGATCAGCAGGAACAGCACCAGCGGCAGGGTGCGGGCGGCGGCCACCAGACCCACGTCGCCGCCGTCGCCGCCCGCGCCCAGCACGGCGAACGCGGCGGCGATCAGCGCGCCGTGACTGCCCAGGTTGGTCACCACGGCGGCGGCGGTCAGCAGGGAGTAGTTGCGGCCGGCCCGGGTGGGGCGGCGGGATGCGGTGGTCGGCACCCCGTGACTATCGCCGGGCCGGGACCGACTTGCCAAATGGGCCGCCTCCCTCCCGACCTGCTACGACTCCGTCGGAGCGTCCTCCGTCAGGCGCACCGTGCTGAGGATCTTCTGCACGGTCGCCTCCGGGATCTCGTCCTTGACGCCCTTGGCGCCGTACAGGTTCCAGGTGACGAAGTCCCCGGCGCCGTTCTTGAAGGCGAACGTGATCGCCTTGCCGTCGCTGTCGCACTTGCCGTTCTGCGGCGTGTTCTCCGAGCGCGCCGTGGCCACGCTGCCCTCGAGACCGGACGCCGTGGTGTACGCCTTCGGCTTCTCGTACTTGAGGCTCTTCTTGTCGGGCTGCGTGTACCCGCCGTAGATCCACCACGGCACCCGGGTCTCGGCCGCCATGTCCGTGTCCTTGGCGCCGTTCTCACCGCGGGTACCGGCGGTGGCGAGGGCGGTGTCCTCCTCGCGGCCGTCCTTGTTCTCGTCGCTCGTGCACCACTTGGACTTCAGATACGCGGGGGCGGTGACGGTGGTGCTGCCCAGCTCACCGTCCTTCTCCTCCCACTCGAAGCCCACGCTGGTGCCGGGCGTCTCGATCTCCCAGTCGGCCGGGACGTCGAACTTGGTGCCGAAGCGCGTGTTGACGACTACCTGCCAGCCCGGAACGGTCGCCTTCTCCCCCTCGCCGCCGCGCGGGTTGTCGTCCGAGGCGGAGACGCTCGGTTCCGCGGAGGTGTCCTTGGACGTGGTCGCGGTCGGCTTGGCGTCCTTCTTGCCGTCGGCCTCGTCGCCCGTGTCGCCGCCGAGCACCAGGAAACCGGTGACACCGGCGGCCACGACCACGGCCGTCGCCGCCACGATCGCCACCAGCTTCGTCCGGTTCCCGCCGCCCCCGCCCTGCGGTGGCTGCGGTCCGCCCGCCACGGTCGGTGCCCCCCATCCCGACTGCTGCTGGTACGGGTTCGGCTGCTGATAGCCGGGCTGCTGGTACGGATTCGGCTGTTGGTACCCCGGCTGCTGGTACGGATTGTTCGACTGCGGGTTCTGCTCGCCCCCGGGCGGCTGCTGTCCTGGCCACATGGACAGCAACCCTAGCCGTGCCAGGGACACGATGAGGTCACCGCCCTTTGACAGGGACGTAGCAAACCGGATGCCGCACGGCATGGCGACTTGAGGCTACTCGTGGGTAACCTTCTGCTCATGAGCGCAGACCAGATGACCATCGGCGAGATGCTCGCCGCCACGGTGCCCATGGCCCGGACCCTCGACCTCCAGTTCCTGGAGACCACGCCCGAGCGGGCCGTGGTGGCCCTGCCGGACCAGGCCGACTACCACAACCACGTGGGCGGGCCGCACGCCGGTGCGATGTTCACCCTCGGTGAGTCGGCGAGCGGCGCGATCGTGCTCGCCGCGTTCGGGGACCAGCTCGCGCGCGCCGTGCCGCTGGCCGTCCGCGCGGAGATCGCCTACAAGAAGCTGGCGATGGGCCCGGTCACCGCCACCGCGACCCTCGGCCGCCCGGCCGCCGAGGTCGTCGCCGAACTCGACGAGGGCATGCGCCCCGAGTTCCCGGTCTCGATCGCCATCCGCCGCGAGGACGGCGCCGTCACCGGCGAGATGACCGTCGTCTGGACCCTGCGCCCGGGCGGCTGACCACCGGCACTCCCGGCGGGGCCCGGTGGGCTTCCCGTTCGTGCGCCGGGTCCGGGCGCACGAACGGCGGCGGACCGGGAGGTGGTCCCCGGCACCTGCGCCACCGCCGGCGCGGTCATCGGCGACTCGATCGGCCGCGCCGTCGGCCGCGAGGGCGGACGGCCGCTGCCGGCCCGCGGACCGCGTGCGACGTCTACCTCCCGTGCTCTTCCCGATGGGCCTTCGCCAGCTCCGCGTACATCGTGCCGTTGAGAGTGAGCCCCTCCCGCTCCTCCGGGGTCAGCTCCCGCCGGACCTTCGCCGGCACCCCCGCGACCAGCGACCCGGGCGGCACCCGCATCCCCTGCGGCACCAACGCCTGCGCTGCGACAAGAGACCCGGCGCCGATCACGGCGCCATTGAGCACGGTCGCCCCCATGCCGATCAGGCAGTCGTCCTCGACGGTGGCCCCGTGCACCACGGCGTTGTGCCCGATCGACACCCGCTCGCCCACGCCGACCGGAAACCCCGGATCGGCGTGCAACGTGCAGTTGTCCTGCACGTTGCTGCTCGCTCCGACGGAGATCCGCTCCACGTCGCCGCGCAGCACCGCCCCGTACCAGACGCTCGCGCCCGCGTGCAGCGTCACGTCCCCGATCACCGAGGCCGTGGGCGCCACGAAGGCGTCCCCGTCCACCTTCGGCTCCCTGCCTCCGATACCCGTGATCAGCGCGCGGTGCGTCATGGCCCTCTCCTCCGCCGACATCGTGGACACCACGCACCGTACGCCGGCCCGGTGGGGTGAAGATCACAGGGGCGCCGGTCCGCCGGCGAGCCGCCCGCCGACTACGGTGAGCGGGTGCCGAAGCGCAAGAACACGTTCTCGTCCTGGTCGCGCCGTCTCGCTCAGCGCGCGGTCCACGCGGGCTGGGCCTGGGCGCAGCGCACGGGCTCGGTGACCGCCGAGCACCCCGGCCGCTTCCGCTTCGGGGCGATGGGAACAGGTACCAGGCTCGCCTTCCCGCTCGGCACGGTCTTCGGCGAGCCCTGGATCCGGATCGGCGCCCACTGCATCGTCGGCGAGCAGGTCACCCTCACCGCCGGCCTGATGCCCGGTCTCGACCTCGGTCCCGAGCCGATCCTGAGCATCGGCGACGGGGTCGTGCTGGGCCGCGGCAGCCATGTCATCGCCGACACGACGGTCACCATCGGCAGCGACTGCTACTTCGGGCCGTACGTCTACGTCACCTCCACCAATCACTCCTACGACGATCCGCACGAGCCCATCGGCAAGCAGTGGCCGCGGATGGAGCCGGTGGAGATCGGCCCCGGCTGCTGGATCGGCACCGGCGCGGTGATCCTGCCGGGGGCGCGCATCGGGCGGAACGTGGTGGTGGCCGCGGGCGCGGTGGTCCGGGGCGCGGTGCCCGACCACGCCGTGGTCGCGGGCGCCCCGGCCCGTGTCGTACGCCGCTGGACCCCCGCCGACGGCTGGCAGCCGCCGCTGCGCACCCCGGCGCCCGTACCGATCCCGGAGGGCATCACCCCGGAGCAACTGCGGGCGCTGTCGGAGCTGGACGAGGAGAGCGCCGCGCGGCTCGCGGAGCTGGACGAGGAGGGCGTGGCCCGGATCGCCGAGCTGGAGCCCGAGGGCTGAGCCGCCCTCACCCGGCCGTGAGCGGCGCCGATTCCGGCCGCAGTACAGTGCGATGGACGATCGGGTTCACCCCACGGCAGCCGGACGCAGGGGAGCCGGCCGCCGCCCAACACGCTGGACGGAACGGACGGAACGTGTCGGACCTCGACCTGCTGACCCAGTCCCTGGCGCGCAACGTCAAACGCTGGCGCACCGAGCGCGGCTTCACGCTGGACACGCTCGCGGCGCGGGCCGGTGTCAGCCGCGGCATGCTCATCCAGATCGAACAGGCCCGCACCAACCCGAGCATCGGCACGGTCGTCAAGATCGGCGACGCGCTCGGCGTCAGCGTTCCCACCCTGCTCGACTACGAACGAGGCCCGAAGGTCCGGATCGTCCCCGCCGACCAGGCCGTGCGGCTCTGGCACACCGAGGGCGGCAGCTACAGCCGGCTGCTCGCCGGCACCGAGGCGCCCGGCCCGCTGGAGATGTGGGACTGGCGGCTCATGCCGGGCGAGAGCAGCGACTCCGACCCGCACCCCGCCGGCACGGTCGAACTCGTCCACGTCACGTCCGGGGAACTGACCCTCACCGTCGACGGAGCGGAGCACCGGGTGCCGGCCGGCGCCAGTGCCTCCTTCGAGGCCAACACGCCGCACACGTACGGCAATCAGGGCGATGTCCCGATGGAGATGATCATGACCGTCTCGGTGCCGCCCGTGCACTGAGGCACCCCTGTTACGGTGCGGCCATGCGCGCACCCATCGGAGACTTCGGCCACGTCACCCCCGCCCCCGACTGCCTCGACGAACTGACCGCCCCGGTCGCGGCCGCCGTCCGCTGCTGGAGCGGCAGCGTCCCCGCGGACCAGTTGCTCTACGTCGACACCGACCCGCGCTGGGCGGACACCGCCGTCTTCGTCGAGCACTACGGCCGGGACCTGCTGGAGCGGTCGGCGAACTGCGTGGTGGTGGCGGGCAAGCGGGGCGGCGGGACCACGCTCGCCGCGTGCGTCGTCCTGTCCACCACCCGGCTCGACGTCAACGGCGTCGTACGGCGTCACCTCGGCGCCCGCAAGGCATCCTTCGCCCCGATGGACACGGCCACGGGGGAGACCGGTATGGAGTACGGCGGCATCACCCCGGTCGGACTGCCCGATGACTGGCCGGTGCTGGTGGACGCGGCCGTCGTGGACCTGCCGTACGTGCTCGTCGGCAGCGGCCGGCGGCGCGGCAAGCTGCTGGTGCCGGGCAAGGCGTTCGCGGAACTGCCCGGAGCGGTCGTGCTGGAAGGGCTGGGAGCGGCCTGACCGGCACCGGCCGTGCGTCGGAGCCGATCCGCCCCGTGCACGGGAAGTTAGCTTAGGCTAGCCTTTGTTCGTGTCGAAGATCCCCCGGCTGATGCCGACGAACCCCAGGATGTTCCGCGCCGAAGTCGTGCGCACCGAGCGTGTCTCCCCTTCCCTGCATCGCGTGCGCGTCACGGGACCGGACCTCGCCGAGTTCCCCTGGCAGGGCTACGACCACTGGTTCCGCCTGTTCCTCCAGTTGCCCCATCAGCGACGGCTGCGACTGCCGGACTTCACCGGATCCCGCTGGTGGCAGCCGTATCTGGCCATACCGGAGGACGAGCGTCCGCACTGTGCGAACTACACCGTGGCCGACTTCCGTCCCGACGCGGCGGAGATGGACATCGACTTCGTCGTGCATCGCGGCCCCACGGGCGAACTCGAGGGCCGGGCGGCGGTCTGGGCCTGCGGCGCCCGGCCCGGTGACGCGCTCGCCGTCCTCGACCAGGGGGTCCTGTTCGACTGCCCGCCGGACGCCTCGGAGGTGCTGGTCGTGGCCGACGAGACGGGACTGCCCGCCACCTCGGGCATCATGCGGTCCCTGCCGCGCGGGACGAGGGGCCGGGTCATCCAGGAGGTGCCCACCGCGGGCGACCGGCGCGAACTCGACGCTCCGCCCGGAATGACCGTCACCTGGGTGCTCCGCGACGGTGACACGTCCGTGCCGGGCCGTGCCGCACTCGGCGAGCTCCTGCGGCACCACCCCGCCGACCCGGCGGGATACGCCTTCGTCGTCGGCGAGTCGACGCTGGCCACCGAGGGGCGCAGGCACCTGCACCGGGCCGGCCTGCCGAAGGAGAGGATCACCTTCTCGGGCTTCTGGAAGCACGAGGTGCTCCAGGCCGCCTGAAGCCCTGGTCCGGCCCTGCGGCGCCGCCGGCCGACGCCCGGGCCGTCACGCTTCCCCCCGGAGACCGGCGCAGGAGCGGCCGGGTCTTCTCTCCGCCGGCGCCGGGGTCAGGGCGTTCGGTGTGCCGCGTGATGGACCAGTGCGAGATGCGGATCCGCCTCGCCCGGCGCGGGCTCCGGGTCGGCGTGGACCAGGGCCGAGGTCAACCGGGGGACGGCGTGCAGCAGCGCGTGCTCGGCCTCGACGGCGACACGATGGGCCGCACGCACCGTCGCCTCGCCGTCCACCACGACCGCCACCTCGGCACGCAGCCGATGGCCGATCCAGCGCAGCCGCAGCTCACCCACCCCGCGTACACCCGGAACCCGCGTCAGCGCCCGCTCGGCCCGGTCCACCAGTGCCGGATCGACGGCGTCCATCACCCGCCGGAACACCTCCCGCGCGGCGTCCCGCAGCACCAGGACGATCGCCGCCGTGATCGCCAGCCCCACCACCGGGTCCGCGTACCGCCACCCCAGGGCCGCGCCGCCGGCGCCCAGCAGCACCGCCAGTGAGGTGAACCCGTCCGTACGTGCGTGCAGCCCGTCGGCGACCAGCGCGGCCGAACCGATGGACCTTCCGGTCCGGATGCGGTACCGGGCCACCCACTCGTTGCCCGCGAACCCGACCAGCGCCGCGACGGCGACCACCGGGACGTGCGCGACCGGGCGCGGGTCCAGCAGCCGGTCGAGCGCCGTCCAGCCGGCGAAGGCCGCGGACGCGGCGATCGTCAGCACGATCGCGATGCCCGCCAGATCCTCCGCGCGCCCGTAGCCGTAGGTGAAGCGGCGGGTGGCGGCGCGCCGACCCAGGACGAAGGCGATGCCCAGCGGTACGGCGGTCAGCGCGTCCGCTGCGTTGTGCACCGTGTCCCCGAGCAGCGCCACCGAGCCCGACACGGCCACCACGACCGCCTGCGCCAGCGCCGTCACGCCCAGCACCGCCAGCGAGACCCACAGTGCGCGCATGCCCCGGGCCGAGGACTCCAGCGCGGAGTCGAGCTTGTCGGCCGTCTCGTGGGAGTGCGGGGCGAGGAGGTGAGCGAGGCGGCGCAGCGGTGAAGCCCTGTGGTGGTCGTGCTCGGGGTCGTGGTCGTGGTCGTGGTCGTGCGCATGTTCATGGTCGTGGTGGCGGTCGCTCACGGGCGTCCCCTTCCGGTGCGCGAGGTGGACGCGGCGGCGCCCGTACCGCCATTATGTGCGTATGAGCGCACGCATGCACCTGTCACCTGCGCACGATGCGCACCCACGCACCCCCGGCGAGGAGCACTACGCGCTCGCGGCGGAGTTGCTCGCCCTGCTCGGCGATCGCACCCGGCTGACCCTGCTGCACGCCCTGACCGGCGGTGAGGCCGATGTCACCACGCTCACCGAAGCCTGCGGCGCGGCGCGGCCCGCGGTCAGCCAGCACCTGGCGCGACTGCGGCTCGCGGGACTGGTGGACACCCGCAAGGAGGGGCGCCGGGTGGTCTACTCCCTGCGCGACGGCCATCTGCGGCGACTGGTGGACGAGGCGCTGAACGTGGCCGACCACCGGATCGGTGACCGGCCGCCGCACGACTGACGGGGCCGCGGCCTCAGGACCGGACCGCCGTGCCGAGGTACTGCTCCGCGAAGGCGGCAGCGGCGGTGGGGGAGGAGAAGAGACGGCGCAGCCGCGCGAGCGTGGTGCCCGCGCGGAACGGGTCCCCCGTCGCGGTGCCGTGGCACAGCTCGGACAGCCACTGCGAGAACCCCCGGCACTCCCGCACGCGCCGCGGACGGGCCCGGAAGTACCCGGCCAGTCCGCTGTCGTCGTCCCCGGTGAGACGGGCGACCGGCGCGCCGCCGAGCAGGAACGCGTCGTGCAGGGCGAGGTTCATGCCCTTGGCGGCGATCGGCGCGACCAGGAGTGCCGCGCTGTGACAGGCCCTAGCCGAGCCGGGGTATCTCGATCGCCGGGCAGCGGTCCATCACCATCTCCAGGCCCGCCGCGCGGGTCCGTTCGTAGGCCGCCTCGTCGACGACGCCGAGCTGGAACCACACCGCCTCGGCGCCCTTGGCCACCGCCTCGTCCGCGACGGCCCCGGCCAGGTCGCTGTTGACGAACACGTCCACGACGTCCACCTCGAAGGGGATGTCCGCGAGGGAGGCGTAGCCCTGCTCGCCGTGCACGGTCTCGGCCTTCGGGTGTACCGGCACCACGCGCTTGCCGAACCGCTGGAGCACCCGGGCCACGCCGTACGCCGCGCGCTGCGGGTTGGACGACAGGCCCACCACGGCCCAGGTGTCACCGAGTCCGGTGAGGATCTTGCGGACCGTCGCCTCGTCGCCGTACACCGTCGGCCTCCCGGGGGTCGTGAAAGAGCTGTCGCACCGCACAACGAAGCGGGGCGCGTGATGATTCCCGGCAGGGGGCCGCTCGCCCCGGGGAAGCGGTGGACTGTACCGGTCACCGGGCCGCCCGGCGCCGGGAACCGCACACGGCGACCCGAAAAGCGGCCCGGATACCTGCGTATGCCCGCTCACGCGCCTACGCTCGCCTCGTGCTGCGCATCACCGACGCCCGAACCGGCGAACCCGTGGACGCCGCCCCCGCCCGGCGGGGCCTGACCCGGGTCGAGGCCCACACACAGGGGGCCGACCCGACGAACCTGCGTGTGCTGCTCGTCGCCGACCTGCTCGTACGTGCCCTGGAGCTCGGCGGCACGCCGGTCTGGGCGCTGCTCACCGGCGATCGGCGGCAGGCGGAACTGCGTGCGGCGGGCACGGCCCTCGGGGTCCGGCCCTTCGAGGACGGCGGGGACGCCGGCACCGGCCTGGGCGAGGCCCAGGTGCTGCACGTGATGAGCGAGGGCGGCGCGACACCCGACGGAGTGCGCGTCGCCGTGGCCCCCGTGCACGGGGAGGCACCCGGCCCGGCGGACGGCGCCGACCCCGCCGCCCTGCGGCTGACCCTGCTCGCCCGTCCCAGAAGCGAGCCCGTGACGGTCGGCCCGACCGCCCTGGACGACGCCGCCGGGACCCTCGGCCGCTGGCGCCGCGCGGTCGCCGACTGGGCGCGACGGCCTTCGCGGCCGGTCCCCGACGCGGTGCGCGCCGATCTGCGCACCGCGTGGGAGGACGATCTCGACACGGCCGGAGTGCTGGGCGTCCTCCGCGCGGTGGAGACGGACCCGGACCTGGCGGACGGCGCCCGCTTCGAAACGTACGCCTACGCCGACCGGCTGCTCGGCCTCGACCTCACCCGAGACCTGGGATCCCCGGCGTGATCGAGCGCGCCGGGCCGGGACCGCTGCGCCGCCTGGTCGTCCTGCGCCACGCCAAGTCCGCCCGGCCGGAAGGCGTCACCGACCACGAGCGTCCCCTCGCCCCGCGCGGCCGCCGGGACGCCCCCGCCGCCGGACGCGCGCTCGCAGAGGCCGACTGCCTGCCGGGCCTCGCGCTGTGCTCCACCGCCGTCCGGGCCCGCCGCACCTGGGAACTGGCCGCCGCGCAGTGGGGCACACCACCACCGGCCCGCCACGACCCCCGCCTGTACCACGCCGACGTCCCCGAACTGCTGGACGTGGTGCGCGAGACACCGGCCGAGGTCGAGACGCTGCTGCTGATCGGACACAACCCGGGCCTTGAGGACCTCGTCCTGACCCTGGCCGGCGACGGCCTGGACGACACCCTGGACCGCGTCCGCGCCAAGTTCCCCACCTCCGCGATCGCCGTACTGTCCTGGCGCGGCGCCGCATGGCGGGACCTCGCCCCCGGCGCCGCCCTGCTGACGTCGGTGACGGTGCCCCGGGGCGGGCGGGGGTAGCCGGGACGGCCCTCCCGCGCGGGGGCGCATAGACACCTCACGTTGCTAGGCCGTCAAGCCGGTCGGCCGAGAGGACCGGGGTCATCGAACAGTTCTGACCGGGCTTGGAGAGAATGTCGGCATGGTGATGGCACGGCACTGGTACTCCTCGTCGCCCGTCGTGGACGGGCACCCGCTCTTGGATGAGCCGGGCTTCTGGCCGGCGCACTTGGCGGACTTGTCCGAGGGGCACCCGCCAGATGCCTTCGGCTCCGATGCGGGCGACGCCGCCACCATGCTGGACCGACTCCACGATCCGTCGGCGTGGCCCATGTTCACGGTGCCGCTGGTCGGCGGCTTCACGATCGTCCTGCACTACAACAGTGGCGAGGAGTTCACGACCACGGACTACTTCCTCACGCATCCCGACTGGAGCCAGGACCTCGTCCTGGCCAGCGACGATCAGGACCGCATCGGCCCCGGGCTGTGCTGGCCCGAGCTCGCCGCCCTGCTGGAGGCACCACCGGGTGCGGCAGGGGTCACCGACTCTCACGCCCGTCTCCTCCTTCTTCTGCCTGTTCTCGGCGACACGGCGGTCCCGGGGGAGGCCGTGACGGCGGTGGTCGAGGCTCTGGTCGCTCAGGGCGCGCCGGAGGCGAGCGAGGCGTTGGCCAGACGCCTGCTTGAGGGAAACCCCATGTGGGGCGCCGAGGACTGGTGGTTCGACGACGACGAGCAGAGCTGGCTCTGCGAGGGCGATCACAGCCCTCGTAAAGTCCCTCTCGGCGACCACCTACCCCCACAACAGCGAGCCGCCCTCGAAGCCTGCCTCGCGCCCCGCTGACCGGCTCAAGCCGCGCTGACAACGGCCTCGGGGGGAGGGGTCCCGAAGGCGAGGGACTCGTCGTAGCGCTTGCGGTGCTGGAGGCAGTGGTAGAGCTGGCCGATCATGCGATTGAAGAGGTTGCGCTGCGCGGCCGCGTGCCAGTCGCCGACCTCGCGGCGCCGCCGGTAGTGGGCGCCAGCTCCAGGCGAGTGCCGGAGTGCTGAGAATGCCCACAGATATCCCGCGTGATTGAGGCGGTCGTTCTTCACCCACCGACGGGTGATGGACGACTTCTTGCCGGAGGCCCTGGTGATGGGCGAGGAGCCCGCGTAGGCCTTGAGGCCACGGGCGTCAGCGAAGCGGGCGCGGTCGTCCCCGATCCCAGCGAGGATCCGGGCGGCGAGCTGGATGCCGAGCCCGGGGAAGCTCAGCAGGATCTCGGCGTCCGGGTGCTGAGGGAACGCCTCTTCCACCGCCTCGGCGAGCTGGTCCGCAGCGGTGCAGGCGGCTTCCAGCTGGATGAGGAGGGCGAGCATCTGCTTGCCGAGCGCGTCCTCGACCAGCGGCGGCTGGTGGGCCCACGCGGCACGGAAGACGTCACGGAGACGGTCGGCCTCCGCGTCGATACCCCGCTTGCGGCCAGCCCGCTTGAGAGCGGCCTGGAGCTGCGTCCGGGTCAGCCGTGCGGCTCGTGAAGGGGTCGGGGCGGCCTTGAGGAGTTCACGGGCCTCGGGCCGGCACAGGCCGTTGGCCCAGACGGCGAAGGCTTCCAGGGCGGCCGGGTAGTACTCGCGCAACAGGGAGCGGAGCTGGTTGGCGATCTGCTGCCGGTTCCACAGAGCGTCCTGCTGGGCGCGGGTCAGGACGGCGATGGCACGACCGAGGTCGCTGTCGCCCGGCAGGGGCCGGTGGGCGTGCATGTCGGTGCGCAGGATGTTCGCCAGGACCAGGGCGTCGCCGGGGTCGGATTTCTTGCGCGAGACGGAGTGGCGGTCGCGGTAGCGGGCCGCCGCCATCGGGTTGATCGCGAACACCTTCCGCGTTCCGGTCCGCAGCACGGCAACGAGCAGCCCGCGGGATGTCTCGATCGCCACCGGGATCGGGTTCTCCTCGGTGTCGCCGTACTCGGCAAGCAGCTCCAGCAGGACCTGGTAGCCGGCGGCGTCGTCGGTGATGTGCCGCTTGGCCACTAACGTGCCGGTGTCGTCGACCAGGGCGACATCGTGGGTGCGTTCTGCCCAGTCGATTCCGCAGTAGATCAAAGTGTTCCCTCCCCTACGAGCCGGGTGTTTGCGCTGGTCACGAGCGCATGCGGGCCACGCGAGCGACCTAATCCCAGGCCTCGACCGCAAGAGGGCCGGGCCGACACCTCACTAGCCGTTCGTGGCACCAGCGCACCCCACGGGCCCCGGTCTGCGCGGGAGCTCGAACGGCTCGGGCGTAACAAGAGGTCGCCGTGCGGCGGGCTCGCACCACCAACACCAACGAGTGATCAAGCGACAGGTGTTGACGCATGACGGTGTCGGACGGCACCCGGTCTCAGCCGAGGCCTGCTTGACCGTGCTGGCTTCAGATGTCCGCCCGGCACCGACGAACGTCAACACCCACCTACTGAGTGGTGGCAGTCACGAGAGAACCGAACGTTGCGCGATCTCACGCTAGGCATCGCGACCAGGAGCAGCACAGGCATCCGTCCGGCACCCACGCGACCACCACCATGAGCACAGGGACCACGCGCCGCTCTATGCGGAGGTCTCATGAGCCCCGGCTGGCCGGAGGCATCGCAGCCCCGTACTCGAACATCCCGCAAAGCATCCGCCCCGTCGGAACGTCCTTAACTACGGATTAGGCATCGCAGCCCCGTACTCGAACATCCCGCGAAGTATCCGCCCCGTCGGAACGTCCTTAACTACGGATTAGGCATCGCAGCCCCGTACTCGAACATCCCGCGAAGCATCCGCCCCGTCGGAACGTCCTTAACTACGGATTAGGCTGGCCGGATGCAGGACGAGTACCGCACCGTCGCCCGCGCGGGCGTGCACGAGACCGAGGTCAACCGCTCCCGCTTCCTGTGCGCCCTCGCCCCGGCGGCCACCGAGCAGGAGGCGCAGGACTTCGTCGCCGCCGTCCGCAAGGAGCACGCCGACGCCACCCACAACTGCTGGGCGTACGTCATCGGCGCCGACGCCTCCGCCCAGAGGGCCAGTGACGACGGCGAGCCCGGCGGCACCGCCGGCGTCCCCATGCTCCAGATGCTGCTCCGCCGCGACATGCGGTACGTCGTCGCCGTCGTCACCCGCTACTACGGCGGCGTCAAGCTCGGCGCCGGCGGCCTCATCCGCGCGTACGGCGGATCGGTCGGAGAGGCCATCGACAACCTCGGCACGATCACCCGCCGCCGTTTCCGCCTGGCCACGGTCACCGTCGACCACCATCGCGCCGGCAAGGTCCAGAACGACCTGCGTTCCACCGGCCGCGAGGTCCGTGACGTGCGCTACGCCGAGCAGGTCACCATCGAGATCGGCCTCCCGGACGCCGACGTGGACGCCTTCCGCGCCTGGCTCGCCGACGTCACCGCCGGGTCGGCGGGGTTCGAGCTGGGCGGGGAGGCGTACGGGGACGCCTGACGGGGCTCACGGGGCGGGCTCGTGCAGCGGGTTGGGGTTGGAGGCGCCCGAATAGAGGGTCACGGCGTGCGTGCACGGGGCGTCGCCGCAGTCCTCGCAGGCTTCGGCGTCCGGCAGGGGGAACAGCTCCGCACCGAGGGACCGTATGCGGGCCTCAACCGTGGGCTCCTCCGGTGACTCGTTCCGCATCGCGCATCAGTCCTTCCATCAGAAGTTTTCTGCCGTTGCGGCAGAAGAGGGTCTCGGTCGCGTCCAGTCGGCCCGTCTCGAAGTACTTGTTGGCGGCCTGCCCGCCACGGCAGTAGGCGAACAGGTCGCACACGGCGTGACAGGCGTCGACCCCGGCCAGGGCCTCGGCGACCCAGGGGGCCTCCCCGGCGCGGGCCAGGCAGCCGGCCAGCCCCAGTTCCCGCACGTCGCCGACGGTGAACCGGCCGTGGCGCGCAGAGGAGAAGCCGGCGAGGTCCGGGCTGAGCGGCACCACCTGTCCGTCCCAGGTGACCATGGGAAGCGGATCGACCGGCAGGCCGGCCCACCGCCCGGCCGCACCGGCCAGCTCCGCCCTGACGTACCGCCAGGCGTGCTCCAGGTCCCGCAGCGCCATATGCCGGTCGGCGCGCCCACGAGCGGCCAGCGCGGCCCAGAACTCCGCGATGTTCTCGTCGTCGTGGAGGATCCCGGCGTGCACGCCCTTGCGTTCCACCAGGTTCACCCCCAGAACGCGGCAGCCGAGAGCGGCGAACCACTGATGCAGTTCGGCCGCCTTGCGCGCGGACGGGTCGGACACGACGGCGATGGCCCCGAACGCGATGCCGTGCTTCCTGAGCAGCCCGATGCCGCGCAGCACGCGGTCCGTCGCCTCCCGGCCGGCGCGGTCCACCCGGTCGGTGCCGGGGCCGGGACCGTCGACACTGACGGAGACCTCGATCCGTCGTTCCGTGAACAGCCGGCACCACGCCTCGTCGATGAGCGAGGCATTGGTCTGCACGGCGTGCCGTACCGGGTGCCCACGGCCCGGAGGGAACCGGTCGAACAGCTCCCGCAGACGGGACACTCCCGTGGCGAGCGGCTCGCCGCCGTGCCACAGCACGGTGACCGGATGGTGTTCCGACCAGGAGTCGACGGTCCCCGCGACGGCGTCGGCGACCTCGTCGGACATCACGCGGGCGAGCCCGCGGGAGGGCAGGTAGCAGTAGCGGCAGTCGAGGTTGCACAGCGGCGTCGGCTGGAGCAGGACACGGGAGCTGGTCCTCGCCAGTCGTGCCGCCGGGGCGGCACGGGCCGGTGGCGACGGCCGCGTCATCGGCTCCCCGCCTCCCCGAGCGGTTCTTCCTCCCCGTGCCCGGCGGCGGTGAGGAGCTTCAGCGTCTCGCCCTCGCCGTAACGGTCGGCGACCTCCCGGTAGAGGCGCAGCGCCTTGAGGTGGGCCGCGACGGCCTCGTCGCGGCGGCCCGCGCGCCGCAGTGCGGCCCCGAGGTCGTTGGCGGCGATCGCCTGGCCGTGCCGATGGCCCACCTCCTCCTGTTCCCGTACGGCGAGCAGGTGGGCGTCGACGGCCTCGTCGAGGCGGCCCAGCGCGGCCAGGGCGACACCGAGGTCGTTCCACGCCGTGGCGGTACGTTCCCGGGCGCCCAGCTCCCGGAAGACCGCGCGAGCGGTGGTGTGCGCCGCCAGGGCTTCCTCGAGGCGCCCGGTCTCCCGGAAGGAGCGCCCCAGATTGTTCGTCGCGGTGGCCTCGTGGAACCGGTCGCCGACCGTGCGGAACATCTCGCGGGCCCGGGTGAGCGCGACGACCGACTCGTCGCAGCGGCCCAGCTTGAACAGGGCACGGCCGACGTTGTTCCAGGTCGACGCCTCAACCTGTCGGTCGCCGGTCGCGCGCACCAGTTCGCGGGCGCGTTCGTGGGCCTCGATCGACTCGTCGAATCTGCGCGCTTCGGTCAAGGAGACTCCCAGCATGTCCCAGGACTTTCCTTCTTCGAGCCGGTCCCCGCGCGACGCGTGGATCTCGCGGGCCCGCGTGTGCGCCGCGACGGCCTCCTCGATTCTGCGGCTGTAGCGCAGAGCCAGCCCGAGAGCGTTCCACGCCCGGCCCGCTCCGAGGTCGTCGCCCAGGACGCGTGCCGCCTCGGCCGCGCACCGGTAGACGGACACGGCGTCGTCGAAGTACCGCCGCCAGCTGAGATAACCGTAAAGGCTCAGCGCCAGTGCCAGTCCGGCCCGTGCGTGGACGGGGTCGGACGCCCACAGCGCGGCGGAGATGAGGCCGGTGCGCTCGTGGTCGAGCCAGCTCAGCGCGTCCTTTCGGCCGCTGAACCCGGTGGAGGGGGAAGAGGAGGGGCCGGGACGGGACTGCACGTGCCGGTCGGCCGCCTCGGCGCGCCACCGGTAGTGGGCGAGGAGCCGGGCCCGTGCCCGCGTGCCCTCGGCACGCAGTGACTCCTCGCGGGTCACGCGGTCCAGCGCGTAGGCGCGGACCAGGTCGTGCATGGTCCAGTACCCGCGCACGCTGCCGGGCCCGACCAGATGGGCGCGGACCAGCACGTTCAGCTCCGGCCGCGGCAGCGCGTCGGTCCCGTACAGCATGGTGATCGCTTCATCGCTCGTCTCCGGTCCCGGGGCGAGCGCCAGGAGCCGGAACAGGCGGGAGGGGCCCGGACCGAGGCGGCGGTAGGAGAGGTCGAACGCGGCCCGCACGCCGCGTTCGCCGTCGTCCAGGTGATCGATGACCGTCGCGGAACCGGCCAGCTCCGCGACCAGTTCCGCCACCGGTTTGCCCGGATCGGCGATGAGCAGGGCGGCGGCGATCTGCAGCGCCAGGGGCAGATACCCGCACAGGGCGCACAGGTTCCCGGTCGCCTCGGGGGCGTCCAGGACGCGCGGGTCGGCGGGGGCGGCCGTGCGCAGGGCCACGCCCAGCACGTCGCGGGCCACCTCGGGCCGGAGGACGTCGAGACGGAGGAGGTGGGCACCGAGCTGCGGCATGATGTCGCGGGAGGTGACGAGGACGCGGTGCGCGCCGTGGCCGGGCAGCAGGGGTCTGACCTGCCCGGGATGCGAGGCGTTGTCCACCACGATCAGCACCGCACCGCTCGTGCGGGCCCGTCCGGCCAGGACCGAGCGGTAGAGGCCGGCTCGTTCGTCCAGCGCCGTCGGCACATGGGCGGCCGCCACGCCCAGGGCGCGCAGCAGGGCCTCCACGAGCTGTTCGGCTCCGGCGGGCGTCTCGTCGTAGCCGTGGCAGTCGACGAACAGCGCGCCGCCGGGGAACCAGCCGCGTTCCCGTGCCGTGTGGGCGGCTCGCACGGCCAGCGCGGTCTTGCCCACGCCGCCCAGCCCGGCCACCGCGGTCACCGGGACCGGGGCGTGGCCGCCGGGGGCAGGGGCCAGTGCCGCCAGCAGCGCGTCGAGTTCCTCGGCGCGCCCGGTGAACTCGGCGGCAACCGGCGGAAGCGCGTCCTCTACGTGCGGCATGGGACCGTAGTGGTGATGGTGCTCCACCTTCTTCCCGATCGCCTCGCCCCGGAACGTCCCGTTGCGGAAGTCGATCCGGTCCCCGCCGTGTGTGTCCCCGCTCACACGGCCCATCTTGCCCTGAAAGGAAGACCTCCGACAGAGCGGCAATCTGCGGTCAATCCGGCATAACCGGCGGTCGTGGGATCTCTCATGACGGGCGATACGGGAGTAACCACCCGTGCTGTCGGGCCCTCCGGTTACGCTGCGGGGATCATGAGACTGCTGCACACTTCCGACTGGCACCTCGGCCGGTCCTTCCACCGGGTCGGCATGCTCGGCGCGCAGGCCGAGTTCATCGCTCACCTCGTCGGCACCGTGCGCGAGCGCGAGGTGGACGCGGTGGTCGTGTCGGGAGACGTGTACGACCGCGCGGTGCCGCCGCTCTCCGCGGTCGAGCTGTTCGACGACGCCCTGCACCGTCTCGCCGGCCTCGGCGTGCCGACGGTGATGATCTCCGGCAATCACGACTCGGCCCGCCGCCTCGGCGTCGGCGCCGGGCTCATGGGGCGCGCCGGCATCCACCTGCGGACCGAACCGTCCGCGTGCGGCACGCCCGTGGTGCTGTCCGACGGGCACGGGGACGTCGCCTTCTACGGGCTGCCGTACCTCGAACCCGCCCTGGTGAAGGACACCTTCGGGGTGGAGAAGGCCGGTCACGCGACGGTGCTCGCCGCCGCCATGGACCGCGTCCGCGCGGACCTCGCCGCCCGCGCGCCCGGCACCCGCTCGGTCGTCCTCGCACACGCCTTCGTCACCGGCGGCGAACCCAGCGACAGCGAGCGGGACATCACCGTCGGCGGGGTGGCCGCCGTGCCCGCCGGGGTGTTCGACGGCGTCGACTACGTGGCGCTGGGGCATCTGCACGGCTGCCAGACCCTCACCGAACGCGTGCGCTACTCCGGCTCCCCGCTGCCGTACTCCTTCTCCGAGGCCGGCCACCGCAAGAGCATGTGGCTCATCGACCTGGCCGCCGACGGGGCCGTCACCGCCGAGCGCGTCGACTGCCCGGTGCCGCGCCCGCTGGCCCGGATCCGCGGCACCCTGGAGGAGCTGCTCGCCGATCCCGCGCTGGCACCGCACGCGGAGGCGTGGGTCGAGGCGACGCTCACCGACCCGGTCCGCCCGGCCGACCCCATGGCCCGGCTCACCGAGCGCTTCCCGCACACCCTCAGCCTCGTCTTCGACCCGGACCGGGCGGCGGACGACCCCGCGGTCTCCTACGCCCGCCGCCTCGCCGGCCGCGACGACCAGCAGATCGCCGAGGACTTCGTCGCCCACGTGCGCGGCGCAGGACCCGACGCGCACGAGCGGAACGTCCTGCGGGACGCCTTCGACGCGGTCCGCGCGGACGACGCGGTACGGGAGGTGGCGCGGTGAGGCTGCACCGGCTGGACATCACCGCCTTCGGGCCCTTCGGGAGCACCCAGAGCGTCGACTTCGGCGAGCTGTCCGCCGCGGGGCTCTTCCTGCTGCACGGCCCCACCGGCGCCGGCAAGACCTCCGTACTGGACGCCGTCTGCTACGCGCTGTACGGCTCCGTTCCCGGGGCCCGGCAGAGCGGCCAGGGCATGACCCTGCGCAGCGACCACGCCGCCCCGGGCGTACGCACCGAGGTCACCCTCGAACTCACCGTCGCCGGACGCCGGCTGGAGATCACCCGGCAGCCGCCCTGGGAGCGTCCCAAGAAGGGCCGCCGTGCGGGCACCACGGTGGACAAGGCCCAGACCTGGCTGCGCGAACGAGACGCCGCGTCGGGCACCTGGAAGGACCTCAGCCGCTCGCACCAGGAGATCGGCGAGGAGATCACCCAGCTCCTCGGCATGAGCCGGGAGCAGTTCTGCCAGGTCGTGCTGCTGCCCCAGGGCGACTTCGCGCGTTTCCTGCGCGCCGACGCCGAAGCCCGCGGCAAGCTGCTGGGCCGCCTCTTCGACACCCGCCGCTTCGCCGACGTGGAGAAGCGCCTCGCCGAACGCCGGCGGGCCGCAGAGTCCCGGGTGCGCGAGGGCGACGCCGACCTGCTCGCCGACGCGCACCGGATGCAGCAGGCCGCGGGCGACTCCATGGAGCTGCCCGGGCTGACGCCCGGCGAACCGGGACTGGCCGAGGCCGTGCTGGACGCGGCGGCCGTCGCCCGCAGCACCGCGCGGGAACAGCTCACGGCCGCCCGCTGCCGTCTCGCCACCGCCGAGTCAGCCCTCGCCGACGCCGACCGCGTCCTGGACGTCGTACGCGAACGGGACCGGCTGCAACGGCGCTTCGCCGAGGCGCGGGAGCGGGCGGCCCGGCTTCAGGAGCGGTCCGGCGCCCACCACGAGGCGCAGGCCCGCATGGAGCGGGCCCGTAAGGCCGAGACCGTCGCCCCGGCCCTGGACCTGCGGGACTCCGCCGAGGCCGAACACGGACGGGCGGCCGGTGCCGAACTGCGCGCGCGTGCCCTGCTCCCGGCGTCCCTCGCGGACGCGGGAGCGGCTGGGCTCGCGGCCGCCGCCCGCCGGGCCGCCGAGGAACTGGGCGGGCTGGAGTCGGCCCGCCGCGCCGAGCGGCGGCTGACGGAACTCCTCGGCGAGCGCGCCGACCTGGACCGCCAGGAGCGCGCCGACGAGGAGGTGCGGGAGGACGCGGAGACCTGGCTCGCGCACTGGGAGGAGACCCGGACCGCTCTGCAGGACCGCATCGAGTCCGCACGGCAGGCCGAGACACGGGCCGGTGAACTCGCCGTGCGGCGCGACCCGGCGCGGCAGCGGCTGAACGCCGCGCGGCTGCGCGACCGGCTGACCGGGGACACGAAGACGGCCGAGGAGCAGGCCCGCGTCGCCCGGGAACAGGCGCTCGCGGCGAAGCAGCACTGGCTCGACCTCAAGGAACAGCGCCTGAACGGCATCGCCGCCGAACTGGCCGACGGTCTCACCGACGGCGAACCCTGCGCGGTCTGCGGCGCCACCGAACACCCCGCTCCCGCCCGCAAGGTCGACGGGCACGTCGACCGCGCGACGGAGGAACGCGCCCTCGCCGACCACCAGCGCGCCGACGACCACCGTGCCGAGGCCGAGCGGCGGCTCGGCGCCGTCCGGGAGGAGCTGGCCGCCGCGAGAGCGGAGGCCGGGGACACCGCCACCGGACAACTCGTTCGTGAAGCGGAGGAGTTGGAGCGGCAGTACACCCAGGCCCGGGACGCAGCCTCCGTACTGCACGCCGAGCAGGAGCGGCTGCGCCGAGCGGAGCGGGAGCACGAGCTGCGGATCACCGCCCAGCGTGAGGCGGCCGTCCGGGCCGCCTCACGCGTGGGCCACCGCGAGCGGCTGGACCGGGAACACGCGGCGCTGGAGCAGGAGTTGGCCCAGGCACGGGGGGACGCCACCAGCGTGGCCGCGCGCGCCGCGCAGCTGGAGCGCGGCGTCGCACACCTCACGGACGCCGCCGACGCCGCCCGTGCCGCCGAGGACGCGGCCCAGCGGCTCAAGGAGGCCGACGCCCGGCTCGCCGACGCGGCCTTCCGCGCGGGCTTCGACACCCCGTGGGCCGCCGCCGAAGTCCTCCTCGACGACACCGCCCACCGCGAACTCCAGCAGCGTCTGAACGCCTGGCAGCACGAGGAGGCCGCCGTCCGGGCCGTCCTCGCCGAACCGGAGACCGCGGCCGCCGCACAGCAGCCGCCCGCCGACCTCGGCTCCGCGCAGCGGGCCGCCGAGGACGCGGACCGCAGGGTGCGCGAGGCGGCCTCCGCGCGGGACGCCGCCGACCGGCGCTGCGCCGAACTCGACCGGCTCTCCGCGCGGGCCACCGCCTCGGTGCGCCGGCTGGGCCCCCTGCGCGAGGAGTACGACCGGGTGGCCCGCATGGCCGGACTCACCGCGGGCACCTCGGCGGACAACGAGCGGAAGATGCGCCTGGAGTCGTACGTCCTCGCCGCCCGCCTGGAACAGGTCGCCGCCGCCGCGACCGTACGACTGCACCGCATGTCGTCCGGCCGCTACACCCTCGTCCACTCCGACGACCGCACCGGCCGCGGCCGCAGCGGACTCGGACTGCACGTCGTCGACGCCTGGACCGGACGGGAGCGCGACACCGCGACCCTCTCGGGCGGCGAGACCTTCTTCGCCTCGCTCGCCCTGGCGCTCGGTCTCGCGGACGTCGTCACCGACGAGGCGGGCGGGGTCCGGCTGGACACCCTCTTCATCGACGAGGGCTTCGGCAGCCTCGACGACCAGACCCTCGACGAGGTCCTGGACGTCCTGGACTCCCTGCGCGAACGCGACCGCAGTGTGGGCATCGTCAGTCACGTCGCCGATCTGCGACGGCGGATACACGCCCAGCTGGAGGTCGTGAAGGGACGCTCCGGTTCGGAACTGCGCCTGCGCGGGACCCGCTGAGGCCGGCTCACCGCCCCAGCGGGCGGCGCGGCAGCGGCGAGGAGTAGACCACGCTGGTGGTCACCGAGCCGAGCGTACCGATCCGGCCCGCCACCTCCTCCAGATGCCGCATCGAACGGGCGGCGACCTTGATGACGAAACAGTCCTCGCCCGTCACATGGTGTGCCTCCAGGATCTCGGGCATCGCGGCGACGAGGTCGTGGAAGGGCTTGTAGTTCCCGGTCGGATAGCGCAGCCGTACGAAGGCCAGGATCGGCAGTCCGATCCGCTCCGGGTCCACCACCGCCGTGTAGCCCTGGATGACCCCGGCCTCCTCCATGCGGCGCACTCGTTCGGTGACCGCGCTCGCGGACATCGAGACGGCACGGGCGAGTTCGGCGAAACCGGCCCGTCCCTCCCGCTGGAGGACGTCGAGGATGCGCCAGTCGGTGGCGTCCGGGGAATACGCGGTCATTCCCGAGAAGTAGCAGGTGAATCCCCGGACGATCAAGATGAAGGCCGGGGTTCTCCGCTTCAGGCCCGGATCCCGCGGCCGTAGTTTCTCTCCCATGACCACCACCACCGTGAACCCCGTCCTGCGCGTCGCCCCCGCCTCCCCGGCCGAGGCCGCCGCCCACTTCCGCGCGAGCCTCGCCTTCCACACCGACGTCTCTGACGTGGCCGCCGCGCTCGCGGCCGACGGCGGTCCCGGGTTCGTCCTGGTGGACTCCCGTTCCACCGAGGCCTGGGACCAGGGGCGTGTCCCCGGCGCGGTGCACCTTCCCACCGCGCTCGTCCCCGAGCGGGCCGCGGAGCTTCTGGACCCGTCGGTTCCGGTCGTGACGTACTGCTGGGGCCCCGGCTGCGACGGCGCCGCCCGCGCCGCGCTCGCCCTCGCCGAACTCGGCTACCGGGTCAAGGAGATGCTCGGCGGATTCGAGTACTGGGTGCGTGCGGGCCTCGAGTTCGACACCTGGCAGGGCCGCGAACGCCGTACCCCCGACCCGCTGACGACGCCGGTGGGTGCCGACGACTGCGGATGCTGAACCCCCGCCTCCGGTAAGGGAGCCGACCCGGTAGGTTCTGCGCATGGTGCGATACGCGGAGCCGGGCACGGTCGAGTGGGTGGAGTCGGGCGGCGGGCCGCTCGTCGCGGTGCCGGAGACGGTGCTGCCGTTCTGGACGGGCGCCGACGGCGACGAGACGGCCTCGGACTACGACCGGGCCTGCGAGGTGGACGGACTCGTCGGGCTCCTCCCGGTCGGCGACGCGGCGGCCCTGGTCCTGGGCGACGAGCCCGCCGCGACCGCCTTCCTGCCCGAGCACGGCACCCTCGTCCGCTGGATCGCCGGCGACTCCGAGGCGGAACTCCTGGCGAGCGTCCCGGCGGCGCTGCACACCGCGCGGTGGCAGCCCGAGGTGCACTGGAAGGTGCCCGGCACGGTCGTCCTGTTCGACGCGGCCTGGCCCGGCACCGACTCCACGGGCACCGACCACGTGCGCCTCACCCTCGTCCCGGGCCGTTACGCGGTCCGCGCGGCTCAGGTCCAGCCGGGCCCGGAAACCTGGCTGACCCTCGTTCAGATCCGGGCGACGCACTGAGCCACCGGGGATATCCGCGTGCGCCGGCCCACCCGGCCCCGCATCATGGGTGATCATGCCCAAGCTCCCGCACCCCGCACCCGAAGCACTCCGCCGTGACCCTCTGCCCCTGCGGGGCCGGACCGCGCTGGTCACCGGGGCCAGCCGGCGCGGCGGCATCGGTCATGCCGTGGCCCGGCGTCTCGCCGCCTACGGAGCGAGCGTGTACCTGCACCATCACGTCCCGCACGACGCCGCCATGCCCTGGGGCGCGGACCGGATCGAGGACGTGACCGCCTCCGTGCGCGACGCCCTCGGCGACCCCGATGCCCAGGTGGTCGCCGGTCCCGGCGACCTCGCCGACCCCGCGGCCTCCGCCGAGCTGCACGCCCGCGCGGCCGAGGCGCTCGGCGGACGGCTCGACGTCCTCGTCGCCAACCACGCCCTCAGCGGCTCCGACGGCGACCTCGGCACCGTCGACGCCGCCATGCTCGACGCGCACTGGGCCGTCGACGCCCGCTCGGTGCTGCTGCTCGTCCAGGCCCACGCCCGGCACCGCGCCGCGCTGTCCCCGCGCACCCCGGGCGGGCGCGTGGTGATGATGACCTCCGGGCAGGACATCGCCGGCGGTATGCCGGGCGAGATCGCCTACGCCCTCCAGAAGGGCGCGCTCGCCTCGATCACCCGCTCCCTGGCGACCACCCTGGCCGAGCACGCGGTCACCGTGAACACCGTCAACCCGGGTCCGGTGGACACGGACTACCTGACCGGTGACACCTACGACGCCGTCGCCGCGCTCTTCCCCGCCGGCCGCTGGGGCATGCCCGACGACCCCGCCCGCCTCATCGCGTGGCTGGCCACGGACGAGGCGGACTGGATCACCGGTCAGGTCATCGACTCCGAGGGCGGCTTCCGGCGCTGACGGCGCCGGCCCGGCTCACAGCGCGGACAGCTCGTCCACCAGGTCGTCCAGGCCCAGCGAGCCCTGGGACAGCGCGGCCATGTGCCACGCCTTGAGATCGAAGGCGTCGCCGTGCCGCGCGCGGGCGTTCTCCCGGCCCAGCAGCCACGCCCGCTCGCCGAGCTTGTAACCGATCGCCTGGCCCGGGATCGTCAGATAGCGGGTCAGCTCGCTCTCCACGAAGTCCGCCGGGCGGCTGCTGTGCGCCCCGAAGAACTCCTCGGCCAGCTCCGGCGTCCAGCGCTCACCCGGGTGGAACGGCGAGTCCGCCGGAATCCGAAGCCCCAGGTGCATGCCGATGTCGACGATGACCCGGGCCGCCCGCATCATCTGCGCGTCCAGGTAGCCCAGTCGCTCCTCCGCGTCCGCGAGGAAACCGAGTTCGTCCATCAGCCGCTCCGCGTACAGCGCCCAGCCCTCGGCGTTGGCGCTGACCATGCCGACGGAGGCCTGGTAGCGGGAGAGGGTCTCGGACACGTGCACCCACTGCGCGAGCTGGAGGTGATGGCCCGGCACGCCCTCGTGGTACCAGGTCGACACCAGGTCGTACACCGGGAAGCGGGTCAGGCCCATCGTGGGCAGCCAGGTGCAGCCCGGCCGGGAGAAGTCCTCCGACGGGGGCGTGTAGTACGGCGCCGCCGCGCTGCCCGCCGGGGCGATCCGCGACTCCACCTTCCGTACCCGCTCGGCGAGGTCGAAGTGCGTGCCGTCCAGGGACTCGATCGCCCGGTCCATCACGCCCTGGAGCCACTCGCGGACCTCGTCGACGCCCTCGATGTGCCGGCCGTGCTCGTCCAGGTGCGCCAACGCCACCCACGGCGTCCCGGCACCGGGCAGGATCTTCTCGGCCTCCTGCTTCATCTCGCCGAGCAGCCGGTGGTACTCGGACCAGCCGTACGCGTACGCCTCGTCCAGGTCGAGATCGGTGCCGTTGTAGTAGCGGGCCCAGCGGGCGTAGCGCTCCCGGCCCACCGTGTTCGGCGCGCCCTCGACGGCCGGCGCGTACACGTCGCGCATCCAGTCCCGCAGCTCCACGACGGCCGCGGTCGCCGCGCGGGCGCCCTCGTCCAGTTCCGTGCGCAGCGCGTCCGGTCCCGCGGCGGCGAAGTCCTCGAACCAGCCGCGGCCCCCGCCGGTGTCCGCCCACTCGGTGAGCTGCCCGGTGAACGTCTCCGTCGGGCGCGGAGCCGCGTACAGCTTGCGCTCCAGGCCCAGCGCGAGGGACTCCCGGTAGCCCGCCAGCGCGGCCGGGACCGCGCGCAGCCGCTCGGCGATCGCCGCCCAGTCCTCCTCCGTCTCCGCCGGCGTCACGGTGAACACCTCGCGCACCGAGTGCGCGACCGTGCCCAGGTTGCCGACCGCGCGCAGACCCTCGTCGGCCTCGTGCACGGCCAGCTCGGCGGTGAGCCGCTCGCGCAGCAGACGGGCGCAGCGGCGCTCGATGCCGCTGTCCGCGCCCGGTCGCCGCTCGGCCTCGTCGAGCCGTGCGAGGGTGGCCCGCTGGAGCTCGGCGAGCGCCTCCTGTCCGGCGGGCGAGAGGTCGGGCAGACGGGAGGAGCTCTCCTTCACTCCGAGGAACGTTCCGGTGACCGGGTCGAGGGCGATGAGCTCGTCGACGTAGGTGTCGGCGACCTGACGGGGGAGCGCGCTGTTGGTCTGAGACATGCGGACCATCCTGGTACGCGGCCCGTTGCCCGTCATCCCGTTTGAGCTGTGGGCGAAGACGGCAGCATCGGGCCGCAGTCCCACTGCTGGAAGATCAGCCGGGTCTCCACCCGGGCCACCTCCCGCCGGGACGTGAACTCGTCGAGCACCAGCCGTTGCAGGTCCGTCATGTCCGCGACCGCGACATGCACCAGATAGTCGTCCGGGCCGGTCAGATGGAACACGGTCAGCGATTCCGGCAGCGCCCGGATCCGCTCCACGAACGGCCCCACCAGCTCCCGCCGGTGCGGTCTGACCTGCACCGACAGCAGCGCCTGGAGGCCGCGCCCCAGCTTGGCGGGGTCCAGCTTCAGCCGGTGCCCGAGGATCACGCCACAGCGGCGCAGCCGGGTCACCCGGTCCAGACAGGTCGACGGCGCGACCCCGACCTGCGCGGCGAGATCCCGGTACGTCGTCCGGGCGTCGTTCTGCAGCAGCCGCAGCAGATGGAGGTCCACCGGATCCAGTGCGACGGATTCGGTCATCGGCCGAACGTAGCACGGGCTTCGGCGCTCCTGGCCCGTTCGGTGTTCACCCTTCCGTCCATGGACTTGGGCATGGACACGCGACGCATCACACGAGCACTCGCCACCGACGCCGTGCACGCAGGCCGTGACGACCTCGCCGGACTGGGACTGCACGCCCCGCCGATCGACCTGTCGACCACCTACCCTTCGTACGACAGCCGCGCCGAGGCGGCCCGCATCGACGCCTTCGCCACCACCGGCGCCGAGCCGGAGGGACCGCCCGTCTACGGACGGCTCGGCAACCCGACCGTCGCCCGCTTCGAGACCGCCCTGGCCCGGCTCGAGGGCACCGGGGCGGCGGTCGCGTTCGCCAGTGGCATGGCCGCGCTCAGCGCCGTCCTGCTGGTCCGCGGCTCGATGGGGCTGCGGCACGTCGTCGCCGTGCGTCCCCTGTACGGGTGCAGCGATCATCTGCTGACCGCCGGACTGCTCGGTTCCGAGGTGACCTGGACCGATCCGGCGGGGGTCGCCGACGCGCTGCGCCCCGACACCGGCCTGGTGCTGGTGGAGACCCCGGCCAACCCCACGCTCGCCGAGATCGACCTGCGGGCCGTCGCCCACGCCTGCGGCTCCGTGCCGCTGCTCGTGGACAACACCTTCGCCACTCCGGTCCTCCAGCGCCCGGCCGAGCAGGGCGCGCGGCTGGTGCTGCACAGCGCCACCAAGTACCTCGGCGGGCACGGGGACGTGCTGGCGGGCGTGGTGGCCTGCGACGAGGAGTTCGCCGGGCGGCTGCGCCAGGTGCGGTTCGCGACGGGCGGCGTGCTGCACCCGCTGGCCGGCTATCTGCTGCTGCGCGGCCTGTCGACCCTGCCGGTACGGGTGCGGGCCGCGTCCGCGGGCGCCGCCGAACTCGCCGCCCGGCTCGCCGCCGATCCGCGCGTGTCCCGGGTGCACTACCCGAGCATCGGCGGGGCGATGGTCTCCTTCGAGGTGCACGGGGACCCGCACGAGGTGATCGCCGGCGTACGCCTGATCACCCCGGCGGTCAGTCTGGGCAGCGTGGACTCCCTCATCCAGCACCCGGCCTCCATCAGCCACCGCATCGTCGACGCCGACGACCGCAGGGACGCCGGGGTGAGCGACCGGCTGCTGAGGCTCTCGGTCGGTCTGGAGGACGTCGAGGACCTGTGGGCCGATCTGGACGCGGCCCTGGGGGAGCGGGCCGGGACGCCCGAACGCCCGGAGGCGCCGGCCCAGGGCTGAGGCCGAGCACACGGGCAACGGCCCGGCGGCGCGACCCGCCGGGCCGTTCCCCGGATGCCCGCGCGGCGGCCGGAACCCCGTGTTCGCGTGCCCGCCGTGCGCCGGCCGGCGCGTGGTGGCCGTTGCCCCGTGGCCGCGTGGTGGTCATGGCCTTGTACCCGGGCGCGGCGGCGCCGCGTGTCCGCGCGTGACGGGCTACGGTCGGCCGATCCGCTCGCCGTGCTCCCGCTCCTCGGGTACGCGGCGGTCCGCCACGGCGTCCAGACGGGCCGTGATGACCAGCGTGCCCTCCTCGATCTGGTAGTCGAGCGGCAGTCCCAGGCCGCGCATCGCGGCGACCATGCCGGTGTTGGACGCCTGCGTCACGGCGTACACCTGGGCGCAGCCGTCCTCGGCCGCCATCGCCACCAGCCGGGTGAGCAGCTCGGCGCCGATGCCCCGGCGCTGCCAGGCGTCCTCCACGACCAGCGCGACCTCGGTCTCGTCACCGTCCCACAGCAGATGACCGAGGCCGACGATGCGGCCCGAGGCGGTCTGCGCGGCGAGCGTGCGGCCGAAGCGCGGGCTGAGCAGGTGGTTCAGATAGCGGTCCGCGTCGCCGACCGGCCCGTGGTACCGCATGCGCAGGGTCTCGGTGGAGCACCGCTCGTGCATCGCCCGCGCGGCCGCCAGATCGCCGGTGTCCGCGCGGCGCACGGAGATGTCGCTGCCCTCCGGCAGCGTGAGGACGTCACGGCCGCGCGGGATCCGCGGACCGAGCCGGGCGTCCAGCTCCACCAGCGCGCGGGCGCGGGCGAACTCGGTGGGCGTGAACGGCAGATACGGCCGTTCCACGGTGATCACCCCGCCCTCCGGGGCGCGCAGCCGGATCACGGTGTCCTCCAGGGAGCCCTCCTCGGGCACGGTCCCGTGCACCCGCCGGCCGCCCAGGGATGTGGCGGGCCGGGAGCGGATCGTGCACCGGCCCAGCAACTGGCGCAGTGCGAGCGGCAGTTCGGCCGCGTCCTGCGCGGTGCGGGCGGCCAGCCCGAGGACCCGGGTCGGCGCGTCCACCAGATCGTGGGCGTCGGCCCGCTCGGTCCAGGTGTCCGTACCCCCGGCGAGCGACACGGCGGCGACGAGGTCCGTTCCCTCCGGTGCCCGCAGCAGGAACTCGTCGACGGTGCTCTCGCCCAGCGGGTGCGTCTGCAGGCTCAGGATGTCGACCCGCCGCTCGGCCAGCGCCGTGCAGAGCGTGGCCAGCGCGCCCGGTTCGTCCTTCACCGTCGTCCGCATACGCCACAGCACGCCGCCCCCGGCCACGGCGGAGGGCGGCCGGGCACCGCCGGTATCGCGTGCCGGCGGTGCGTGACCGTGGCGCCGTGCCCACCACGCGTGGAAGGCGGCCGTGCACAGCGCGGCGAGTTCGACGGGGTTCCACCGGCGGTGTGCGGGGCCGCCGTGCCGGGTGTTCGTCACTTCGGACATGTCTCGACTCATACAGCCACTGTGAAGGAATCGTGTTTCGTGATCACGAACGTACTGTGACTGACGGGTAAAGCATGCTTCTGTCCGCTTTGTTGAGTTACTGACCGACCAGGCCCGGCCGTAGCGTCTTCGTGAACAGCACGGTGCCGTCCTGCTCCCGCATCCGCACCGTCAACTCACCGCTGTCGCCGTCGATGTCGACCTCGCCGAAGAACTGGTAGCCGCCGGCGGGCGAGACGTTCGAGGCGCTCGGCGCCTTCACCCACACCCGCTCCGGGCCGAAGGTGCCGTCGAGCGCACTGGCAGGGAAGGCGCCCGCGTTCAGCGGACCGGAGACGAACTCCCAGAACGGCTCGAAGTCGCCGAACGCGGCCCGCGAGGGCTGGTAGTGCTGCGCCGAGGTGTGGTGCACGTCGGCCGTCAGCCACACCGTGCCGGTGATCCGCCGGTGCTTGACGAACCGCAGCAGCTCCGCGATCTGCAGCTCCCGTCCCAGTGGCGCCCCCGGGTCGCCCTGGGCCACCGCCTCGACGTGCTGCCTGCCCTCACTCGTGTCGGACACGACGAGACCGATCGGCATGTCGGCGGCGATCACCTTCCACACCGCACGCGACCGCGACAGCTCCCGCTTGAGCCACTCCAGTTGCTCCCGCCCGAGGATGCCCTGCGGGTCCACGGTCTGGTCACCGGAGGAGTTGGCATTGCGGTACGTCCGCATGTCCAGCACGAACACGTCGAGCAGCGGCCCCTGCCGCAGCACCCGGTACACCCGGCCCTCCTGGTCGCCCGGCCGCAGCGTGGACATCGGGAAGTACTCGCCGAACGCCCGCCGCGCCCGGGCCGCCAGCACGTCGACGCTCTTCTCCGTGTACCGGGCGTCCGTCTCCGCGATCCGCTGGCCCGGATACCAGTTGTTGCGCACCTCGTGGTCGTCCCACTGCACGATGGACGGCACCTGGGCGTTGAACCGGCGCAGGTTCTCGTCGAGCAGGTTGTAACGGAAGTTGCCCCGGAACTCGGCCAGGGTCTCGGCGACCTTGGCCTTCTCCTCGGTGGTGACGTTCCGCCAGACGCCGCCGTCCGGCAGGGCGGCGGTCGCGGAGATGGGGCCGTCGGCGTAGACGGTGTCACCGCTGAACAGGAAGAAGTCGGGGTTCAGGCGCGCCATCGCGTCGAAGATACGGTAGCCGCCGAAGTCGGGATTGATGCCCCAGCCCTGTCCCGCCAGGTCACCCGACCACAGGAACCGCACGCCGTCTTGGCGCCGGGCGGCGACCGTGCGGAACGTGCCGGTGACCGGCTCACCGGTGCGGCGCGGGTCGTCGGGGTCGGCGAGCAGCACCCGGTAGTGGATCTGCTCGCCGGACGGCAGCCCGCGCAGCCGGGTCGTGCCGGTGAAGTCGGTGCCCGCGCCGAGCAGCGGACCGTGCCACCTGCGCGGGCGGCGGAACGACTCGGTCGCCGACGTCTCGACGATCATCCGCGCCGGACGGTCGGAGCGCACCCACACCAGCCCCGAGTCACGGGTGACGTCACCGGTCTGCACGCCCCATTCGGCCCGCGGGCGCCCGGAGAGGGCGAAGGCGGGCGCCGCGCCGAGCGCGGTGGGCAGGGTCAGGGCCGCCGAGGCCGCGAGCGAGCCGCGCAGCACGGCGCGACGGCCGGGGAGCGGACGGTGTGACATGGATGCGCCTCCAGGGACGGGATCCGGCCAGTGTGCGCGACCACACCTACTCGGACGGCGCGGCCCGCACGCGAACACCGGGTGAACAACTCGCACGGGCGGGGGAGCGGGCACCTACCGGGCAGCGGCCTGTGCCATCAGACGCACGCCCTCGTGGATCCGCGCGGGCGCCACGTGCGCGTAGCCCAGCACGAGCCGTACGCCCTCCTCCGGTGCTTTGTCGTGCGCGTAGTCCGTGAGCGGGCGCACCGCCACACCGGCCTCCGCCATGCGCGCGAGGAAACGTTCCCGCGGTCCGTAGCGTCCGGGCAGCGAGACGATGACGTGCAGCCCCGCCGCGATCCCGGACACCCCGGCGCCCGGGAAGTGCTCCCCGAGGGCGGCGACCAGGGCGTCGCGCCGCTCGCGGTAGGCGCGCTGGCAGCGCCGCAGCTGACGGTCGTAGTCGCCGCGCTCCAGGAACCGGGCGAACAGTGCCTGGTCCAGGGTGGGATGGCCGAGATCCATGGTGCGCTTGCGCTCCACCACCTCCTCGGCCCATCCCTGCGGCACCAGCAGCCAGCCGAGCCGCAGCCCCGGGGCGAGGGACTTGCTGACCGAGCCGGTGTAGGCCACGTGCTCGGGGTCGAGTCCCTGAAGGGCGCCGACGGGTGCGCGGTCGTAGCGGAAGTCGCCGTCGTAGTCGTCCTCCAGGACGATCCCGTCCACGGACCGCGCCCAGTCGAGCAGTTCGGCCCGGCGCCGCGCGGAGTACGCGATGCCGGTGGGGAACTGGTGTGCCGGTGTCACGACGGCCGCCCGCACCTCCGAGGCCCGCAGCGGCTCCATGGCGAGCCCCTCGCCGTCCACCGGTACGGGTACGGCGGTGACCCCGGCGGCGGCGTACAGGGACTCGTGCTGCGGACTGCCGGGGTCCTCCACGGCGACGGCGCGCAACCCGCGCGCGTGGAGGGCGGATCCGAGCAGCGCCGTCGCCTGCGCCACCCCGGAGACCACCACGATCCGCTCGGGATCGGCCACCACACCCCGGCGCCGCGCGAGCAGTCCGGCCAGTGCCGTACGCAGCCGGGGCAGCCCGCGCGGATCGGGGTAGCCCAGCTCCTGGTGCGGAAGGTCCGCGAGCACACCGCGCTGCGCCGCCGCCCATGCCGCGCGGGGGAACAGCGACAGATCGGGTGTGCCGGGGACGAAGTCCGCGCGGGCGCCGGGGGCGCGCGGGGCGAGGTCGCGGGCGGGCGGGCGGGCGGCCCGTACCGCCGCTCCCACCCACGTCCCGGAGCCCCGGCCGGAACGCAGGTACCCCTCCGCCGTCAACTGCTCGTACGCCTCCGTGATCAGCCCCCGCGACACACCGAGGTCGGCGGCCAGGTCACGGCTCGACGGCAGCCGGGTCCCCGGTGCGAGCCGTCCCGACCGCACCGCCTCGCGCAGCGCGGCCTGCAGCGAACGGCCGCGCGCGCGTGCCGGTGCGGAGGCGGCGGGCAGCAGCAACTCCCAGGCGGAGGAGGCGGCGGGCCCCTCGGGGCCGGTGTGCGGTGACGTCATGACAGGGCCACACTAGGCGTTCTTGGACCGGGGGTGCCGCCGTGCGCCCGCCCTCAGCGGCTGCCGTCGAGGATGACGCGCGCGACCAGCGCCGGGTCGTCGTTCATCGGGACGTGACCGCAGCCGGGCAGCCGGACCAGCCGGGCCCGGGGAATGATCCGCTTGGCGCGCACGCCCTGCCGGGGGATCAGCAGCCGGTCCCGGGTGCCCCAGGCGACGGTCACCGGGATGCCGGGCACGTCGTCGGTGAACCGTACGGCGGTGCCCGCGCGGAGGGTCTCGGCGAAACCGGTGGCCCCGGCGAGGGCGAGCGTCTCGGCGACCACGGCCTCGGGGGAACGGCGCCCAGGACGGGCGTAGATGGTGCTGGTCAGCGCCGCCCGGCCGGCCGCGGAGCGGGCGAGGCGCTCGACCAGCGGAAGCGGCATCCGCTCCGCGATCCGCCGCATGCCGAGCAGCACGCCGAAGGCGTACCGCCGTTCGGCCTGCGTCCAGAAGCCCGCCGGGGACAGGGCGGTGACGGACCGCACGAGCCGCCCCCGGCCGAGTTCCAGGGCCAGCAGGCCGCCGAGCGAGTTGCCCGCGACATGCGGCCGGTCGAGCTCCAGCTCCTCGCACAGGGCGCCCAGGGCGGCGTTCATGGTCGGCAGGTCGTGGGAGAGGCCGTCGGGCAGCGACGGGGAGGCGCCGAAGCCGGGCAGGTCCACGGCGATCACCTCGCGCTCGGTCGCCAGGATGTCCACCACCGGGTCCCAGGCCTGGCGGTGATGGCCGATGCCGTGCAGCAGGAGCAGCGGTTCGCCGCGGCCCACGCGCGCGTAGGACAGGGTCACGGGCTGCGGGCCGAGGGGAGAGGTGACCTCGAAGGAGACGGTCGCGGACATGAGGGTGCTCCTCGTCTGGGACTCGCGGAAACGGACGCCGCCCGGCGTCGTAGACAGCTTGTCAGCAATTGCTACCGACGGGTAGCCCTCCGGCCGGTGTGTCCCGCCGGCCGACGGCCTGCGCCGCCTGGACACGACCGCGCGGGTCGGTTGGGATGGTGCCGTGACCACCGACACCGTGACCGACGTCTTCGAGGAACACCGCCCCGTCCTCCTGGGGGTCGCCTACCGCATGCTGGGCCGGGTGGCCGACGCGGAGGACGTGGTGCAGGACGCGTGGCTGCGCTGGTCGGGCGGCGGCCGGACCGAGGTGCGCGAACCGCGCGGCTACCTGGTGCGCGTCACCACCCGCCTCGCCGTCGACCGGCTGCGCCAGATCAAGGCGCGCGGGGAGACGTACGTCGGCCCGTGGCTGCCCGAGCCCTGCGTCACCGACTTCGGCGAGACCGTCCCGGACGCCGCCGAGCGGGCCGTCCTCGCCGACTCCGTCTCCCTCGCCGTCCTCGTCGTCATGGAGTCCCTGTCGCCGCTGGAGCGCGCGGTGTTCGTGCTGCGGGAGGCGTTCGGCTGTCCCTACGCCGACATCGCGGCCATGCTCGACCGCGGCGAACCGGCGGTACGCCAACTCGCCGTCCGGGCCCGCAAGCACGTCGAGGAGCGCCGCCCGCGCTACGCGGCCGACCCCGCCGAGCGCCGCGACCTCACCGAACGCTTCCTGGCGGCGGCGGCCGGCGGCGACCTGGCGGGCCTGCTGGAACTGCTCGCCCCGGACGCGCGTCTGGTCGGCGACGGTGGCGGCAAGTCGCGTGCCCCGCTGCGGGTCCTGGAGGGCGCCGACCACGTGGGGCGCTTCCTCCTCGGCGCCGCCCGCAAGGGCGTGCCGGACCCCTCCTTCCGCTTCCTGGAGCTCAACGGCGGCCCCGCGGTGCTCGTCCTGTCCGGTGACGAGCCCGACTTCGTCGTCCAGCTCGACGTCGCCGACGGGCGCGTCCGGACGGTGTACGTCATCCGCAATCCCGACAAGCTGCGTTCGCTCCCCGCGGTCCGGTAGAAGCCCCCGCACCGGGTCCCCGTCGCGACGGGGACCCGTCGTCGTGCCCGATTGGTATTGACCAAGGGTGAGGGGCGCCTTATGGTCGCAGACAAGTGAAACAACCTTTAATAAACAAGGGCGCTAAAACGCGGCCGGACACGGCGATCGTGGAGGACAGGGTGGGGACCACGCAGCTGGAAACGGTGCCGGAACCGAAGTACTGGCACCTCAGGACCGTGCTCAGCGAGGCGCTGGACTCGGAGTTCTCCGTGGGCGAGATCCTGCCCAACGAGCGCGACCTCGCCGCCCGCTTCGGCGTCGCCCGCGCCACGCTCCGGCAGGCTCTGGAACAACTCGAACTCGAAGGCAGGCTGCAGCGCCGCCGCGGCGTGGGCACGACGGTCGCCCCGCCGCGCATGGGCGTGTCCGTCGGCACGGCGGAGCACGCCTGGCCCGGTGGGACGCACGACGCCTGGCAGACCCTCGACTGCGCGCTCGAGGTGCCGCCCGCCGCCGTCGCCGAGACGCTGGTGACCGGCCGCGACGAGTCCGTGCACGTGGTGCGGCGCTCCCGCGTCTCCCACGGCCAGCCCGTCGCCGCCGAACTCCTCTACGTCCCGGCGGACTCGGTACCGGACCTGTCCGGCATCGACGCGCCGTCCGGCACCGCACGCGCGCGTGCGGTGCTGCGGGAACTGCAGCGCCTGGAGCTGGAGCGGCAGGAGAACGCGGTGGAGCTCGGCTCCGCCCGCGCGGACGACGCGCGCGAACTGGACCGGCTGCCCGGCGCGCCCGTCCTCGTCGTCACCACCCGCTTCATCGCCCGCGGCCGCACCGCCGCGCTCTCCGTGGCCACCTACCGCGCGGACACCTGCCGTCTGACCTTCGGCGACTCCGGCGGCGTCGAGATCCACCACGGCCCGGAACGCCGCGCGTCCTGACCCCACCCAGGCCGCAGCTGCGGCACGACTGCCCGCGGGAGCGCCTGCCGCTACGGCAGCCGCACCCCGTAGCTGCGGGCAGTCGTGCCTCCCCGGTGCCTCAAGGGCCCGGGGCTGGGGCGCGCGGGGGCGCCGAATGGACGCGCCCGCTACCGGCGGGCCGTCACCGTGCCCTCCACCGCGAAGAGTTGTTCCTCCACGTGGTCGAGGGCGAGACGGACCGCGCCGGTGGCGACCGCCGCCTCGCCGAGATCGGACAGGGTGACCTTCGGCGGGCGCAGGCAGTAGCGGGCCAGTTCGCGGCGCAGCGGCTCCAGGACGCCGTCCAGGCCGGCCGCCCAGCCGCCGATCACAACCAGCTCCGGGTCAAGGGCCAGCACCAGTGCCGCCACGTCGTGGACGAGCCTGCGGATGAAGCGGTCCATGGCCGCGAGGGCCCGGGTGTCGCCCTCGCGGGCCTGGGCGAAGACCTCGGCGACCGCCTGCTCGTCGAGCGGGTGCAGCGGCTCGTCCGTGGTGGACAGCAGGGTTTCGGGGGTCGCTTCCCGGCCCAGCAGATGCAGTGCCCCGATCTCGCCGGCCGCCCCGCCGTACCCCCGGTGCAGCCGCCCGCCGATCAGCGAGCCGGCGCCCGGGCTCAGCCCGGCCAGCACGAACACCACGTCGTCGGTCCCCCGGGCGGCGCCCTTCCAGTGCTCGGCGACGACAGCCGCGTTGGCGTCGTTCTCCACCAGCACCGGGCACTTGAAGGACCGGCTCAGGCGCTCGCCGAGGCCGAGCCCCGTCCAGCCGGGCAGCGCCGTGCCCAGCCGCACCGTGCCGTCCGCCTCCACGATCCCCGGCGTGCCCACGCCCACGGCCCGCAGCGAGCCGCGCGGGACACCGGCCCGGCGCAGCAGCTCCACGACGGCCGTGCTGATCCGCTCCAGCCGTTCGTCGGCGTCGACGGTCTCGTCGACGTCCCGCGCCTGCGCGCCGACCACCCGGCCGTCCAGATCGGCCAGCAGCGCGGCCACCCGGTGCGCCCCGATCTCCAGACCGAGCAGATGCCCGGCCTCCGCCCGGAACCGGAACCGTCGCGCCGGCCGCCCCTGCCGTCGTGCGGCGCCCTCCTCGGCTGCCGTCTCCACGACGAGGCCCGCCTCGATGAGCCCTTCCACGACGCCCTCGACGGTCGGCCGGGACAGCCCCGTCACCCGGGTCACCTCGGTCAGCGTCGCGCAGTCCGTGGCCCGCAACGCGTGCAGCACCACCGCGGAATTGATCCTTCGCAGCAGCGAGGGGTCCCCGCCGGTCAGCCGACCCACCGTCCGTCCTCCCAGCTCGTGCGCGTGTTGGGCGGATCGTACTCGGCGCGGCGGACCCCGGCGACCTCCGGGCACGACCGCCCCGGGGACACGGTTCAGCCCGGCGCCACGAAGCCCGACTCGTAGGCCGCGATCACCGCCTGGGTCCGGTCACGCGCCCCCAGCTTCGTCAGCACGGCGCTCACATGGGACTTCACGGTCTCCGTCCCCACCACCAGCCGCGCCGCTATCTCCGCGTTCGTCAGGCCCCGCGCCATCAGCCGCAGCACCTCCGCCTCGCGCTCGGTCAGCCGGGCCCGCTCCAGCGCGGCGCGCGCCGCGCGGTTTCCGCTCCCGTTCCCGTACTCGGCGGCCAACTGCCGCACGGAGGCGGGGAACAGCAGCGACTCGCCCTCGGCGACCAGCCGCACCGCGTGCACGATCTCCGCGGGCCGCGCCCGCTTCAGGAGGAACCCGTCGGCGCCCGCGCGCAGCGCCCCGTACACGTACTCGTCGTTCTCGAACGTGGTCACGACGAGGATCTTCGGCGGCGCGTCGACCGTCCGCAGCAGCGCGCGCGTGGCCTCGATCCCGTCCAGCAGCGGCATGCGCACGTCCATGGCGACCACGTCCGGCCGCAGCTGCCGCACCAGCGGAATCACCGCCGCACCGTCGGCCGCCTCCCCGACGACCTCGATGTCCGGCTGTGCCTCCAGCACGGCCCGCAGACCCGCGCGTACGAGGGGCTCGTCGTCGACGAGCAGAACGGTGACCGGCATCCGGCCAGCGTAGATCAGCCCAGCGGCAGCTCGACGCGCACCCGCCAGTCGCCCTCGTCGTCGGGGCCGGTGTGCGCCCGCCCGCCCAGCAGCGCGGCGCGCTCACGTATGCCGCGCAGCCCACTGCCGCGCCCGGGGCCGGGTATCGCCCCGGTCAGCGGGTTGCGGATCTCCAGCAGCAGCGTCCCGTCGGCGACGCGCACCCCGACCCGGACGGGAACCGCCCCCGCGTGCCGCAGCGCGTTGGTCAGTGACTCCTGCAGGATGCGATAACCCTCGCGGGACACCGGACCCGGCACGGTGTCCAAGGGGCCGTCCACTTCGGCGTCGACCTTCGCCCCGGACGTGCGGGCGGACTCCAGCAGACGGTCGGCCTCCGCCAGCGTCGGCCGGCTGCCCGCGGGCTTCTCGGGCTCACGCAGGACGCCCAGGACCCGCTCCAGGTCCTCCAGCGCCGCCCGGCCGGTCTCCTCGACGGCGGCCAGCGCCCGGTCGGTGAAGGCGGGATCGCCCGCCGCCCGCGCGGCACCGGCCTGCAGCACCGCGACGGTGAGGGCGTGGCCGATCGAGTCGTGCAACTCATGGGCGATACGGTTGCGTTCCAGCAACCGGTCGGTGCGGGCCTCGAGCGCGGCCAGACGCTCGGCCGGGGACGGACCGAGCAGCCGCCGCGCGAGGGTGGTCATCAGTTCGCCCGCCACGACGACCACCGCGGCGAGGACGAGCAGCGGGAGCGGAACCAGCAGCGCGTGCCACCAGTGCTGCCCGGGCACCCGCACGAACGTCGAGGGGTCCGCTCCGCCCCCGCGGGCCGTGTTCGCCAAGTCCACGGCGAGCATGGGGAGATGGATGGTCAGGAACGAGACGGCACCGCCGAGGAACAGCCGGCACTGGAGCCACACCACGGTCCGCCCCCGGTCGGCCCAGGTCGCGGACGGCGCCGGCACGATCTCCGTGTCCCGCGCGCCGTACCGCCGCCCGAGGAGCAGCCCGGTGGCCTGCACCCCCTCGGCCGTGCGCATCGCCGGCACCAGTCCGGCGAGCGCGAGCAGCACCGCGGCCAGGTACATCCGGGTGTTGTCGATGAGGTACCACATGACCGGCCACACGACGGCCATGAACAGATGCAGCCACCGTGTGTACGTCACCGCCCGCCGGAACGGGCGCAGCATGCGGACCATTCCGTCATCGTGCCAGCGTCCACTGACAACCCGCCTCCCCCGCACGGGGGAGACGATCTCCCCGGCCGGGGGAGGCCCGGACCCCCGCTCATCGGCCAGGCTGATACCCATGACCAGCATCGACGTCCAGGACCTCACCAAGGAGTACGGCACCCGGCGAGCCGTCGACCAGCTCAGCTTCCGCGTCCTGCCCGGCCGCGTCACCGGATTCCTCGGCCCCAACGGCGCCGGCAAGTCCACCACCATGCGCCTGGTGCTCGGCCTCGACCACCCCACGTCCGGCTCCGCCACCCTCGGCGGCCGCGCGTACGCCACCCTGCCGGAACCCCTGCGCCAGGTGGGCGCCCTGCTGGACGCGCAGGCCGCGCACGGCTCCCGCACCGGCCGCGACCATCTGCGGGTCCTGGCGTCGAGCCACCGGATCCCGGACCGCCGGGTCGACGAAGTGCTGGAGGAGACCGGCCTGGGCCCGGTCGGGCGCCGCCGGGTACGGACGTACTCCCTGGGCATGCGCCAGCGGCTGGGCATCGCCGCCGCGCTGCTCGGGGACCCGGCGGTGATCATGCTCGACGAGCCCTCCAACGGTCTCGATCCGGAAGGCATCGTGTGGATCCGCACCCTGCTGCGCCGGCTCGCGGACGAGGGGCGGACCGTTTTGGTCTCCAGCCATCTGATGAACGAGACCGCATCCTTCGCCGACCACCTCGTCGTCCTCGGACGGGGCCGTCTCCTCGCCGACACCCCGATGCGGGAGTTCATCGACGCGCGCGTGCGCCCCGCCGTCCGCATCCGCACCTTTGACCCCACCGCCCTCAAGAGCGCTCTCGCCGGGCACGGTCACGACGTCGTGGAACACCCGGACGGCCACTGGACCGTGCCGGACGCGCGCGTGGACGACATCGGCCGCCTCGTCTCCGCCGCCGGGGTGCCGATCCTCGAACTCACGGCGGACGAGGGCACGCTGGAACAGGCCTATCTGGACCTGACCGCCGCCGAGACCGAGTTCGCCGCGCAGCCCCAGGAGGCCTGACCATGCAGTTCGCACCCGTGCTCCATGCCGAGTGGCTGAAGATCCGCACCGTCCGCTCGCTCCCCGGCGCCCTGTTCGCGCTGTTCGCGCTGTTCGCCGTGACCACGGCGTTCTCCGGGATCGCCGGGGTCTCGGACACGTCGGACCCCGAGTTCGACCCCCTGTTCATGGCCCTGTCCGGTGTCGCTCCGGGCCAGATCGCCGCCATCTCCTTCGGCGCCATGGCCGTATCGGCGGAGTACCACAACGGCGCCCTGCGGCTCTCCCTGGCCGCGGTCCCGCGGCGCGGACGCTGGTTCGCCGCGAAGGCCACGGCCATCGCCGTCCCCACGCTGGCCGTGAGCCTGCTGACCTCCCTGGCCGCTCTCCTCGTGGCGAGGGCGGGGCTCGGCCCGGCGGCGAGCGGACTCACCCCGGCCGAGCAGGTCCGGGGTGTCGTGGGCTGCGGCCTCTACCTCACGCTGATGGCCCTGTTCGCCGCCGGCCTCGCGACCCTGCTGCGCAGCGGAGTGGCCACACTGTCCGTGCTGATCCCGTTCATCCTGATCGTGTCCTTCGTGATCGGCGACGCGGCCGGCACCGCCGTCGACTTCATGCCCGACCGTGCCGGACAGGTCGTCATCCACGAGACCCACGACGGAACCCTCGGTCCCTGGCCGGGACTCGCGGTGACCGCGCTGTGGACGGCCGCCGCCCTGGGGGCCGGGGCGTGGAGCCTGCGCCGCCGGGACGCCTGACCGGAAGTCGGCCGACGCCCCGCCGACCGCCCGTGCCGACGGGCTCACCGGGCCCATGGACATCGCCCTCATCGACGCGCCGCGCTCGCGCCCCTTTCCGGCGGAGCGCGGCCCGCCGGACGTCGGTTTCGGAGGAGCCGGGCCACCATGTCGCCGTGCCGGAGACCGGTGACGGCCCGGACGGGGATTCCGCGCGGCGGGCGGTCACGGCGGACCGGTTCGAGAAGGACCGCGCCGCCGTGTACGAGGTGCCGGTCTCCCGCTGGGGCGACGTCGGTCCCTGGGACCCGCGGACGGTCCTGCCGGGCACGGAGCGGGAGGAGACACCCGGGCCGTGGGCCCGCTCGGCGCCCGCGCCGGTGGGGCCCGGCTGCGGGAAGCGCGGGGCGCCGCGGCGGTCGCCGACCGGGACCCGGGCGGCGCGCTCCGGTTGCCGGCGGTGGTCACGGGAACCGCTCCGCACCGGCCACCGGCCGTCACTGCCCGGCCGCGGCCTCCCGCAGCCGTCCGAACTCCTCCGCCAGCGTCGCCGGCGTCCAGTGCGCGTTCAGCCCGCTCGGATTGGGCAGCACCCACACACGGGTGTCGCCGATGGTCCGCGCCTGCGGTCCGACCTGCGCCTTCCGGTCGTCGAACGCCGCGCGGTACGCGGTGACCCCCACCACGGCCAGCCACCGCGGCCGCAGCCGGGCCACCTTCAGGGTGAGCAGCCGCCCGCCCTCCCGGTACTCCTCGGCGCTGAGCTCGTCGGCCCGTGCGGTCGCCCGCGCCACGACATTGGTGATCCCGAGCCCGCACGACAGCAGCTCCCGCTGCTCCGACGGCCGCAGCAGCCGGGGCGTGAAACCGGAGCGGTGCAGGGCCGGCCAGAAGCGGTTGCCGGGGCGGGCGAAGTGGTGGCCGGTCGCGGCCGTCATCAGACCGGGGTTGATGCCGCAGAACAGCACGCGCAGGCCGTCCGCGACCACATCCGGAACCAACCGGTCGCGGGCGGCCTCCAGCTCCGCCTGGGTAAAGCGCGTCAGAGGATCGCCCCGGGGGTGTACCCGGCGGCCTCCGGGCGCTGCTTGACGATCTCGTCGATGCGGCCGACCACGGTGGCGACCTGGTCGCTCGCGGCACCGGTGAAGGACAGCTTGTCCGCCATCAGCGCCTCCAGCTCGGCCCGGCCGAGCGGCAGGCGTTCGTCGCCGGCGAGCTTGTCGAGGAGGTCGTTGCGCTCGGCGCCCCGCTCCCGCATGGCGAGGGCGGTGGCGACGGCGTTCTCCTTGATCGCCTCGTGCGCGACCTCGCGGCCGACGCCCGCGCGCACGGCGCCCATCAGCACCTTGGTGGTGGCGAGGAACGGCAGGTAGCGGTCCAGCTCCCGGGCCACGACCGCCGGGAAGGCGCCGAACTCGTCGAGCACCGTCAGGAACGTCTCCAGCAGGCCGTCGAGCGCGAAGAACGCGTCCGGCAGCGCGACCCGGCGCACCACCGAGCAGGACACGTCGCCCTCGTTCCACTGGTCGCCGGCCAGCTCGCCGGTCATCGAGGCGTAGCCGCGCAGGATCACCATCAGGCCGTTGACGCGCTCGCAGGAGCGGGTGTTCATCTTGTGGGGCATCGCGGACGACCCGACCTGACCCGGCTTGAAACCCTCGGTCACGAGCTCGTGCCCGGCCATCAGCCGGACCGTCTTCGCCAGCGACGACGGCGCGGCGGCCAGCTGCACCAGCGCGGTGACGACCTCGTAGTCGAGCGAGCGCGGGTAGACCTGACCGACGCTCGTGAACGCCTGCGAGAAGCCCAGGTGCCCGGCGATCCGCCGCTCCAGCTCCGCGAGCCTGCCCGTGTCGCCGCCGAGCAGGTCCAGCATGTCCTGCGCGGTGCCGACCGGGCCCTTGATGCCGCGCAGCGGGTAGCGGCCCAGCAGTTCCTCCACCCGGCCGTACGCGACGAGCAGCTCGTCGGCGGCGGTGGCGAACCGCTTGCCCAGGGTGGTGGCCTGCGCGGCCACGTTGTGCGAGCGGCCGGCCATGACCAGCTCGCCGTACTCACCGGCCAGCTTGCCGAGGCGCGCCAGCACGGCCACCGTACGGTCGCGCATCAGCTCCAGCGAGAGCCGGATCTGCAGCTGCTCGACGTTCTCGGTGAGGTCGCGGGAGGTCATTCCCTTGTGCACGTGCTCGTGCCCGGCGAGGTCGTTGAACTCCTCGATCCGCGCCTTCACATCGTGTCGGGTGACCTTCTCGCGCTCGGCGATCGAGACCAGGTCGACGGTGTCGAGGACACGCTCGTAGTCGGCGATCGCCGCGTCGGGCACCTCGATCCCGAGGTCCTTCTGGGCCCGCAGCACGGCGAGCCAGAGCTGCCGCTCCAGCCTCACCTTCTGCTCGGGCGACCAGAGCGTGGCGAGCTCGGCGGAGGCGTAGCGTCCGGCGAGGACGTTCGGGATACGGGGCTTGGCGGGCGCAGCAGTCACGTACAGGGAGTCTACTGGCGATTCCTGCAGGCCGGCGCCACCGGGTGACCTGGAGGAAACCACAAGGCGGCGCTACAGGCCCTCGTACGGCAGCAGCTCGGGCCGCTTCGGCGGCAGACCGTCGCCCGAGGAACGGCCGGTGAGCCGGCGGCCGATCCACGGCAGCAGGTGCTGCCGGGCGAACCGGGCGTCCTCGACCCGCCGCGCCGCCCAGCGCGGCGGGAGGGTCGCCTCCGGGGGCAGATGCCACTCGGGGTCCTCCGGCGCGTGGCCCAGCGTCTGCCAGACCGCGTCCGCGACCCTGCGGTGCCCGTCCGCGGTCAGATGCAGCCGGTCCACGTCCCACAGCCGGGGGTCGGCGAGCGACGGCGCCCCGTACAGGTCGACGACCAGCGCGCCGTGCCGTCCGGCGAGCTCGTCGACGCACTCGAACAGCGCCTCCATGCGCGGGCGGAAGCGCTCCAGGACCGGCCCCTGGCGGCCGGGGCTGCGCATCAGCACCAGTTGCTTGCAGTGCGGCGCCAGCCGCTCCACGGCCTCCGTCAGCAGATCCCGCACCCGCCCCATGTCGCACTTGGGCCGCAGGGTGTCGTTGAGCCCGCCGACCAGGGTGACGACGTCGGCCCGCATGGCGGCGGCGACCTCGACCTGCTCGTCGACGATCTGCTGGATCAGCTTGCCGCGCACCGCGAGGTTGGCGTACCGGAAACCGGGACCGGTGGCCGCCATCCGCGCGGCGAGGAGGTCGGCCCAGCCCCGGTAGGTGCCGTCGGGAAGGAGGTCCGACATGCCCTCGGTGAAGGAGTCGCCGAGGGCGACGAGGCTGCTGTAGGCGGGAGTGGGATCAGTCTGCATGGCGACACGGATGGTATCCCGTGGCACATACCCGCCGGTCGGTCGCCCCCGCCCGTGCTCAGGTCCGCTGCCCGAACAGCTCCTGCAGCACGTCCTCCATGGTCACCAGCCCGGCCAGCCGCCCGTCGGTCCCGAGGACGGCCGCCAGATGCGTACGGCTGCCCCGCATGGCGGTGAGGACGTCGTCCATCGGCGTGCTCTCCCGCACGCGCGCGATGGACCGCATGTCACCCAGCCGGAACGGGAGGTCCCGCGGCGAGGCGTCGAGGGCGTCCTTCACATGCAGGTAGCCGACGATCCGCCGCTGTTCGTCCACCACGGGGAAGCGGGAGAACCCGGACTCCGCCGACAGCCGCTCCAGCCCCTCCGGGGTGACCCCCACGCTCGCGTAGACCACGCGCTCCAGCGGCATCACCACGTCCCGCACGGGCCGCCGGCCCAGCTCCAGTGCGTCGTGCAGCCGTTCACGCGCACGCTCGTCGATGAGGCCCGCCTCACCGGAGTCCTTCACGATCTGGGCCAGCTCGGCGTCCGAGAAGGACGCGACGACCTCGTTCCGTGTCTCGACCCGCATCAGCTTCAGCAGCGCGTTGGCGAACGCGTTGATCGTGAAGATCACCGGGCGCAGCGCGCGGGACAGTGCCACCAGCGGCGGACCCAGCACCAGGGCGCTGCGCACCGGCTCGGCGAGCGCGATGTTCTTCGGCACCATCTCGCCGAGCAGCATGTGCAGATACGTCGCGAGCGCCAGCGCGATCACGAACGACACCGCGTGCCCCGCGCCCTCCGGGACACCCACCGCGTGGAACACCGGTTCGAGCAGGTGCTCGATGGCCGGCTCGGCGACGACACCGAGGATCAGGGTGCACAGGGTGATGCCGAGCTGTGCGGCCGCCATCAGCGCGGACACGTGCTCCAGACCCCACAGCACGCTCTTGGCGCGCCGGTCGCCCCGGTCGGCGTACGGCTCGATCTGGCTGCGACGGACCGAGATCAGCGCGAACTCGGCGCCGACGAAGAAGGCGTTGACGACCAGCGTCGCCAGACCGATCAGCAGCTGTACGGCGGTCATCGCCGCGCCCCCCTGTCATCCGTGGTCCCGGCCGTCCGCCGGTCCGTCGTGAGCCGGTCGTCGAGGGGCGCGTGCAGCAGGACGCGTGCCGCGCGGCGGCCGGTGGCGTCCAGCACGTCCAGGCGCCAGCCGGCGACCTCGAAGGTGTCGCCGACGGCCGGGATGCGGCCCAGCTCGGCCGCCACGAGTCCGGCGAGAGTCTCGTACGGCCCTTCCGGCGCGCGCAGGCCGACCCGGGCGAGCTGGTCCACCCGCGCGGAGCCGTCGGCGGAGAACAGGGAGCGCCCGCTCCCATCGGTGCCGGCGCGGGCCAGGTCGGGGATCTCGTGCGGGTCGTGCTCGTCGCGGACCTCGCCGACGACCTCCTCGACGATGTCCTCCAGCGTGGCCACACCGGCCGTGCCGCCGTACTCGTCGATCACCACGGCCATGGTGCGCCGCCCGGAGAGCCGGTCGAGGAGACGGTCGACGGTGAGTGTTCCGGGGACCAGCAGCGGTTCGCGCATCAGCTCCGACACGGGCACCCGGGCGCGGCGCTCCGCGGGCAGCGCCAGTACGTCCTTGACGTGCGCGGTGCCGACGACCGCGTCGAGGGTGTCGCGGTAGACGGGGAACCGGGACAGCCCGGTCGCCCGGGTCACGTTGGCCACGTCCTCACAGGTCGCCCGCACCTCCAGCGCGATGACCTGGACGCGCGGTGTCATCACGTTCTCGGCGGTGAGGTCGGCGAGATTCAGCGTGCGGACGAAGAGCTCGGCGGTGTCCGGCTCCAGGGCGCCTTCCCGGGCGGAGTGCCGGGCGAGCGCCGCGAGCTCCTGCGGCCCGCGCGCGGACTCCAGTTCCTCGGCGGGCTCCACACCGATACGGCGCACTATGCGGTTGGCCGTGTTGTTCAGGTGCGTGATGAACGGGCGGAAGGCGGCGCTGAACCAGCGTTGCGCGTTGCCCACCCGTCTGGCGACGGCGAGCGGCGAGGAGATCGCCCAGTTCTTGGGCACCAGCTCGCCGACCACCATCAGGAACACCGTCGACAGGGCCGTGCCGATCACCAGGGCGAGGGAGCGTGCCACCGAACCGGAGACGCCGATGTCCTCCAGCGGGCCCGCGATCAGCGCGGCGATGGACGGCTCCGCCAGCATGCCGACCACCAGGTTGGTGACCGTGATGCCGAGTTGCGCGCCGGAGAGCTGGAAGGTCAGGTTCCGTACGGCCTTGAGGGCACCCGCGGCCCCCCGCTCGCCGCGCTCGGCGGCCCGCTCCAGCTCGGCCCGCTCGACCGTGGTGAGGGAGAACTCGGCCGCGACGAAGGCGCCGCAGGCGAGCGACAGCAGGATCGCCGCCAGAAGGAGGAGCGCTTCGGTCATCGGGTCACCTCTGTCCCATGGTCGGACAGGACGGGAACAGATGCGCGATGTCGCGGACCGGAGGGCTCGCCCATGGGCGGACGCACACAACCTTTCATGGAGGACCGAGTGGCCCCACAAGGGTAAAGGATCGGCAAAGGTGCGCCGTCGGGCTGTGGATCACCCGGTGAGGGGCTTCACCCAGCGCCGCCGGCGTTCCTCCCGCGCGTACCCCGCGGCGCCCCATGCATGGTGGGCCGTCTCGTTGTCCTGGAGCACCATCGCGTCCGCGCGGCGCCCGCCGAGCCGTACGAACCGCTCCTCCGCGGCGGTCAGCAGCGCGGAGGCGATGCCCTGGCGGCGGAGGTCCGGGTGCACCGCCAGCCGGTACAGGTGGCACCGCCAGCCGTCGAAGCCCGCGATCACCGTGCCGGCCAGCTCACCGCCGCTCTCCGCGAGGATCAGCGCCGCGGGATCGCGGGCGACCAGCCGCTCCACGCCGTCCCGGTCGTCACTGATGCTCGTGCCCTCGGCGGCCACCTTCCAGAAGGCCAGCACGGTGTCGAGATCCTCGGGCGTCGCGGCCCGTATACGCAGTTCGGTCATGCGGTGATCACAGCACGCGGGATTCCGCACGACACGGCATTCCACGATCCGGACCCCGCCCGGGTTTCCTCGCATCGGCCGGCCTCTCACCCGGGGCCCGAAGGCCGGCGCAGGGAGGACCGTCCTGCCGCGGCGAACGCCCCGGCAGGACGACGGCCGGCGGACAGCGGCAGCCGCCTCCCCCCGTGCGCGAGGAGGTTCCGCAGCGTCGCCCCCGGTGCGGCGTCAGTCCTTGCCGGAGCTCTGCTCGTCCGCCGGGACAGCGCCCGGAGTCGCGCCGCCGGCGTCGTCCGCGGGGACGCGGAGCACGTCGAAGCGCTTCATCCGTTCCAGCACCGACTCCGCCGTGGGCCGCCGCATCTCGTCCACGATCCGGCCGTCCGCGAGGAAGAGCACGAGATCGGAGTGGGCGGCGGCGCCCGGGTCGTGCGTGACCATCACGACGGTCTGACCGAGCGCGTCCACGGCCTCACGCAGAAAGCCGAGCACTTCGAGACCCGCGCGGGAGTCGAGGTTGCCGGTCGGTTCGTCCGCGAAGATCAGCTCGGGCCGCGAGGCCAGCGCCCGGGCACAGGCCACCCGCTGCTGCTGTCCGCCGGACAGCTGCGCGGGCCGGTGCCCGAGCCGGTCCCGCAGCCCCAGTGTGTCGATGACCCGGTCCAGCCACTTCTCGTCGGGCTCCCTGCCCGCGATGTCCATGGGCAGGGTGATGTTCTCCCGCGCGTTCAGCGTCGGGATGAGGTTGAACGACTGAAACATGAACCCGACCCGGTCCCGCCGCAGCCGGGTCAGCTCACGGTCCTTCAGACCGGTTATCCCGGTGTCTCCCAGCCACACCTGCCCGGCGGACACGGTGTCGAGCCCCGCCAGGCAGTGCATCAGCGTGGATTTCCCGGACCCCGACGGGCCCATCACCGCGGTGAACCGTCCGCGCACGATGTCCACGTCCACCGAGTCCAGGGCGAGCACGGTCGTCTCGCCCGAGCCGTACGCCTTGGTCAGACCGCGGGCGCGGGCCGCGATCCCGTCGGCCGGCGCGAGGCCGGGTGCGCGCTCCGCAGCAGGTGTGGACAAGGCCGCCTCCTCCGAGTGGACGTCAGGTCGTGCTCGTCGCGCCGAGGGTAAGGTGATCCGGCCCACAGGGGGTATCCCCCGTGGGTGCGGGTCCGTCTCCATCCCAGGTCTGGCCCCTGACGTCGATGTAAGGGGCACTCTCTTCGCGCTCTTCGACCCCGCCGCGGCACTTGCCGCTGCTAGCGTCCTGGCGCTAGCTTCGAGGTATGGCGAAGACCCAGCTGAACGTGCGCGTGGACGAGGGCACCGCCCGCGCGGCGCGGGACCGTGCCCTGGCGCGCGGGATGAGCGTGAACCGCTACATCGAGGAACTGGTCCGGCAGGACACCGGCGAGGCGGGCCGCGCCTTCGTCGAGGCCGCCGCCGACTTCATGAAGCAGTACGAGAGCGTCTTCGCCGAGGAGTTCGGCAAAGAGCGCGAAGGTCGCCGCTGAGCCGTTGAACCACCTGCGCATCGACCTCGCGTGGCTGCTCATGCTCGCCGAGCGGCAGACCCCGGGAGACCCCCAGGTCACCGACTGGGGCGCCCTCGTCGCCGCCGTCGCACGCCACGAGGCCGAGATCTTCGACGTCCCCGTCTACGACGGCCCGCACGCCCGCGCCGCCTCGCTGCTCCAGCTGCTGATCCACATCCCCGCGCTGGAGCGGTCCAACGCCCTCTTCGCCTCCGCCGTCGCGTACGCCTACCTCGTCGCCAGCGGTCTGAAGGTCGTCACCTCGCCGGAACAGGTGCGCGATCTGGCCCGGCTCGTCAAGACCGGCGAGGCGACCGTGGACGACATCGCGGCCGAGCTGCGCCGCTGGAGCGAGTGATCAGCTCCCGGTGGCCGCCGCGTCGTCCATCGGCCGCCACGCGGTGCCCATGACGCAGTACGAGGTGGGCAGCGCCGGCCCCTTCTCCGGCATCAGCATCCGCCGGTAGGGACCGAGTTCGAACCCCGCTTCGCGCAGCGCGCCGACCGGGTCACGCGCCACGTGGCAGCCACCGGCCAGCAGCGGCCACACCGTCCGGTCCAGCGCCCGCTGGGTGAGGCGCATGACCCGGCCGCCGCCCCGGCCGTGCTCGAAGAACCGCACCTCGCCGCCCGGCCGCAGCACCCGCCTCAGCTCCGCGAGCGCCCGCGGCGCGTCCCGGACGCTGCACAGCACCAGGGAGAGCACCGCCGCGTCGAACGCCTCGCTCTTGACCGGCAGCGCCTCCGCCGCACCCGGCGCGACATCCACCGGCAGCCGGGCGTGCAGAGCGGCCTCCACGGCCAGCGCCCGCAGCCCCCGCTCCGGTTCGATGGCGACGACCTCCGACACGGTGCCCGGATAGTGCGCGAAGTTCAGACCGTTGCCCGCACCGACCTCGATCACCCGGCCGGACAGCCCGCCGAGCAGTCTGCGCCGCACCTCGGCCATCCCCGCGCGGGTCTCGGCGGCGACACTGAGCCGGGCGTAGTACCGCGCGAACAGCGGATGGTGCACGGCATCCCGCTCCACCTTCGCGGACCGGCCGGACGACAGCTGCATGAGGACCTCCCCCAGGACGGGCCTACGCCGATTCTCCCCCGAACGGGCGATCCGCACCCCCGCTCACCGTCGGGGCGCCTCGCGCACCCGGAACGTCTCCGCGTCCCAGGTTCCCTCCAGCCGGGGCGCCAGCCAGTGCGGTGCCGAGGCCCGGAACCCGGCGGGGGGCAGCGCGCCCGCCCCGGCCGGTACGGCGCCCAGCAGCGGGACACCGGTCACGTCCGGCAGGTCCAGCAGATTGCACCGCGAGGCCAGGTCGGGCTCGGCGGGCCAGCTGCCGATCACCACACCCGCCAGGTCCAGCCCCCGGCCACGCAGTTCACGGGCCGTCAGTTCCGTGACGTTCAGGGTGCCGAGCCCGGCCGACGCCACCACCAGCACCGGTGCGGACAGCAGGGCCGCCGCGTCCGCCAGCGTCCCGCCGGCCGCGTCGAACCGTACGAGCAGCCCGCCCGCGCCCTCCACCAGCACCAGATCGTGCTCCGTGGCCAGCTTGGCGGCCCGCTCCGCGACCTCGTGCGGATGCACGGGCGCCCGGCCGGCCCGACGGGCCGCCGTGGCCGGTGCCAGCGGATCCGGGTACCGGGCCAGTTCGGCCGTCGTCACCGCACCGGCGAGCCGCGCGACCTCCTCGGCGTCCCCGGCCTCGTCCGGCCGCACACCCGTCTGCGCCGCCTTCAGCACGGCCACCGACCGGCCCGCCGCCAGCGCCGTCGCGGCGAGGGCGGCCGTCACCACCGTCTTGCCGACCTCGGTGCCTGTGCCCGTGATCACCAACACCGGCATGTCATCCCTCCTTCGCCGCCGCGCAGACCGCGCGGGCGATGCGCGCCACGTCCGCGTCACCCGTGACGTACGGCGGCATGGTGTAGATCAGATCGCGGAACGGCCGCAGCCACACGCCCTCACGCACGGCGGCCCTTGTGGCCGCCCGCATGTCGACGGAGTGATCGAGCTGGACGACCCCGATGGCACCGAGCACCCGCACGTCCCGCACACCGGGCAGCCCGGCCGCCGGCGCCAGCCCTGCCCGCAGGCCCGCCTCGATCCGCTCGACCTCCGCGAGCCAGTCCTGGCCGAGCAGCAGCTCGACGGAGGCGCAGGCCACGGCCGCCGCCAGCGGATTGCCCATGAACGTCGGACCGTGCGCCAGCACCGGCACCTCGCCGCGCGAGATGCCCTCGGCCACCCGCGCGGTGCACAGCGTCGCCGCCATGGTCAGGTAACCGCCGGTCAGTGCCTTGCCCACACACATCGCATCCGGCGTCACCGCCGCGTGCTCCGCCGCGAACAACGCGCCCGTGCGCCCGAATCCGGTCGCGATCTCGTCGAACACCAGCAGCACGTCGTGCGCGTCGCACGCCTCGCGCAGCACCCGCAGATACGCGGGGGAGTGGAACCGCATCCCGCCCGCCCCCTGCACCACCGGCTCCACGATCACCGCGGCCAGCTCGTCGGCGTGCCGCTCGACCACCGACCGCAGGTGCTGCGCGTACCCCTCCTCGTACCCGGCCGGCGGCGCGTCCGCGAAGACCTGGCGCGGCAGCGCCCCGGACCACAGCTCGTGCATCCCGCCCTCGGGATCGCACACCGACATCGGCTGCCAGGTGTCGCCGTGGTAGCCGCCCCGCCAGGTCAGCAGCCGCCGCTTCCCCGGCCGGCCCAGCGAACGCCAGTACTGCAGGCACATCTTGACCGCGACCTCGACCGACACCGATCCGGAGTCGGCGAGGAACACATGCTCCAGACCCTCCGGAGACATATCGACAAGGAGCTTCGCCAGCCGCACGGCGGGCTCGTGGGTGAGCCCGCCGAACATCACATGGCTCATCCGCTCCAGCTGCCCGCGCGCGGCCGCGTTGAGCACCGGGTGGTTGTAGCCGTGGATCGCCGACCACCAGGACGACATCCCGTCGACCAGTTCGCCCGAGCCGTCGGCGAGCTTCAGCCGCACCCCGCTCGCCGACTCCACGACGAGCGGTTCCTGACGGCCCGGCATGGGCCCGTAGGGGTGCCAGACATGCCGCCGGTCCAGCTCCAGCAGTTCGGTGACGGACCGCTCAGGCATTGGGCGCGAGATCCGTTCCGGCTCCCCTGCGGCGGACGGCGACCAGATCGGGACGCGGCTCCTCGGCCGCACTCCCGCAGGACTCCGAGACCGCCGAACCGCACGCTTTGCCGCCCTCGTGGGAGCCGCAGCCGCCGCCCGCGCGGTGCTCGGGCAGTGTCACCTCGCCGGCGCCCTCCACCTCGAACCCGGCGTCCGCGATCATCTCCAGGTCCGCCTTGCCGGCCTGGCCCTCGCTGGTGAGGTAGTCGCCGAGGAAGATCGAGTTGGCCAGGTGCAGCGCGAGCGGCTGCATCGTGCGCAGGTGCACCTCGCGGCCGCCGGCGATCCGCACCTCGGCGTCCGGGCAGACGAACCGCGTCATCGCCAGGATGCGCAGACACCGCTGCGGGGTGAGGTTCCACTCCTCGGCGAGCGGCGTCCCCTCGAACGGGATCAGGAAGTTGACCGGCACCGAGTCCGGGTCCAGCTCGCGCAGCGCGAAGACCACGTCGACCAGGTCCTCGTCGCTCTCGCCCATGCCGGCGATCAGACCGGAGCAGGCCGACAGCCCCGCCGCGTGCGCCTTGTGCACCGTGTCCACCCGGTCGGCGTACGTGTGCGTGGTCGTGATGTCCCCGTACGTCGACTCGGACGTGTTGAGGTTGTGGTTGTAGGCGTCCGCGCCCGCCTCGCGCAGCCGCTCCGCCTGGCCGTCGGAGAGCAGACCGAGACAGGCGCACACCTCGACGCCCTCGTTCTGTTCCTTGATGGCCTTGATGGTGTCGGAGACCCGGTCCACGTCACGGTCGGTGGGACCCCGGCCGCTGGCCACCAGGCACACCCGCTTGGCGCCGCCCGCGAGACCGGCGGCGGCCGCCTGCGACGCCTGGTCGGGCTTGAGCCAGGTGTACTTCAGGATGTCGGCCTTGGAGCCGAGCCGCTGGGAACAGTAGGAGCAGTCCTCCGGGCAGAGGCCGGACTTGAGGTTGACGAGATAGTTGAGTTTCACCCGTCGGCCGAACCAGTGCCGCCGCACCTTCCCGGCCGCGGCCACCACATCGAGCAGGTCGTCGTCGGACGTCGCGAGGACGGCCAGGGCTTCCCCGCGGGTCGGCGTCTCGCGCCGAAGCCCCTTGTCCACCAGCGTGTTCAGCAGGTTCATGAGAGCCGATCCTGTCCTACCCGACCCGTCCGGGCCAAGGAGGGTTCGTACAACAGGGGCACTTCGAGGTGTGGGTATCGCCACACAGTGGTCCGTCCGGCCTCCCGCTAATGTCTGTGCACTGCCTACAAAAACCCCGGAGGACCCATGGCGTTCGGCTGGATCGACGAGCAGGCGGAACTGCGCCGCCGGGCCGGACTCGTACGCGCCCTGCGCCCCCGGGCCGCCGACACGCCCCTGCTCGATCTGGCGAGCAACGACTACCTGGGCCTGGCCCGGCACCCGGAGGTCACCGAGGGCGCCGCACGGGCCGCGCGGACCTGGGGCGGCGGGTCGACCGGCTCCCGGCTCGTCACCGGCACCACCGGACTCCACACCGAACTGGAACGCGAACTGGCCGGGTTCTGCGGCTTCGAGGCGGCCCTGGTCTTCTCCTCCGGCTACGCGGCCAACCTCGCCGCCGTCACCGCGCTGGCCCCGCACGGCTCCAGGATCGTCTCCGACGCGGGCAACCACGCCTCGCTGATCGACGGCTGCCGACTGGCCCGAGGTACGACACAGGTCGCGGCGCACTCCGATCCCGACGCCGTGCGCAAGGCGCTGGACGGACACGACGGACCCGCGGTCGCGGTGTCCGACACGGTCTTCTCGGTGGACGGCGACGCCGCCCCGCTCACCGGGCTCGCCGAGGCGTGCCGGGAGCACGGCGCGGGTCTGGTGCTCGACGACGCGCACGGTCTCGGTGTGCTCGGCGACGGCGGGCGCGGGGCCCCGCACGCGGCGGGACTGGCGGGCGCCGACGACGTCGTCGTGACGGTGACGCTGTCCAAGTCGCTCGGCAGCCAGGGCGGAGCGGTGCTCGGCCCGACCCGGGTGATCGAGCATCTGGTCAACGTGGCACGGACGTTCATCTTCGACACGGGGCTCGCCCCGGCGGCGGCGGGTGCGGCCCTGGCGGCCCTGCGGCTGCTGCGCCGCGAACCCGGGCGCGCGGCACGGGCGGGCGAGGTGGCGCGGGAACTGCACTCCCGGCTGACGGCCGCGGGTCTGGAAGCGGTGCGTCCGGACGCCGCGGTCGTCTCCGTGCGTGCCCCTTCCCCGGAGCAGGCCGTGCGATGGGCGGCCGACTGCCGGGCGGCCGGCCTGTCCGTGGGCTGCTTCCGTCCTCCTTCCGTGCCCGACGGCGTCTCACGGCTCAGACTGACCGCCCGCGCGGACCTGTCCGGGGCGGAGATCGAATGCGCTGTACGGGTGATCGGCGAAACGCGGCCATGAGTCGGCGGGACACGGCCGTGCGTCGCCCGATGACGGGCTGACCGGTCGGGTCGTCAGCCGACCGCGGTCACGAACTCCGTCCAGCCGGCGGGGGAGAAGAGCAGCGCGGGCCCGTCCGGGGCCTTGGAGTCGCGCACGGCGAGCAGTCCGGCCAGGGGGCCGGCGGCCGGCCGGGCCGTCTCCACGCAGTTGTTCGCCCCCGTGCTGTAGCTGCTGCGCAGCCACCTCACATCGTGCAGTGCGAGGCTGGAAGGGATGGTCCGAGGCGGTGCGGGCATCGTGCCTCCTTACGCGCCGGTGGCTGCACCGGCGATGAAATCCAACGAGTCCTCGGGTGAAAGGGCGTGGATCGAGAGGGCCTCGAAGGCCTCCGAGTACACCCGGAGGTCTTCTTTCCGCTCCAGATGGAGGCTACTCGTCAAGTGGTCGAGAACAACCACGTCCAGATCAGAAGTGCGCAAAAATGAAAAGATTACGAAGGGGCCGGTCATGCCGATATGTGCGCCGGCACCGAACGGCAGGACCTGCAACCGCACTTGGGGAAGACGGGCCGCCTCGACCAGCCGGGTCAGCTGACGGGCCATCACGCCGGGACCGCCGACCTCCCGGCGCAGCACCGCCTCGTCCAGGACCGCGCTCAGCTCCAGCGGCGGCGTCGCCCGCAGCACGTCCTGCCGGGCCAGCCGCACCTCCACCAGCGTGTCCAGGCGCTCCTCCGACACGCCCTCCAGGGCCGCCTCCGTCACGGCGCGCGCGTACTCCGGCGTCTGCAGCAGCCCCGGGATCACCGTGGTCTCCAGGGTGCGCATCGCGCTCGCCTGCGACTCCAGGCTGATGAAGTCCCGGTAGGTCGGCGGAAGTACCCCGCGGTAGGCGTGCCACCAGTGGTGCCGTCCGCCGCCGTCACCGGAGCCCGACAGCACCAGCAGCAACTCCCGCAGCTGCGGGTCGGCCACGCCGTAGACGTCGAGCAGTAACCGCACGTCGGGCGGTTTCACCCCGCTCGTGCCCGTCTCGATCCGGCTCACCTTCGACTGGTGCCAGCCCGCCAGCCGGGCCGCCTCGCCGCTGGTGAGTCCCGCCGAGGCGCGCAGCGCGCGCAGTTCGGCGCCCAGTTTCCGGCGGCGCACCGCGGGGCCGTGCTGCATGGGCTTCTCCTTACTCCTTCCGAGTCGCCCGGATACGGTCTCCCGTCGCAGAGTTCACCGCTTTGAGCGACAGATATATGCATATCTTGGTGGATCGCCGTCCTGTGCCGTGCGGTGATGGCAGTCTGGCGGTGAAGCACCAGTGCGGGACCGTACTCGAACCATCCGCTCCGTGTCGGACCGCGGTCCCGTGGGAAAGGGACGACGTCGCCATGGCAGACCATCTGGAAGCATCCGTCACTCTGCCGAGCGATCCCGCCTCGGTCGCGGCCGCCCGCGCCCATGTGGTGGGCACGCTGGAGGAATGGGGTATGCCGGCGGACGCGGAACTGTGCGACACCGTCCGGCTGATCGTCTCCGAACTCGCCACCAACGCGGTGCAGCACACGTGCGGGCAGTCGCCCACGTTCACCGTGGACGTCGTACTGGTCCGGGACGAACGGGTGCACATCGGTGTCACGGACAGCCACCCGCGGCTCCCCAAGCGGCTGCCCGCGGCGGTCCAGCAGGACAACGGCCGCGGGCTGGTCATCATCCGCTGGCTGACCGCGGAATGCGGCGGCAGGCTCAGGATCCGCCCCACGCGTGAGGGCGGCAAGACCGTGTCGGTCGAACTCCCGTGGATCGTCCGGGCCGCCGAAGCGGTCACGGCGGCCGGACAGCAGGAGCAGTAGTCGGGCGGCGGGGGGGGGGGGGGGCCCCCCCCCCCCCCCCCCCGCCGCCCCCCCCCCCCCCACCACACCCCCCCGGGCACCAAAAAAATA